>NZ_APJW01000002.1 GCF_000454725.1 Chlamydia ibidis 10-1398/6 | reverse complement strand
GGCCTCGGTGACATTCGGCACCATCTACACTGACTTCCATAAGATTTTGGATAACACGGAGGTCAGAGAAGTTCCCCCATAAGGTGTTAGGAACTAAAGCACACACACGCTCGGGGTTGGCAATATAGCCTGTTTTTTCCCACGTGAACGTAGCATTTTGTTCTTGAGTTCCCGCTCCCTGAGCCCAGGAGACGGTCCAATTTCCCTGATAGCCATAGTGAGGAGTTTGGGTAGTGTTATTAGTAGTTGGTTTTGTGACTGTGCCGCTCGTGGTAATGGCTGCTTGTACACCAGTAAAGTCTAGATTTTTTCCAAATACAGGATATTCATAGCCATTGCCATCAGGATCGATTAGGGATAAAGAGTTAATGGTGATTTGTTGATTAGCCTGTGTTTGGATTTTAGCTGGGGCACGTACCCCCCCCCCCCCCAACGAGGCAATGTTGATAGCTAAGTTAGGAAGAGAAACTGTCCCAGCGGAACTATCTGTGCCTTTGAGAGTCGTGCCTAAATCCATCACTACTGTAGAATTAGCGTCTGTTTGAGTAACTTGTTTTGCCTCTACAGTCACTCCATCCTTAAGAACTAAAGAGCCTGCTTTAATTTTAAGAGGCTGGCTAAATTTGGTGGTCTCAGTAGTTAATTTTTCTCCAGAGAATATCACCGAACCGGTGTAACCCGTCTCGTTGATTCCTACTTCTCCCGTAGAACCTCCACCAGTAACTGTATCGTAGAAGTAAATGCTGTACCCTTCTTTAGCCTTAAAAGAATGGTTTTCTGTACTGTTTCCTAGGTCTATAGCATTTCTTTCTGTGCCAGTAGATTTGATAGTATTCCCATCAAAGATAATATTTCCAGAATTGGCGTCTAAAGTACAGTTACCGTTATTACCTTTCAACCCAATCGCCCCACCTTTGGCTGAGGCATCCGTTGCTGAGTTACCATAGAAAATAATATCTCCACCTTGAGCAGATAGTGTACAGGTGCTTCCAGATATACCGTCTAAGCAGATAGCTCCACCTATTCCTGAGGATCCCGAAATAGTGTTACCAGAAAATATAGTCTTTCCGCCTGAGGTGAAATTGATAGTGTTAGCACAGATAGCGCCACCTTTTGTGTCGCCAGTATTATTTAAAAATGAAACACTGCCATTTCCAGACATGGAAAAGGTCCTTACTGTCGAAGAAGAAGAATCACAACAACAAATAGCCCCCTTAGTTTTTGCGTTACTGCATAAAAAATCAGAAAATCCTGAAATTGTTACGTTTCCTCCTGTAGAATTAACAATGCCTGGAGAGGAACTAGTGATGTACTGGAAACAAATAGAATCACTATTACCAGTTAGAGTAAGTCCACTAGTCGAGGAAAAACAGCTAGAAGATGTCAGGTTTAGGTTAGAAAAACAGATATCACCGTAACAAGTGTAAGCAGTTTGGTTTAAATTAGTGCTGGTACCCCCATTAACACTATGAGAAGGACCTATAACCTGAGCATTAGCAAACCCTATATTACTCGTGGTCATTAACGCTGAAGACATTAATAGCCAGAGATTTAAACATTTCATATATGTAGCTCTTGGTAAATTGAGATGCCTCTAACGGATCAAAAAAATAATTAAAAGTCAATGAAGATAAACGTATATTTCCTTGAGTAAATAGCTACTCCTCTTCATAATAAAGAAATACAGAAATCTGTATTTCAGGGAGATTTGTAATTATGAAAGACAGGTCAAGATTAACAGTGGATATGTCTCCAGATGAGCACTTATGTATCAAATTAGCTAGCGCTAAGTTAGGAGTGACTATGAGAGAATTTATTCTTACCACTGTTTTTGAACGTTTGGAAGAATTAGAAGATCGTTGGTTGGCAGATAAAGCTACAAAAATCCTTGAAGATATCAGATCAGGAAAAGAAAAAACAATCTCCTGGGACGAGGCAAAAAAGAATCTTGAACAATGATTTATGCTATTGAGATTACTGACAAAGTTGCGAAAAAATTACTTAAGTTCCCTAAGAAAGATAAAGAACGCATAGTTAGGACCATAGATTCTTTGTCTGAGTCTCCGCGACCTCAAGGTGTTAGAAAATTACGGGGAATAGATAAACTCACTCTATTGAGGATTCGTGTAGGTAAATATCGTATAGTCTACACAATTCAAGATGATTTGTTGTTGGTGTTGATCATTGATGTGGACCATAGAAAGGATATTTATTCTGAATATTAGGCCCCATCCCTGTTAGGGGATGGGGGAGGTGAGTGGGTTAGAACTGGATTTTAGAACCCAGGTCTATGTTGTAAGTACGAGCTGATCCGCGGAGTTCGAAGCCGAATTGGCTAAAGATCTCACATCTTGGGGTTATGGAGAAATGATTCCCGGCTTGAGCGATGAAAGCATTTCGAGCCAAGTTAGTAGCTCGTGTGGTCCAGATTGCGGAGACAGGATCAGAGATCATGGCTGTTGTGCAATCAGGATTACTTCTAGCGATATCTGGTGAGTAGGCTAAAACTACGTTGAAGGAAGCGTCATGATTTTTTGCGAATCTCTCGAACTTCATTCCGATAGGGAGAGCGAGGTTAGTGAGGCTACTACTATCGAAGATTCTTCCTTGTTCTGTGTTTTCTTTAAAGTCTCCTTGGTGAGCATAGATGAGTTGGAGTTTAGCGAATGGGGTGTAGGTGTCGAATAACCAAGGGTTATTGAGGTCTACAGGCACAGCACCACCGAACTCTAAACCAAAGCAATCATTCCCCCAATCGCCTTTGATGAGGGAGGGGAGGACCATTTTTTCTGGAAGGAAAGCTTTTGTCATTTTGGTTTTGAGATCGTTAGAGGTGTGGGAGTAAGTGAGCTGAGCATTGAATACTAGAGGAGCTTCAGTTCCCACTATAGAGTGGATGAGTTTGTTCCATCCGTTCCACCAAGAGGTGTGTTGGTAGTACAAAGAACCCGCGTATGTGGTAGCCGAGTTTTTGCTTATGAAGTAGTCCTTGTCTTTACCGAAGAGTTGGCAGAAAGAGGCATTGAGGATATCTTCATTTAGGGTTTCTCCCATGACTCCCACGATGTAGCCGACGCTATGGTGGCGGAATTTTCGTCTTGTTTCTGTTGGGGAAGGAGCTCCTTTAGGGCTTTGGACATCATAGCCACTTCTGTGCAAGAAGTTAGCAACAGCGGATGCCCATAGGCCTCGGTGACATTCGGCGCCATCTACACTGACTTCCATAAGATTTTGGATAACACGGAGGTCAGAGAAGTTTCCCCATAGGGTGTTAGGAACTAAAGCACACACACGCTCGGGATTAGCAATATAGCCCGTTTTTTCCCAAGCTAATGTTGCTGTCTTTATAGCGTTCCCTGACGTATTTCCCCAGGAGACGGTCCAATTTCCCTGATAGCCGTAGTGTGGGGTAGGGGATTCTTTAGTGGGATTAGAAGAAGGTGTTGTAGCTGTGCTGGAGTTAGTTTGGATTTTTACTTTAGCTGAAGATAAATTTGATCCAAAGATAGGATATTCGTAACCGTTGCCGTCAGAATCAATGAGTGATAGAGAAGATACGGATGCTGTTTTGCTAGTTGTTTGACTGTTGATTACAGCCGTGTCGGAGGCACCCCCCCCCCCCCAATGAGGCAACGTTAATCGCAAGGTTTTGAAGCGTTATGGTCTCACCACCAGAATTAGGAGTCTGAAGAGTAGTTCCTAGATCCATCACTACAGTGGAAGTATTATCATTTTGAGTAATTTGTTTAGCCTCTACAGTCACTCCATCCTTAAGAACTAAAGAGCCTGCTTGCACTGTTAAAGCGTGTTTTAGATCAGTTTTCTTGTTTTCGGATTTTGTTTTTTCATCAGGGGAAAGTTTTTCTCCTGAGAATACAATAGATCCAGTGTATCCAGTGTCGTTAATCTTAACAGAGCCAGTTGGAGAAGAGACATCACATGTTACAGGGTCATAAAAATAAATCCCGAAACCTTCCTTAGCTTTAAAAGTGTGTGTTGCTGAGGTTTCTTGGCCCAAGTAAACAGAGTTTCTTACAGCACTGCTATTGGATTTGATAGTATTACCATCAAAGATAATGTTTCCAGAATTGGCATCTAGGGTGCAGCTTCCATTGCTACCTTTTATTCCAACAGCCCCACCTTTGGCTGAGGTATCTGTTGCTGAGTTTTCATAGAAAACAATATCTCCACCTTGAGCAGATAGTGTGCAGGAACTGCCGGATATACCTTCTAAGCAGATAGCTCCACCTATTCCTGAGGATCCTGAAACAGTGTTCCCAGAAAATATAGTATGCCCGCCTGAGGTGAAATTTATAGTGTTAGCACAAATGGCCCCGCCTTTTGTGCTAGCGGTATTGTTTAAAAATGAAACTGTGCCATTTCCAGACATGGACAAGGTCCTGGCTGAAGAAGTATCACAACAACAAATAGCCCCGCTGTTTAGCGCATTTGCGCATAAGAAACTAGAAAATCCCGAAATAGTTACGTTGCCTTGTGTTACATCAACAGCACATGGTTTGTTCCCAGAATTAACACTTTGGAAGCAAATGTCGTAACCATTTCCGGTAAGAGTGAGCCCTCCGCTTGATGGAGCAAAACAACTTTTATTTGTCGTATTTATATTAGAAAAACAGATATCTCCTATACAGGTATAGTCACTACCAGTAAGTTGATTGAGAGAACCCCCATTACATCCATTAGAAGGGCCTATATTTTGCGCTTGTGCACAACATATGTGACTCGTGGTCATTAATGCTGAAGACATTAATAACCAGAGATTTAGACGTTTCATATATATAGCTCTTGGTAAATTGAGATGCCCCTAACGGATCAAAAAAATAATTAAAAGTCAACAAATAGCGAAGGAATATATTTTGCAGTTGGTACCCTTAGGAAGTAACTACTAGTTATGAAAACGACGTTTTTGTTTTGTGTTTTTAATAATAGGAGTTGTGACTTTTAAGTCTGAAGAGGCTGTTTCTTTTTGAATTTCTTCTTTCTGGGGTTGTGAAGGTTTAGACACATCTATACCAGTAAGACCCATAAATGCCATAGCCATTAATCCTGTTGTGATGAAAGAAATACCCATCCCACGAAGGTTCTGAGGGATGTCTGAATAAGCTAACTTTTCTCGAATTGTTGCAAATAAGACAATGGACAACCACCAGCCACAACCAGCTCCTAAAGAGAAGATAACCATAGGAATAAAAGGATAATTTCGGGTAATTCCGAAAAGAACTCCACCTAGAATAGCGCAATTTACAGCGATTAGGGGAAGGAAGATACCAAGTGACAGGTAAAGATTTCTAGAAACTTTTTCTAAGAATAGTTCAAGAACTTGGGTAAAAGCTGCAATGACAGAAATGAAAATAATAAGTTCTAGGAAACCTAGATTTATTTGAGCAAATTGAGGGGATAGCCATGTAAGAGCTTTAGGACCAGTGATAAAATGATGAATGAACCAATTAATGCTTCCTGTCAATGTTAGTACTAGCGCCACGGACATTCCAAGACCATTTGCCGTAGGGACTCTAGCTGAACAGGCCAGATAGCTACACATGCCAAGAAAATTAGAAAGCAAGATGTTTTGAATGAACGTAGCTTGTAAAAAAATACCAAACACATTGAGCCAAGAATATTCACCTAACCACATTGGTTTACCCCTTTATTTTCCTGGATCTTATAATATTCATTACCCAAATCATGATTCCTATAAGGAAGAATGCTGATGGAGCTAAAACCATGAGACCAAAGTTTTCATAAGCATCAGGATGTGATTCTGAAGAATATAAAAACTGTGGGATGACTCTCATTCCTAGAAATGTTCCAAAGCCAAACAGTTCGCGGATGGAACTAATGATTACCAATACCCAACCATATCCTAAACCAGCTCCCACACCATCAAGAAAAGCAGGAATAGGAGGGACATTTCTAGCCATACTCTCTGCGCGCCCCATTACTATGCAATTAGTAATAATTAAACCAACAAAAACTGAAAGTGTTTTTGAGATTTCAAAAAAGAAAGCTTTCAAGATTTGCTCGATGACGACTACGAATAAACTGATAATAATCAGTTGAGTAATCATTCGGACGCTATCAGGAGTGTACTTACGTAGCAAAGAAACAAAGAAACAAGAACACCCGGTCACAAAGCTTACTGCCAGGCCCATAGTGATAGCTGTAACCATGGTGGTGGTTACAGCTAATGCCGAACAGATGCCGAGAATAGCAACCAACGGTTGGTTATTATTCCATAAGGGATCTAAGAAATAACTTTTGTAAGACTTATTACTAACCGTCATGATTTTCTCCCGAAGAATTCAGATTAGCAAAGTAAATAAGTAAGGAGCGATAAGGAGCTAGAGAATGGGCATAAGCTTCAGTAACCCCATTACAGGTTAGAGTTGCTCCAGAAATTCCATCAACTGAGGATGCTGCCTTAGGAGAGTTACCCAGAACAGACTGAACCTGGCCTTTGATTACTTCAATTCCCAAAGGTGAGGTAGAGAAATCGGTATTCCCGGATGTTGTGTTTAAAAATATTTTCTTACCAAAAAATTGCTTTTGCCAGGAAGGGTTAGTAATATTTGCTCCTAGACCAGGAGTTTCTCCTTGCTGGTACCAGGCTGTTCCTAGGACTGTATCTCCATTATTTTCTAAACCTAAATAGCCATAAATAGGACCCCATAATCCAAATCCTGAAATGGGAATAACAATAGACTGGATAGATTTAGGATGTTGGATGACCTCTGCTGGGGACATCTTTGCAGATTCCGGAGTATTATTTAAAATTGCATAAAACAATAGTAAAGGTTGCCGGTGAAAATCTTTCGTGTTTTCAATGAATACTGTAGGGTCAATGCGTTTCTCTTCAAAAGAGAAAATCTTCCCTTCCCGGTTTGCTAGTAAAGGGCGAACAAAATGTTGTGCGTAAGTATCTAAAACGGATGCAGTGACAACAGGGGACTTATTAGCAGAAGTTTTTGTTAATATGTTCTTTGTTTTGTTGTAGATGGCGGGTTCCCATGTATCTCCTTCCCGGATTTGAAATTTTCCATGGAAATCTAAAACGTGTGCAGCTGTCAACATCTGCTGATTTCTATCAAAAATAGCTGCTTTTTCTTGAATAGGGGAGAGTACATAGCAAACCGTAGACAGTAGAAGTCCTGAGAACAGACTCAGTCCTAAGATGAAAAGAATGATATACCAGGTTTGATTCAAGTAACGTCGATTTTGTTGAGATCCCGAAGACATATTCTATACTTTCCTTCGTTTATACTTTCCTAATGCGAAGTAATCAAGAAGAGGTGCAAAGACATTCCCCAAAAGAATAGCTAGCATCACACCTTCAGGATATGCTGGATTAATCAAACGAATCAAAATTGTCATAAAACCAATGAAGAGACCGTAAACCCACTTAGCCCATCTCATCGTAGGAGAAGAAACTGGATCTGTTGCCATGAATACTAATCCGAACGCTAATCCTCCTAAAAACAGATGTCGGTATGCAGGAATAAAAAATCTAGCTGGAGCCCAGGCACCCGATTTTCCTACAATTAGAATGCTGACAATTTTAAATAACCAAGCAGTGACTAATGCACCTATCCCAAAAGAAACCATAGTTCTCCAGGAAGCAATTCCAGTAATTATTAAGAAAATAGCTCCGCACAAACATGCTAGGGTCGAAGTTTCTCCTAAAGAACCAATAACATTTCCAAAAAATAAATTGGATGTTGAAAATTTACCTGTTCCATAGATTACATCAGTAATTGCGTAGGCAGAGTCAAATTGTGTCGGCAGAAGTCCTAGACCGCCATCTTGTATGGGCGCAGTTACAAAGTCATGTACGTCTGCGAGAGAGAGATTATCTAAAACAAGGCCGGGCTGTCTTTCTGACCAAACAGAAAACTGGGATTCAATAACTTCTTGGGATGGCACCTTAGACAAGTGGAGTATATTTGATGCAATAGCATCCACATGGACTCTTTTGACTGAGGGAGGAGTAGAATTAAGAGTTTGTAAGCATGTGGATTCAGAAAAACCATCTATGAGGGATTTCCCAGCAGAAGAATTCATAGCAAACAGGCTATTCTTAATAGTTTGAGGATTGGTCCCAACCCAAACATCTCCACTCATTTTTACGGGGAACGTAAAGAAAAGGAAAGCCCTACCTGTCAATGCAGGATTTAGAATATTCATGCCTGTGCCGCCGAAAAGCTCCTTGCTAATCACTACACCGAAAGCGATTCCCAAAGCGGCCATCCAATAAGGAATAGTAGGAGGTAATGTTAGAGGATAAAGAATACCAGTAACTAGCAATCCTTCGGCAATTTTATGTTTTCTAACAATTGCGAAAAGAACTTCACAAGCTCCGCCTACAGTATAACTAATCAACAACAGAGGAACAAATATCTTTAATCCTTCACCTAGAACGGATAAAATACCCAGACGATGAAAAATGAAAGAGAAATAACTAGAGAATCCGGAGATGTTCAAAAACTCGTTCATCATCTCAGGATTATAGGAGCTATAAACTAATGCTTGAACCCCTGCGTTCCAAATGGCTGCCAGGATAGCGGGAAGCAAAGCAACAACAACCAACATCATCCAGCGTTTTATATCTACAGAGTCACGAATGAACGGAGGCGAAGTTGGCACATGTATTGGCTCGTAGCAGAACGTATCTATAGCGTCTGCGACTGGAGTAAGTGACCGGAATTTATCTTTTTCACACAATTTCCAAATGGAGTTTACAAATCGTTTCAGCATTGCAAATGAGAGAAAGGTTGAAGCTTCTACACGTTGAACAACGTAACAAATTAATTAGAATTTTACGAATAAAAACTGCTTTCCTACATAAATTCTTATTATTTTTTTTAGAACTTATTTTTCCTATAGTTTGTTATGGATGTGCTTGTCCCGGAAAGATTCTATGCTCTTCTTGTTTACGTGTGATACAAAAAATCAGTAGAAAGGGACGTTGTTTACATTGTTTTCAGTATTTGGAAATAGGAGGCCTATCTTGTTGTGCTAAGTGCAATAGCACTTGTTCACGATATGTGTTGGTTTTTTATCTTTCGTCTAATGTCGTGTTATCATTGTATGAAAAGGCAGAACAAGGAAAAAAAGAAGCTATTTTGTTTTTTTGCAAATCTATTCAGCAAGAGTTTGTTTGGGAGGAGATACATCCTAGAAAGATATTTTATATTGCAGGGGAGATCGTAAAAGATATTGTTATTGAATTAGGAAAAAGAATAGGAATTCCTGTCCAGCGTATGCGTCTTTCGAAACAAGGAGTTAGTTGTCTACAAAAGGAAAAGAAACCAATTTGTATTATTTCAACGCACTGTCCACCTAGATCCTGGCTGGATATGATTGAATACTATGCTAAAAGCAAAGTATGGATTATTAGCTTATTTCTTAACCCTGATCTTGAGTAATTCCCGAGATAGCAACATAACCAAGTAGTTTTACACCAGCGTCTACACATAATTCACTAGCTTGGATATCACCTTTGATAACTGCCTCACCTCTGAGCTCAACCCTTCCATCAACAGTAATATTGCCTTCAACTACCCCTTCAATAATAGCTTCGTGCATTTGTATGTCAGCTTTTACACTACCTTTGGGACCAACAATTATCTTACCATTAGAAATAAGGATGCCTTCAAATGTACCGTCAATCCTTAGAAGGCGTTCAAATGCAAGTTCACCTTTAAAAGTTACGCCTTCTCCTAAAGTTGTTTCCGGCTCTTCATTAAAATCAGGAAGCGTATCTTCAGCAGAAGACCATTCGGTGGCTGAGGCAGCTACCGAAGAGCTTAAAGGCCTAGCTTCTACAGACTTTGTATGTTCAAATATTGCCTGAGTGGGATCGAGAAGATCAGCACGGGGATATGTATAAGATGTTTGAGAGGTCGAATCTTCGTTGTAAAGAGTTTGAACCTCATCAAAGTGATTTTTTCCTGTTCTTCGGAACATAGATCTTCTCCTGAATTAACCAACAACATGGTTTTTACATAGTTGAATTTGACGCTTTAACATTTCGTCGTTAATGATCTTTTGCTCAATTGTCTTACAGGCATACAGAACCGTAGAGTGAGTTTTTCCAAAAGCAGCTCCTATTGCAACGAGGGAATCAGTAATAAGGGTTTTGGCCAGATACATAGATACCTGACGAGCTAAAACTAATTCTTTAGAACGAGAATTGCCCTTGAGGTCTTGTAGTTTCACTTGAAAAACAGTAGCAACACTCTTTAAAATATTTTCTACGGAAACAGTCTGTTTAGAAGGGGAGTGAAATAACTCTTGAAGAGTATTGCGAATAATATCTTCAGTAAGGGTTTTCCCAAATAAACGACAATGAGCAGTCAGTTTGTTGATAGCACCCTCGAGCTGACGCACATTGCCATACACATGATCAGCAATATAGAAGGCCATGTCATTAGGAACATATAGTCCTTTTTGCTCTGCTTTATGTTGTAAGATAGCAACACGGGTTTCCAAATCAGGAATCCCCACATGTGCAACCAATCCCCATTCCATTCGCGTAATAATTCTTTCAGAAAGCTTTAATTGGCCTGGGGGTTTGTCGCAAGTAATAACAATTTGTTTGCTTAAGTGAATTAGAGTTTCAAATGTATTGCAAAATTCTTCTTCAAAATTCTGACGATTTTGTAAGAACTGAATATCATCGACCAGGAGTAAATCTAAGGAGCGATAGAAATTTTTCATCTTATCTACAGACTTTAATCTTAAATGATAGACCAAATCATTGATGAAAGCTTCTGTAGTGATACAATGCACTCTAAGGTTTTTATGATGCTCGCGAACATAATGTCCTACGGCATGAAGTAGATGGGTTTTCCCTAATCCCACACCACCATGAATAAATAGTGGATTATATGATCTTCCTGGGCGTCCAGCAATACCAACTGCTGCGGATTTAACAAATTGGTTAGAAGGACCTTCAATAAAATTATCAAAACGATAAGCAGAATTTAACTTCAATTCGAAGTCTTTAGAACTATCATCAATTTCTGGAAGATCTTCCTTTGAAACCTGCACCGCAACTGCAGGGCGGGCGACTCTTTTTATCTCAGTTACGACAAATTCTAAAGCAGGCTCTCCATGAGCATCGAGAGGAACAAAGGAACAAAGATCTTTCTTATAGTTATCTAAAAGATAGCTCTGGACGAAAATATTCGGAACTTCAAGTCGAATTTTTTCTTGAGTCTCCTCAAGAACTTGAATAGGGGAAATCCAGTTTTCAAAAGCGGTATGTGAACAACGTGTTTTGACATAATTTACGAACTGTTCCCAGGTACTGCAATCGTTACAAGTTAACATTCAACTCTCTTTTATCTGTCTAGGATTTTAGTTAAGAACAAACCAAGGTTTATTCCTAAGTAAGGAAGAAATTGCCAATGTACCACTGGTCTTGATAAGCAATCAATAGTTTTTCTCCACCTATCTTAATAAAAAAAATCGGTAGAGTTAAGATGCCGTGGTTAAAGGAGTAGCTATATTTTTTTTTGTATAGCTCATGATTAGTGCTTCGGCATCATTTGCAATTATAGAATCTGGACAGGTAGTCAGAAACATTGCTATAGCGGAAGCTTCTTCAATACGATTCAAGCAAAACAAGGCCTTTGTTTTGTTCAATAAAGTAGGAAGATGGTCTCCTTGCATGCGCAAGGCCTGGTCTAAAATGAATAATGCTTTTTCATTTTCTCCTACTTGCAGATACAGCCCACCCAAAGTTTGAAAGTCATAAATACTCAAAGGATCAAGTACAGTCAAAGCTTCGAAAAACAGAATCGCTTTCCGGTAATGCCCTTGCCTTAGAAACAGATAACCAGAGATTCGTAACTCTTCCAGTTCTTGATCCCCCCATCCTAGGATCGCTTTCCATTCATTATCTATCATGATTTAACCTTGAACAAATTGAAAAATACGAGAAATAACGTAATCAATCATTACGTTCGAAGATTTAATACCAAGATCAAGAGCTTTAAGTAAGATTCTACCTTCTTTCAATAGTTGTGTCTCTTCAGAATCTTCCTCCTCTTCCTCCGTCTCCTTATCCTTGTTCTCTCTATAAGAAAGAAGAGGAGTGACACGACTACGGTAAGAAAATTTTCCTCGAGTTAATACACGCAAGTAAGCAGAGATTTTCTCCATATCCTCATCTTGTTGATCAGGAGAACCTAAAGAAGGAGCAAGATAAGGATTTGAGCAGCGTTGCTTATGAAAGTTTTGAGGAGGAGAAAAGAAAGCCCAATGAGTTTTTTTATCAGTCTGCATTAAGGTAGTCAAAGCGGAGGGCTTTGGTGTCATATCCAAAATTTGAGCATGTCTAGCAACTTCTCGGATAGCTAGGCTCTCCATTTGGATTTCCTGACGAAAATCGTTAACTATTTTATTATTGGAAGCATGTTTTTCGTAGACTGAAGAACTGTAATTAAAAATTTCTACCATGAGGCAGCCCAAGAAGACCCTGTTTTCTAAATCATAATAGAGGTAAGGAAAAAGTCAATAGTCTTGATGGATAGAAAAATTCTATTTCCTTTCAGATAGATGGTGTATGCTTATCTTTATCGCATACTACTTCGATATTATCCAAGGAAGTCTTTATGTTTGAAAATTTTCCGCATACGCCAGTTTTAGTTAATGAATGTTTATCATTGTTTGCTAGTTGTTCGCTTAAAACATTTCGCGATGTAACCGTCGGAGCTGGGGGACATGCTGAAGCATTTTTATCATCATATCCTTCGATTTTATCCTATGATGCATCTGATCGTGACCTCGACGCTTTAAATTTAGCACATAAGAGACTAGAACGGTTTGGTGATCGTGTACATTTTCGTCATGCTTCTTTTCAGGATCTAGCCAATGATGCCCCGAGTTGTGCTTATGACGGAGTCCTTGCTGATTTAGGAATATCTTCTATGCAGATAGATACTTTGGAGCGAGGGTTTAGTTTTAGAGGAGATGATCATGTTCTTGACATGCGTATGGATACAACACAAGGCGTTACAGCTTGCGAAGTCCTCAATACTTTAAGAGAAGATGAATTAGGTAAGATTTTTAAGGAATATGGAGAGGAGCCTCTTTGGAAGAATGCTGCTAAAGCAATAGTACAATTTCGCAAGCACAAACGCATAATTACTGTGCGAGATCTTAAAGAAGCTACTCAAGGAGTATTTCCTTCATATCGTTTGAGGAAAAAGATCCACCCCCTAACTTTAATTTTTCAAGCTCTTCGTGTACATGTTAACCAAGAAGACTTAGAGTTGAAATTTTTGCTAGATTCCGCTATCCAATGGCTTGCTCCATATGGACGTTTGATCATTATCTCTTTTTGTAGTTCAGAAGATCGCCCAGTTAAATGGTTTTTTAGAAATGCCGAAGCTAATAGGTTAGGTAGAGTGATTACTAAAAAAGTAATCGTCCCTAGTTATGAAGAAATAAGGAGAAACCCACGTTCTCGGTCAGCAAAGTTGCGTTGTTTTGAAAAACTTCCTCTATGACTAAATATCGTTTTATTCGTTTATTTTTTTGTTTTTGTTTTCTAGGCAGTTTGCTTTATTGCTATATAAATAAACAGAATGACCTTACTAAATTACGTTTAGAAATTCCCAGGTTATGGTCGCGACTACGCCAATTAGAACAGGAAAATACTACTCTAATTTTCTTAATCGATAAACTAGAAAGTCCTGAGCATTTAATGCAAATAGCTTCGCTTCCAGAGTATTCATATTTACAATATCCTCAAGAAGATACTATTCAGATTTTATCTTATGAATCATCATAAATCTTTAACCGTAATTATTACGGCGATATTGGTTTCTTATGCGCTTTTGATTGTACGTTATTATAAAATTCAAATTTGTGAAGAACAACGCTGGGCAGCAGAGGCTTTGGGACAACATGAATTTCGTGTAAGAGATCCTTTTCGTAGAGGAACATTTTTCGCAAATACTACCTTACGTAAAGGAGAGATGGAGCAAAAGCAGGCTTTTGCCATAGACATTACGAAATTTCATCTTTGTGTAGATGCTGTTGCGATACCAGAAATTCATCGTGATGTAGTTGCAAGTTCTTTATTAAATTGCGTTGGTCATGGGGATTATGAAAGTTTGCGTAAAGAATTTGATAAAAAATCTCGTCATCGTAAACTTTTTCTCTGGCTAGATGTCTCAGTGCGTGATCGTATTCTTTCATGGTGGAGAGGTTATGCAGCGAAAAATAAACTTCCATCAAACGCGCTCTTTTTTATTTCCGATTATCAGAGATCATATCCTTTAGGTAAACTGCTCGGTCAGGTATTGCATACTTTGAGAGAAATAAAGGACGAGAAAACGGGAAAAGCTTTTCCTACAGGTGGTTTAGAAGCTTACTTTAATCACATTTTAGAAGGAGAGCCTGGTGAAAGAAAGTATTTGCGCTCTCCTTTAAATAGACTGGACTTAGACCGAGTGACAAAAATTCCTAAAGATGGCTCGGACATTTATCTAACCGTTAACCCTAGTATTCAAACAATCGCAGAAGAAGAGTTAGAAATAGGCGTCAAGGAAGCAAGGGCTAAGGGAGGGCGGTTAGTTCTTATGAACTCCCACACTGGAGAAATCCTAGCTTTAGCACAATATCCATTTTTTTATCCCTCAAATTATAAAGAGTATTTCAATGATCTCAGTAAAGTAGAGTGTACTAAAGTCTCCGCCGTTTGTGATGTTTTTGAGCCAGGTTCTATTATGAAGCCTGTAACCATAGCGATTGCTCTTCTAGCAAACGAGGAAATGCGTCTTCTTGGCAAATCTCCGATATTCGATCCCCATGAACCCATCGATGTTACAAGAGCTCTATTCCCAGGAAGAAAGCATTCTCCTCTTAGAGACATCGTGCGTAATAATAAACTTAATATGTACATGGCAATTCAGAAATCTTCCAATGTATATATGGCGCAATTAGCTGATCGTATTATCGAACATCTCGGTAATCATTGGTACGAAGAAAAACTCATAGCTTTGGGTTTTGGTAGAAAAACGGGTATAGAATTGCCAGGAGAGGCTGTCGGTTTAGTTCCTTCCCCTAAGCGGTTCCATATTAGCGGTATTCCTGAGTGGTCTTTGTCTACACCCTACTCATTAGCTATTGGTTATAATCTTTTAGTAACCAGCATGCAAATGGTAAGGGCTTATGCTATTCTTGCTAATGGTGGGTATGATGTGCGCCCAACATTAGTGAAAAAGATTGTAATAGATACTGGGGAAGAATATCAGCTACGTTCCAAAGAAAGAAGTGGAAGGGTGTTGCCAGATTGTGTTGTTAATGAAGTTATGCAGGCTATGCGTTTCACGACTTGTACAGGAGGTACGGGATTTCGTGCCTCACCTAAGCGACATTCTAGTGCTGGTAAAACAGGAACAACGGAAAAACTGATTAATGGTAGATATGATAAACATCGTCATATTTCCTCATTTATAGGTATCACACCGATTTATCCAGCCTCTCCTAACATAGTCCCTATGGTCATGCTAGTTTCCATAGATGATCCTGAACACGGATTACGAGAAGACGGTACTAAGAACTATATGGGAGGCCGCTGTGCTGCTCCAGTATTTGCTAGAGTGGCCGACCGGGTATTGAATTACCTGGGTGCTCCAGAAGATAAGGAAAAATACAGTTATCGGGAAGAAGTAGCGTCTATCAAGTCTCTGTACGAATCTTGGAATCGATCTCAGACACAGTCTAAATAACAGATATCGAGTGAAGGGACCAATTTAAGAGTATATAGTTTTATAGTTTTTAAGACAGCTATTATAGAGTAGGTGAGAATGGCTTATTCTGTTGCCCTACTTAATTTAATCGTTTGTCTATGATTGACATTTCCCTAATCATGAGGTAGGAGAGTTGGTTTGAGCTTATTGGGTAGATAATTTTTTAGACAGCGATCGTTGTATGGACTACCGTTCTCCTGATTTTGGATTAGTCATTCTTAGTCCGTAAAAATATTTTATCTCTTTAGGCGATACATCTGTTGATCTTTAGAAAATAGTTGGACATATTTTACTCTCTGTATGTAAAATAGTTCGGCGCATTTTTTTTGGATGTTTATCCTGTATATACCAATCTTCCATCTGAGAATCATGCTAACAGAGTAGATAAAATTCTTTTCGTTAAGAATAAATATTTTCTATATTGTTGTAAAAATTGTAACTCAGAGAAGAAACCCTAGTTAGGTTGGCTTTGATTCAAGAAAAATGGATTTAAAAGAACTTCTTCATTGCGTGGATGCAAAAGTTTACGGTAAGGTGCGGCCTCTAGAGGTAAGAAACCTTACGAAAAATTCTCGATATGTTGGTGTCGGGGATATATTTATTGCTCATAAGGGTAGTCAGTATGATGGGAATGATTTTGCATCATCTGCTGTTGATAACGGAGCAATTGCTGTCGTTTCTTCTCTTTATAATCCTTTTCTTTCTGTGGTCCAAGTAGTTTCTCCACATCTTTATTTGACCGAGTCGCGGTTAGCTGCAAAATACTACGCCTATCCTTCTAATAAGCTTGGGGTAATAGGAGTTACTGGTACCAATGGTAAAACTACTGTCGCGCATTTGATCAAGTCGTTACTTGATAGAATGTCTGTTCCAACTGGTTTGATTGGTACTATAGGCCATGTATTTGGTAATGGTGATTATGTTCAAGACGGTTTTACAACACCAGATGCGTGCCTTTTACATAAATATTTGGCTGAGATGGTGAAGAATCATAAGAAAGCAGTAGTTATGGAGGTTTCATCAATAGGGTTGTCTTTGGGCCGTGTTGCAGATGTTTCTTTTGACATAGGCGTATTTACTAATCTTACACTTGATCATTTGGACTTTCATGACTCTTTAGACGAATATTTAGCGGCAAAACAGAAGTTATTTTCCAATCTTTCCACTACAGGGTTAGCTATTGTGAATGCAGACTCCCCTTATGTTGATAGATTTATAGAGAGTACAAAAGCACGAATAGTTTCCTATGGAATATCCAGAAACTCGGATTATCGTGCGTGTCATGTTAAGCTTTCTTCCTATGGTGTATCATTTGATTTAATGCACGATGGGAAAATTTTTTCGTGTTCCTCTTCTTTGATAGGAGAACACAATATTTACAATATTTTAGCTGCTATAGCTGTCACTCATCAGTATCTGGGTTGTGATATTCAGCATCTGATCAGCGAGATAAATAGCATATCGGCTCCAAAGGGACGTTTGGAGCCGATATTTTCCGGAAATTGTCCTGTTTACATTGATTATGCTCACACTCCGGATGCTTTGGATAATGTTTGCAAGACATTGCAGACACTACTTCCTGAACAGGGAAGGCTTATAATAGTTTTTGGATGTGGAGGAGATAGAGAACGTAGTAAACGTAAGATAATGGCCCGTGTGGCGGAAACATATGGATTTTCAGTTGTGACTTCAGATAACCCTAGAGGGGAAGATCCGGAGGAAATAATCAATGAAATTTGTACAGGATTTGTAAATAGAAATTTTTCCATCGAAATCGACAGAAAACAAGCAATTACATATGCTTTGTCCATTGCCTCAGATAGAGATATTGTGTTAGTGGCAGGGAAAGGGCATGAGACATATCAGATTTTTAAACATCAAACAATACCTTTTGATGATAAAGAAGTCGTGCAAGAGGTCTTGTCAAATTATGTCTAATTCTTCCTTTTTGCTTCTGTTTTTTTTCTTGGGATTTGTCGTGGAGGCATCTGTCGATGGTTCTCCTTCACCTCACCGTGTTCGTCGTAATGAAGTGATCTATATTGATCCAGGACATGGAGGAAAAGACAAAGGAACGGCTAGTAAAGAGCTGGGATATGAAGAAAAATCTCTCACTTTGACTCTCGCTAACTCTGTTCAGAGTTATTTGAGGAGAATGGGGTATAAGCCAGTGCTTACACGGTCTACGGATGTGTATGTAGATTTGGGTAAGAGGGCAGCTTTAGCAAATCAGAATAAGGCTGATATTTTTGTCAGCATTCATTGTAATTATTCTTCGAATGTGTCAGCTTTCGGTACCGAGGTATATTTTTATAACGGTAACAATAATACGGCTTCCAGGAGCCGTAGGTCAGAGGCTTTAGGTAAGGATATCCTCAATTCTATGCAGAAGAATGGGGCATTAAAAATACGTGGAGTGAAAGCAGGAAACTTTGCTGTAATTCGCGAAACAGATATGCCAGCAGTTTTGGTGGAAACAGGATTTCTTTCTAATTCTCGAGAGCGCGCTGCTCTGTTAGACGCGCGCTACCGCATGCATGTAGCCAAAGGTATTGCCGAAGGCATCCATACGTTTATTGTGGGTCCGAACTTTCAGAAAAATGTTCCGTCTGTTAAGACCCGGAAATTATCTCCACAAACAAGTTGAATTTTCGTGATAAGGAAGAAACAGAGTCGTCCTCGATGCGACTCGAACGCATGACCTGCTGCTTAGGAGGCAACCGCTCTATCCTGCTGAGCTACGAGGACACTGAAAGTAGTACTTTATCAAGTTGTGTTAAAGAAGTCACGCGTTTGCTGTCGTTAAAATTATAAGTGAGTTTGAAGGCTTTTGTGTCTTGACTTGAGAATACGAAGATTACGTATAGGAGTAAATATACGTTTTTCTACCGAACATGATTTGAAATCGAAGTGTATTTTAAAAAATGTCTTGAATCCAAAGGATGAATAGATATGATACGCTTATACTTCAAAAGTTTATTATTTAGGGCTACTCAATAAGCTACTTTAGGGCATTTTAATAGGAGGCAAGGGCTAATATGGCTACCATGACCAAGAAGAAACTGATCAATACAATTTCACAGGATCACAAGATTCATCCGAGTCATGTGCGTACTGTAATCCAAAATTTTTTGGATAAAATGACTGATGCTTTAGCTAATGGTGACAGGTTAGAGTTTAGAGATTTCGGCGTTTTACAGGTTGTCGAAAGAAAACCTAAGGTTGGACGTAATCCAAAGAATGCAACAGTTCCTATCCACATTCCAGCAAGAAAAGCTGTGAAATTTACCCCTGGGAAAAGAATGAAACGTTTAATCGAAACTCCTGCAAAGAAATCCTGATTTCGTTCTTCTCTCTTTTTCTAGTCTTTGGAGTCAGGTTTTTTGTAGTGTTCGTAGAAACTTGACTCTAAAGTTTTTTATTATTATCGTGGGACTGCGGTCCTTATTCTGATGAAATTGTGGATGTAATGGGGTCACAACTTAGGTTGCAGGAGAGTATTGATGTGTTCCCTAGTCTGAATTTTGATTCACAAGTTAAGCGATTTATTGATGCTTGTAGGGATAAGGGATCTCGTAGTTCTATTCTCAAATATTTTCGTTATCATCCTCTTTTAAAAGTACATGATATAGCTCGCGCAATATATCTACTTATGGCTTTAGAAGAAGGGCAAGATCTTGGATTGTCTTTTTTAGATTTAGACATTCTTCCTTCTGGAGGTGTCCGTTTATTCAATCGAGGAGGATTTCCCTGGCAAGGGCTGCCGTATCCAGCCGAACAAGCTGAGCTTGCTTTATTGTTATTGAAAATTGCAGAGTTTTATGAGGACAGTGCTTCCTTCGCTGTGGATATAGCGCGTTTTCAACAAGTTTTATTCAACCATGAATCTATTGTATTTCCTTCTTTGTGGACTCAAGAGTGTGGTCGAGCTTCTAAGGAAAAGACAGGCTTGTGCACAACTCTGCTTTATCAGCTGGATTGTCAAGTCGATAGTGAATATCAGTTTAGTGATAACGTCTTGGGATTATGGGTGCAAAGAAATCGGTCGTTTTCCGCATATGTTTCTGGTTCGGGATGTAAAAGTGGAGTAGGTGCCTATTATCTTGATGATGTCGGTATAGTGAATTATGGACCATGTTATGGAGACATAAGTGATTGCTCTGGGTTTGGAATCTGCGGTTCTCCTAAAGAATTTTCTTTAGATTCCAATGGAACAGTAATTTTTACGTCATCAACAGTCTTACCATGTCCGAGACTAACAGGATTTTCCTATCTACAAGATGCTTATCTTGGCGCTCATGTAGTTCATTCTGTTCATGTCGAGGAAAGCCGATGTGAGGTTATTTCACTACTAGAAGATCCTCAGGGTATGACTTTTTCTATCTTTGCTAAGGGACAAGGTTGCCAAGTAGTTAATGGTCCTAGATTACGCTCTAGATCTTTAGATTCTTATAAAGGACCTATAAATGACATCTTATTGCAAGGGGAACGCATGTCTTTGAGGATCATTGCCTCTAGCTCTAAAATGGAAATATTCTCCTTGGAAGGGGGAACTAGGTTTTGGGGTAGTAACTTTTTAATAAGTTTTCCTTACACCAATGGGGAAATTCGTGTTCTTTTTGAAAAAAACAACTAAATTGGATCAATACTTTTTTTGAAAATTGTTTTTAAATCGATCTTATAATTGTTTTTAAGAATTATTTGTATTAAAATAGCTGTTTTTGTAAGAGGAGATACGTTGTTATGGAGCTTCTTCCCCACGAAAAACAAGTGGTTGAGTACGAAAAAACCATCGCCGAATTCAAAGAAAAAAATAAGAAAAACTCATTACTATCTTCCTCAGAGATCGAAAAATTGGAGAGACGATTAGATAAGTTAAAAGAGAAGATTTATTCTGATTTAACCCCTTGGGAAAGAGTTCAAATATGTCGTCATCCATCACGTCCTAGGACCATAAATTATATTGAAGGGATGTGTGAAGAGTTCGTTGAATTATGTGGTGATAGGACTTTCCGCGATGATCCTGCCGTGGTAGGTGGACTAACTAAGATTGCCGGCCAGAGATTTATGTTAATCGGTCAGGAAAAAGGTTGTGACACCTCATCACGTGTTCACAGGAATTTTGGTATGTTGTGCCCCGAGGGATTTCGAAAGGCTCTGAGGTTGGCCAAGATGGCAGAAAAATTTGGTCTTCCTGTTATTTTTCTCGTCGATACCCCAGGAGCTTATCCAGGCCTTACTGCAGAAGAACGAGGGCAGGGGTGGGCAATTGCTAATAATTTATTCGAGCTGGCAAGATTGGCAACTCCTATCATTGTTGTAGTTATCGGTGAAGGATGTTCTGGCGGTGCCTTAGGCATGGCCATTGGTGATGTTATTGCCATGTTAGAACACTCATACTACTCTGTCATTTCTCCTGAGGGGTGCGCTTCTATCCTATGGAAAGATCCCAAGAAAAACAGTGACGCAGCAGCTATGTTGAAAATGCATGGCGAGGATCTTAAGAAATTTGCTATTGTAGATGCGGTGATTAAGGAACCTATAGGTGGTGCCCACCATGATCCCATGGCGGTTTACCGTAGTGTGCAACAGTTTCTGATCCAGGAGAGCCAGAGGTTAAAAGGCCTATCTATAGAAGAATTACTAGAAAAACGTTACCAGAAATTTCGAGATATAGGTCTTTATGAAACTTCTTTTGAAAGCGGTTCTGAGGCATAAGAGGCATCTTGCTCTTCTAGGTTTTTCGTTATTCGCAATTTTAGGTTTAACCATTTCCTCTCAAGCAGAGATCTTTTCTCTTGGGATGATTGCTAAAACAGGGCCTGATGTATTTGTTTTGTTTGGCCGCCGTCAAAATGACCGCTTGGTACAGGTTAGCGAAATTAGTCGTGAAGAGGTTATCAACCGTTGGTCAGAAGTTACGCGGGGTGCGAATTCACTAAAAGTAGCTGATGCAAACGCATATATTGCTAAGTATGCGAGAGGATCAAAATCTATAACTGGTAAATTATCTAATTATCTTGCGCGATATATTGATTTTTCGCAGTTTCGTTATCTATCCCTATTTCTCTTGCTAGTTGCAGTGCTCAAGGCAGTTACTCTATTTTTTCAAAGATTTTTAGCCCAAGTTGTTGCGATTCGTGTAAGCTGTGACCTACGTAAGGATTATTTCCAAGCTTTGCAACAGCTTCCCATGAGTTTTTTTCATACCTATGATATGGGCAATCTGAGTAGTCGTGTTATCAATGATTCTGCAAGCATAGCACAGGCAGTAAATTCATTGATGGTGAATTATGTGCAGGCACCTATCACTTTAATATTAGCATTAACTGTCTGCTTATCTATATCTTGGAAGTTTTGTGTGTTGGTAAGTATTGCTTTTCCGATTCTTATTCTTCCGATTATCATTATAGCTAGAAAGATTAAGGCGTTAGCAAAGAGAATCCAGACAAATCAAGATAAATTCTCTTCAGTCCTTTTAGATTTTCTTGCTGGAATACTTACTGTGAAGGTTTTTCGTACCGAATCTTTCGCATTCGAGAAGTATTGTCATCAAAATAATCAAATAGCTTCTCTAGAAGAAAAAAGTGCTGCATACGGCTTGTTGCCACGACCTTTATTGCATACGATAGCATCTCTGTTTTTTGCATTTGTTGTTATTATCGGCTTGTATAAGTTTCATATTCCTCCAGAAGAACTCATTGTTTTTTGTGGTCTTCTTTATTTGATTTATGATCCAGTTAAGAAGTTTGGTGATGAAAATACTACGATTATGAAAGGGTGTGCAGCAGCGGAACGCCTTTATGAGGTATTATCTCATCCTTTTTTGCATAAAACTCAGAAAAATGAAAAAGAGTTCAAAGGGTTAAGAACAAGTTTAGAGTTTCGTAACGTGTCTTTTTGCTATCATGATGATCAAGAATATGTCTTACGAAATCTTAATTTCACTTTGAAGAAAGGGGAAGCTATAGGAATTGTGGGACCAACAGGATCTGGTAAGACAACAATTACTAAATTGCTGCCGAGATTATACAATATCACTGACGGAGATATTTTTTTAGACGGAGTCTCTATTTCAGAATATAGTATTGCTTCTTTGAGAGACCATATTGGATGTGTATTACAAAACCCATTTTTATTCTATGATACAATATGGAATAACTTAACTTGTGGACAAAATGTATCTGAAACTGAAGTTTTCCATGCTTTGAGACAAGCATACGCTTATGATTTTGTTCAAAAAATGCCTCAGGGAGTGCATACACTTGTGCAAGAGTGTGGTAGAAATCTTTCCGGTGGACAACAACAACGTCTTACGATTGCTCGGGCATTACTCAGAAAGGCTTCTATATTAATTCTAGACGAGGCTACTTCTTCTTTAGATGCTATTAGTGAAAACTATATTAAGGAGATCATAGGTAATCTCAAGGGGACGTGTACTCAAATAATTGTCGCACATAAGTTATCTACTTTAGAGCATGTTGACCGAGTCCTTTATTTGGAACATGGTGAAATAATTGCAGTTGGAACGAAAGAAGAGCTTCTCGCAAATTGTCCTAATTTTTTAAGAATGTGGGAACTATCAACATCCCAAGGAGATGACTTTTCTTCGTGTGCGTCAGATCCTATTGGCGCAACCCTGGGGTAAAAAGGACTATCTATACAGATACGTCGTTGATAGCTAGGCAAATAATCTCAGGCAGGGATGCTACGAAAGCTTCCGTTAGAGTATGCGCAAGTTTTTCCATATTTTCTTTGAGATAGCTGACTCCATTAGGAGTGGTATAATCTGAAGTTACCTTAATCATTACGCATCGTTGATTATGGTGTCGACATACTGTCGCAACTATATAGCCCTCCATATCTACGAGTTCTAAAGAGTCATGTAATCCATATCTGTAGGGTGTTTCCGAAGAGGATAGCTTTGCTTGAGGCAAAGACGGTACAGATGGAATCGGAAGCGGTGGATCACAAGTGAGATGACCAGGCTCGTTTGATAATCTAGTAACAGAAAAAATACTGTAACAGCAATTCAAAGGAATTTTGTCAGAACATGCTCCAGCAAATCCAAGGTTTATCCATAAGTCATAATCATAGGGATCTTGTAAATGACCTAACTTTTCGATGAGACTCCGTCCGCCCCATTCATATAAAATTAACAGATCTATAGTCACTTGTAAAACAGGATCGTAACATGAGTACAAGAACTGGCTTATTTGTCGAAAGCCCAATGCAGGAATTAAAGATCTAGCTTCTATGGGGTCTGCAATGATAATTAATAATTTACATAGAGAAGGAGGCATCAATGTAGTTCCACAGAGTATTGAAAGATTTTTTTCCTAATTCAGAAAGACATAACGTTTCCTCATTGACATAAGTGTCAATAAATTTCTGAATAGTATCAGAGTGTTTGTTCCTAGCATATTTGGCAGCTACTTTTATAGAAATGTCAATGTCCTTTAAAGAGCGATCTAATGATTGTTTAATATCTAGTTCTAAATTACTGACGAGATGTGCTGATAGGGATTTTGAATACACTAAACATCCCAAGGGAACAGGTAGCCCTGTTTTCCGTTCCCATAATTTACCAAGATCATTGTGTATACATAGTCTAGAATCATAAGAAAAACGTTCTTCGTGGATAACCACACAACCATCTACTAGCTTATTTAAAACTGCCGAAATTACCTTATGATATGGCATGGGAACTAAATGAGCTTCAGGATAGAATAATCTGCATAACGCATGGGCTGTAGTCGTATCCCCAGGAGTTGCTATTGATGTCAGGATACTGTTGCCTTTCCAGGACAAAACCAAAGGACCTATACCATGACCTAAGATATTGCCGACAGACATAAGGCCATAGTTATTGGAAACACGAGGAAAAAGAGCTGCAGATATTTTCACTATAGAATGGCTATGATTTAGTGCTAGTTGGTTGAGAATGGATATATCGGCAATTGTTAAATTGTCATTAGTCTCATTGCTGAAACCATCTAGGAATGCACGGAATAAAAAGATATCATTAGGACAGGGAGAAAATGCAAAAGATACGGTCATGTAGGTTGCTTTAACGAGTCAATAGCTGCTTTAACATCTTTGTTTTCAGGCTTATCTAAAGCTCCTTGTTGCTCTAACCAGGAGATATAGGAAGCAGGAACTTCAGTGATCGGTTTACCACGATACTTACCAAACGGCATTTTAAATACCTTAGGGTGACAACGTGCAGACATCAGTTCAATAATTTGCTGAGGTTGGAGATCTCCTGTAAGCGCTGAAAAAACTCTATGCAAGGTGATAACGTCATCCAAAGCCCTATGAGCTTGGTTATCTTCAAAACCATATACTTGTCGTAGGTATTGTAGGTTATGTTTAGGCAAGTCAGGACGATATTTCTGGGCCCATTTTAAAGAATCAATAGAGGGCAAATCCAAAGGGGGTAGAGAATGACGACGGCATTCCTTTTGCAGTAAGGGATAGTCAAAATTATCGTTATTATGAGCAACTAATATGCTATCAGGACCACAGAAGGATATAAATTTTTCATACATCTCAGAAAATTTCGGAGCTGATGTTACCATTTCTGTTGTAATTCCGTGAATTTTTGAGGCGTCTTCAGGAATGGGAATTTCTGGGTTAACATAAGTAACGAAAGACTCTTGAGTAATACTATTATAGGCAGCAATTTCGACGACTCGGTCTCTCTCAATTTGTGTTCCAGTAGTTTCTGTGTCATAAAAAATTAATACGGACATTCAAACAGGCTCCATTACCTACTGATCTTTATGCTCTTTCTGTGCTTGTTGTTTCAACTCGTCCAAATTCATAGCTCCAGAAGAAATCAAACCGATAGCATGGGCAAAACTATCGCAAACTAGAGTAATGGTATCAATATAGACACGAATCAAATTCCCGTTTATTTCCTTATTCAAACAAGGGATTACTAACCTATAAAATATCAAACCCTGTTCCTCGTCCATACCAAAACCTGGAATATCAATATCTCGGTTTAGTAGATGTAGTAAACGTGCCGTAGAACCTTTCTGATTATCTTGAAGTTGGTAGGGTAGGTAGCAAATCATTTGTAAAACATCACCCTTATTGCGTATTACGAAAAATAAAGGTAAATCACAGTCATTTGCTTGAATGTTGATATAGGCTAAACCACTTTCTCTTTCTACGGAAGGGGAAAAACCCGATTCATTTAGGAATTTAGATAGATTATTTTCGTCTAGGTTCCAGGTTGTCATTTATGATTACTCCAAAATGTTCTTAGTAGATCAAAGTATATCTACATTATCTTTCAGCATATTTATTGACTAAGTCCTTGTTTCTGTGAAACTTTTGTATTGCCTTGCTAAGAAGATCGGAAGAAGAAGCCGATGATTTTATGTCGTTATTTTGAAGTAATTCATTAATATCAGTATTCGGCGGGAACTCGGACAGTAAGGTCACTTGTTCGGCTGTTTCAGCGATGATAAGGATCTTATTAATTACACGAATTAAATAAATAGTGGTTTTAGGGGTTAAAGACCGTCTCTCAAGGATTTTAATAGTGGATCCATTACCAAAAGTCTGTCCTTTAGATTTTAAAAATTTTCTAAATCCCCAAGCTCCCAAAGCAAAAAAAGCTAAAAGGAAGACAAGGGAACAAATCATTTTGATAATTTCTACCTTCATATTTTCAGGAAACATGCTGGGGACATTCAGAGAATCATTCACAGTGTCAGTGAAAGGCAACTCATCAGAGAAAGAAATTAGATAAAAGAAAAGTGAGTGCAGCATGTTTACCAACCTTATGTATCCCTATCCCTAAGTACGATCAATTTAACTTACTATAATCACACACTTTTATTTGGGAATGGTTTTTAGTCTATGATATATATGGGAATATCTTATGATTTCCAAGTACAAATTGTCATTTCTTGTGTTTTGCTTTGGTAAGTTAATAAGATTTTCGAATTATAATTTTGTTTGAATGATTTGCTATTTGGATATTTCTTTGAGTGAGTGTTCGTTTTCTTATAGAAACGTATCTTTGAACAGCATACTTTTGTCGCAAGAATTTTTATTAGTGCTTTAAGGAATGGGATGTAAGAGCACCGCTTTCCCAAGAAATTGAAGCGTGCATAGATTTTTATGGTTTGAGATAGGGAATAATGAATAAATTATTAGTTACAGATATTGACGGGACAATTACTCATCTGCCACATCATTTGGACTCTCAGGTAGTGGATGCCCTGCATCGCTTACATGATACAGGATGGAATTTATTTTTCTTAACTGGAAGATATTTTGCTTATGCACATAGCTTATTCGAAAAGTTTGCTATTCCTTATTTATTAGGCTGCCAAAATGGAGCATGTGTTTGGTCTTCTGAGAAAAAAACTTTTCTTTATTCACGAAGCATCCCGCATGAATTTTTGCATTTATTGGCACAATATACAGAGGACGCTCGTGTTGCTGTTGCAATAGAATCTGGAGCACAATATGACGATCACTATTATCGAGCATTTTTAGGGCGTAGTGATGATGAACTACGTTTTCTGCTTGATCCTGTGTATTTCCCAAATTCTCGGGAAAAAAAACGTCTTAGGGAAACGCATAGTTTAGTTAATGATTATCCTTATGCTACGTTCGCTGCTGTTAAAATTTTCGGGAAGAAAGAAGAAGTAGAAAAGATTGCTGATCGGTTCACGTCTTCGGCTGCTATTATGAGGCATGTTTCTGCTACGTTAATGCGGTGGCCATTTGATGAAGATTATAGAATCTTATTTATGACTGATAAATCAGTATCAAAGGGGAGTGCCGTAGATAGAGTCGTTGACTTAGTCTACGAAGGACAGAGGCCATTTGTTATGGCTTCAGGAGACGATGCTAACGATATTGATTTAATAAAAAGTGCTGATTTCAAGATTGTCATGAACTCTGCGCCAGAGGCAATGCATGGCTTAGCAGATTTCTTGGCTCCCCCAGCAAAGAAGTTAGGTATTATCTCTGCTTGGGAAGCCGGATTAACCCGTTACTCTGAGATTACAGATTCTTAGGCAATACTTCAGGGCCAACACCCATAACGTTGGCTCCATGGTCTACATAAAGAGTTTCTCCTGTAATTGCCTCAGCTAAAGGAGAAACTAAGAATGCTGCTGCTGCTCCTACTTGTTCGGCGTTCATAGGTTTTTGAATCGGCGACCAATCGAGATAGTATTCTACCATTCTTTCGATAAATCCAATGGCTTTCCCAGCTCTGCTAGCTAATGGACCAGCAGAAATTGTATTTACTCTAATTCCCCATCGGCGACCAGCTTCCCATGATAACATTTTGGTATCACTTTCTAGAGCAGCTTTCGCTGCACTCATTCCTCCACCATAGCCTGGGACAGCACGTAGCGATGCTAAGTAAGTAAGAGAGATAGTGCTGCCGCCTGGATTCATAATGGGGCCGAAATGAGCGAGCAAGCTCACGAAAGAGTAGCTAGATGCACTTAAAGCAGATAGATATCCTTTACGCGAAGTATCCAATAGGGGTTTAGAAATTTCAGGACTATTTGCTAATGAGTGGACAAGAATATCTATTTTTCCAAAATCTTTAGCTACAGCATTTGCCACTTCAGAAATGGTATATTGAGAGACCCCTTTATAGCGTTTA
Organism: Chlamydia ibidis 10-1398/6; assembly: GCF_000454725.1. Classification (NCBI taxonomy): domain Bacteria; kingdom Pseudomonadati; phylum Chlamydiota; class Chlamydiia; order Chlamydiales; family Chlamydiaceae; genus Chlamydia; species Chlamydia ibidis. The sequence goes on along the minus strand of NZ_APJW01000002.1, from coordinate 306,144 downwards.
TTTTCTAAAATATCCTGAGGGATATCTTCGGGTTTATCGAAACTCGCGTCCATAGGATAAATTTTAGCGATTTGTAATAACTCGCCGTTGGATAGTTTTCTAGATTCATCAAATTTTCCTAGTCCCCAAGATTGAGAGAAAATCTTGTATATAGGTACCCAAGTTCCAACAATAATGGTAGCACCAGCTTCTGCTAGCATTTTCGCAATGCCCCATCCATAACCTTGGTCATCACCAATACCTGCTACAAAAGCTATTTTTCCTGTTAGATCGATTTTTAGCATTTGCGAACCTTTCCTTCTTTTTCTGGACACTTGATAAAAAAGGAGGTTATCAGATTTTTGATATTATTCACAAATTTCGTGAGAACTCCTCTAAAGAATATATGAGAGTTCTTGAGGCATATATATGAGCATCATTGCATGATTTATATCTCATGCAAAATAAAATTTTTACTTTACATTTTAAAATAAGCAGCCTAACATGTCCGCCGCTAAGGCTAGAACACCTTCGGCAACAATTCCCTTCAATGTGATCCGTGAATTAACAGTATAATAATAAAATTAGGAGAAGATTATGACATCTTCTATCAATAATAGTAGTGCATTCTGTAGTGCACGCGAAATTTTAAGATCTAGAGAATTAGGGAACACACAAGGGTTTAGTTCTTCTAATCTTACTTCTAGAGTTTGGCTAAGAGAAGACGATTTATCTAAAAACTTAGAAAACAGGTCTACGCATGCTAGACAAGCTAGTCTTGCTATTTCTGAAAATTCTGATTGTACAGAAGTGAGTAGCGTAGCATCAGATACAACTTCAGCAGCACTATTTGCATTGGATTCCGTTCTGGACAATCTATCTATGTGCATTTCGGATTTATCAGATTTTCCTTATATTGACGAAGACGAAGAAGGAACCTTAGATGCGCTAAATGAACCTCCAGTTGTTATGAGGAATAACACCGGAGCGTATCTTAAAAATAGTGTTTCTAGTGAGTCCGTTTTACTAGCAAGATCATCTCTAATTACTATACGGCCTAGAGCAAGTATGGAATGTTTAGATGATATTTCTCTTTCTGTGCAAGAAGAAGATTTAGAAACTTCTACTCCTCATGAATTAGAAGTCAAATCACATAACATACGTACACAAGTATTTAGATTTTTTATAGATCTTTTGAAGAAAGACATTGAAGATGGTAGTTTAACAGGAGGCAAAGTCAAAGAATGCTTGGATAGTATCTCTGGAGGTATGTCACGGGCTGATTATAGTCGCTTGCTTGATCTAGTTAAGGAAGGCGATTTTACTTCTATGAATAATATTGTCGAATTTTGTCAACTCGTAAAGTCTAGTTCTACATACGCACAATCACATGAGTTACAAACATTATTTAATTTTTTCGAAAAAGAGGGTGGCGCTTTAACTACAGTAATGCTTCGTGAATTTACTGGAATTCTAAGCGGATGTTTTGGTTTACCTATTCCTGAGAACCTGACTCTATTTTTAGATGCACTTAGCAATCTATATCAAACTACTCATCATGATGGAGAGGCTAATCTTATGGCAGCATCATCTATAGTTTCCTTAGTTACTAGTGTATTGACGAGTGAAACTACAAGAAGAGCAGCACAGTTCTGTTATGATAATGCCGAAGCGTCTTGCTCAGGAAATTGTGGATGTACGGGATGTGGTTGTGCTGAAGGGGAAGGTGGTTGTGGAGGATTTGGATCCTTACTCTGTGGGCTATTTTCTGCTTTATTTAGATTGAATACTAATAGCTCCGGAATTCGAGAAGAGGAAATTAGAAAACTCGAAGAAAAGTATAGCGCTGCAGTAGTAATGGTAGCTCTGAAAAATCTAGGAGTGGATACCATTGCATTGTTAGCAGGAAAACGTGTCGATCTTCCTAGTTTCGAGGATCTTAGATCAGAGTGTAAGTTATCTTCAAGTAAATTCAATAGAATTATGAAAAAAGAAACTCAAGATATGTGGGGGCAGGCTGCAAATAACTATGCTCTAGTTCTTTCTAAACCTATCCTGAAAGAGGGTGTGATTGAAGGAATAGGTAATCGTTATATTACGATTAATGACGAGGAACTTGCATCGAAAATCAGTGTAGTTTGTTCCTGGGATTCTCTAGGTTTTCTTTCGTCCTCCAATTCTTTTGATTCTGGAAGATTATCACAGTCATTATCCACTCTTTATGTGACAAATACTATTGATACGGTGCACCGTCAATTGGGCTCCGTATTAGCAGGAGAGATTATGGTAGAATTAGCTAGAGTTTTGTCCATAGCTGTTCGTTCTGAAGATAGTATATGGTTAACTTCTGATGATTTAATGTCTTTGATTTCTATTATATTAGCTTATAGGGGTATGTCTATTGTTTGTGATAAGGGTGCGGAAATTTATAAATTGCCTGAAATCAAAGAGGTAATTAAAAAAGTGGATGAGAATAGAGTGTCTCTAGAGAGAAAAGTAGATAGAAATAATATGACTCCTGTAACGGCTGTAACTTCAACAGCTCTTTTTGCTAGACTTGCTCAAACGGAAGGGAGGAAAGCTATAAATAGATATCGTGAGATGAAAGATATAGCAAAACGAAGCTTAAGGAATCAGTTAGTTGCAAACATGAGTATGCCTTGGTTAAAAGCTTCGGGACTTACCCTAGACAACATTTCTATGGTTATTGAGAATACTGCGACTTCTTGTACGCCTACAGAAAATGAAAGGCTTATATAAAATTAACAACTAAAGGCATTTAACTTTCTAATAATTCGAAGGTTAATTCTTTTTAAAAGCATATGGTAATCAGCAAGTTTTGAGGTTTAGGATAAGAAAACTTATTACTGTAGTGGTTTTGCTGATTGCTATATGTTCTTCAATTACAATTCTCTGTATTTATTTTAGTGTGTTGCCTAGAAAAACTTTTAAGAGAGGAAATAAGGGGTTTGTCAGTCAAACACTTTTTTTCTAGTGTTTTTTGAGTAAACAGAGCGACAGAACCTGTTTTTTTATAGTGTTTTCTTAGTGACCTTGGAAGATTTATGAGATCAAAAACAGCTGGATAACTATTTGGCATGTCGTAGAGCTCGTTCAGATTAGAGAACACTTTAAGATTATAATTAGAATAAGCTTCAGGTAGACTATAGCTAGTTTGTAAGGTTTGTACCGCAAGATCGAGAGTTGCTCCGGAGTAAAATACAGAAAGATCTTGTAAGAAAGTTTCTAGGGAAGACAAGTTTGTCTCCTTCACTAGTACAAGTATATGACTGTACGCGTAACGTTTTTTGAATTTATTTACCAACTTCCGTTTCCAACGTTTGTGCATCCACATCCATTGTTCGGGCTGTGCAGCAATGCCTTTTTCTAAGAAATGCATTACGTTATCCATCAATTTAGAGGACGCCTCTTTAATTGGTAATGAACGGTCTGCATAAAATTTGTTGCTAAGAGCAATTTTATAGCCCTTGTTATGGCGGGATATTGAAACAGATACCACTGGTTTCCCGGTTTTGTATGCCAATAGACCAGGAGAAGTTGTGGTAAATGCATCAGAGCCGAATAAAGGATAGGTATAAGACGAAGTTAATAAAGATTGATCTCCAACGATTCCAATTATCCAACCCTCGTTTAATGCTCGGAGAGCATGACGAACGCCTCCTTTAGGAGACACAATCCTTCCTTTAAAACTTTCTCTCAGCTTAATAATTTTCCTATTAAGCTTGATGTTGTTTATAGGTTTTGCAAAAGCTAAACCAGGATAATTTCTTGTAATAAAGAGGAAGGGAAGTTCCCAATTTGCTTGATGTCCACAAAATAGAATTAGTCCCTCTTTATTATCTAATTGTGTAAAGGTAGTAAGTAATTCTTCCTGAGTCATTAATTCATCTTGTGAAAAACCTTGTGGTGATTTTTCAGCAGTATCAATAGTAATTAGATCATCAAGATGAGGTGTTAATGACTCGACTGCTAATAGTTCTAGTATCGTAATTACGGTATGTTGAACGGACTGTCTTGCAATGCTATACCGCTCCTTGTAGGATTTATTAGGGAAAGCTAGTGCTAAATTGGTAAGAGCAGTTTTTCGGTATTTCGGAACAAGATAAAAAATACATAAACCAAAGAAATGGCCTAGGAATTTTAGAAAAGAATAAGGAACTCTTTTACATATGCTTATGAATAAAGAGCTTAGAACATAGGTTACGCCATCTAGAAACATCACACTAACGTCACTTTTATAATAATCGGGAAAAACCGGAGACCGTGTATACCACCCTTACTAATTGGAGAACAATGTTGGCAACTCAAACTACGCAAAGACTACATAGAAAAACGACTGCTTGTTCTAAAACAACTTACTGATAAAGACAGGGCTATTAAAGCTGCTCCCAAAAGTAATGGGGTAAAAACATATTTGTGTATACCGAGTACATAGCCAGAAAGGACCAAATGTCCCGAACAAATGAAAGCAAGTGTGACCATCCCTACTATTGCAAGAATGGATAAGGCCAAAGCGGAAACTAGCGTTAGCATGTGCTTTTTAGGGGACATGCTAGCACAAGGACACGTGGTATCCAAAATAAACTCAAAAGACGTACTCAGGCAATCAACCAAACACATAAATAACTAAGCAAAACCACAAAAAGAGAATTGTCTATAAAAAAGACAAAAAAATCAAAAAAAATGCTTGTTTTATGACAGAGATCACAAGGATAGGAGGCTAGTTGGGTTTAGATGCCACTTTTTCTTTTTTGTCTTCAAAAATAATAAATACCTTGTTCCCGGAAATTTCAGCAGATAGATCTAAAGGAGATCCGTCTTTTAAAAATAGAGAGAGTTTTCTTAAGTATTCTCTGAAGCGATGTCGAATGCTTGTCTCATCAATTAAAGCAAAATCATGAAGTATACCATGTTCTTGAGCCATAATGGCTTCTACGAATCTATTCTCTAATGTTTTTTCATCAATGAACTCTATCGCCCAATTGATAGTGTTATTTTTATGAGGTGGAGACATAACTATTGTTAGAGCGATATTGTTTTTTACAACATCAAGAAACAATTTGCTAACGTCCTTAGCATATAACGGAACATCTATTTGATAAATTCCACGATTAAGAATGAGAGGTGGGGATGGCTCTAGAGTATATAATTGTGGGTTGATAGTTTTGCTATTTTTAATAGGGAAAAATAGTAAAACAGGGAGATTAAGATTCAAAGGAATGAATTCTCTTTTTAAGAACAAGAGACGTAGAAAATCAGCTTGAGGGTCGTTCAAGTTTACATAGGTATTAGTATCACCAAATGGAATTAAAACTTTTTTCCAATCTTGAGGTACGGGGAAGATGATCTCATCATGGTTCCCCTGAGCAATACGGTTTCTTTCTAATTCTTCAAAAGAAACCTTATTAAGATTAAAAGTTAATTCCAAACCCTGTTCTTTCAAGGCATTAATATATTCTTTTGGACCGCTTACTTTTTGTATGAGATATTTAGGCCAGACATCTAAGTATTCATATCCCTTAGGCGGACTGCCTACTGGAGAAGTAATAGTTATGATCACGTCCTCTGTAACATACTGGGTGAGACGTATAAAGATATTGTCAGCAGATACTGTTTGTATATCTCTACGCAAGTTGATATCTTCGTCGAGACTTACCAAATCATACTTATCAATGGTGGCGATCCAACTTTCCGTATGTCCTTCAGCACTAATGACGATTTCTAGATTGGTCGGCCGTAGGTTTTCCACAGTATTTTTGTTGCCAGTAATAGTGATAGTTGCCTTTTTGTCTAGTAGACCATTACTTTGCAAGCCTAATACCGTTTGCTCGGGGTCCAGATCAACAATACGTACGGGTATGTTGTTTAAAGTTCTTGTAATCGTCACACTTTGGCCAACAAGAAGCCAAATGATAATCGCAAATCCTAGAGATACGACTTTTCTTAGCCAGTTTCTCATGATAAATCGAGAAAAAAAATTCATCATTTCTTCCAAATCCAAGACGTAAAGGGTTTGCGTTTCTGCTCTTTTGATAAAAGAATACTTCTAAGGACAGCTTTGAACCTGTCTATCTTCACTCCTCGAGTTAATATCCCATCCCGAGATAACGAAACTTGTCCATTTTCTTCAGACACAATGATAATCAAAGCATCTGTTCTTTGACTCGCTCCCAATGCTGCACGATGGCGAGTTCCCATAGAACGCGACAACTGTGTCGTATCATGAGCAAGAGGCAAGACAACACGTGCATAAGCAATAGTTTCTCCTCTAAGAATAACAGCACCATCATGTAAAGGAGAGGTTGGTTCAAATATAGTTTCAAGAAGCTCTTCAGAAAAATTAGCATTAATTTTGACGGAAGAAAAACTTAGAAACTCTTCAAAAGGGTCTTTATTTTCAATCACCACTAATGCTCCTACTTGCCTTTCAGACATTTGATAAATACAGGAGGACAGATGATCTACGAATTGATCTTGCAGATCTATCACGAATTTTTTTCCATGAAATCTGATGCGAGATAATGCTAAGCGTATTTCGGGCTGAAAAATAATAAAAACCACAATCGCCGCAACATTAACAACATGAAGCATTAAACGACGGATAATAGGAAAATGCAACTTGTCTGCTAGAACAAATAGAAAAAGGAAAGCCAGCAAACCAAAAACGACGTCCATGGCTCGCGTTCCCCAGAAAAACTTAAGAAGATAGTTCAACACCACCCAAATGAGCATAATTTCTAATATAGGGGTTGTATAAAAGGTGATGTCTACGGGCATAAAATTAGTAGTTTATCTAGCGAAACCCAACAACGGTACGCCTGAATTGAGCTGTTTGCTAAACGAAGATGGTGTATTGCCCTAGCATACTGAGAAAAAGGTTAAGAGCAAAGCATTTTATAAATTTTGAAACAAGAAATACAAATAATCGTCTTTAAGCATTTATTTTCATTGTTCTTTTAGTTTCTTTATATGCTTTGTTATCTCTGTACGGTAGAGCAAAGAATGAGCATCTGCAGATGTGGAAGCAGCAAAAAACTATAAACTTTATTGTGGAGAAAAAATCAAGAAGCTTAAAAGATTTAAAAGAACATTAGCATTGTTTGAGAGCAGGGTGTAGGGAGCTTGTTCTCATCATGCTATCAAGTTACTATGAAACTTTGATTCGGCGCGAGAATACAGAAGGTGGGTAAAGAAATCTTCATTTTTGTTATTAACAATCCGATGTAATAACCTTTATTATTGAATCTCTATCAGGGATGCACATATGGATGCAACAATTCTATCTAGAACACAGTTTGGTTTATTCATAGCCTTTCATTATCTTTTTGTTCCTCTGAGCATGGGACTGAGTATGATGTTAGTTTTTATGGAAGGAATGTATCTTATCACTAAAAAATCCGTGTATAAACAAATGACATGGTTTTGGGTGGGCATATTTTCCCTAACATTTGTGATAGGTGTTGTAACAGGAATTATGCAGATTTTTTCTTTTGGTTCTAATTGGTCGCGCTTTTCAGAATATACGGGAAATATTTTTGGTTCTTTACTAGGGAGTGAAGGTGTTTTCGCTTTTTTCTTGGAGTCAGGATTTCTAGGTGTTCTTTTATTTGGACGTCATAAAGTTTCCAAAAAAATGCATTTCTTTTCTACATGTATGGTTGCTTTGGGAGCGCATATGAGTGCTTTTTGGATAGTATGTGCTAACTCCTGGATGCAGACACCTTCAGGTTATGAAATGGTTATGCATAATGGGCAACTAATGCCAGCTATGACTTCTTTTTGGAAGGTTGTATTCTCTTCTTCAAGTATAGATCGTTATATCCATGTAGTTTTAGGAACATGGTTGTCGGGAGTATTTCTAGTAATTAGTGTTAGTGCTTTCTATTTAAGAAAAAAGCGTCATTATGATTTTGCTCATCAAGGATTAAAATTAGGATCTGTTATTGGGATAATAGTTTTAATTTTACAACTCTGGTCTGCAGATGTATCAGCACGTGGAGTAGCAAAAAATCAGCCAGCTAAAATGGCTGCTTTTGAAGGTATTTTCAAAACAGAAGAACGTACTCCAATATATTTGTTCGGCTATGTTGATATGAAAAAGGAGCGTGTAGTTGGTTTACCTATTCCTGGAGCTCTTTCATTTTTGATTCATCGAAACACACAAACTCCCGTAATCGGCTTAGATCAATTTTCCAAAGAGGAGTGGCCGAATGTTCCCGTAGTTTTTCAGCTTTATCATCTTATGGTTGCTTTATGGGGATGCATGGTCTTACTATCTCTAGTTACCTGGCTTGCTTATAAAGGGCAACGATGGGCGAGAAGTTCTATAGTTCTTTTTATTCTTTCCTGTTCAGTTTTTATTCCTACCCTATGTAATGAAGTTGGTTGGTGTGCTGCGGAATTAGGAAGACAGCCTTGGGTAGTATATGGATTATTAAAAACCAAAGATGCGGTATCTCCCATCGTCCATAGTAGGCAGATTATTCAATCTTTAGCAATGTTTTCCGTGGTGTTTATATGTTTGCTGAGTTTGTTTCTCTTCCTCATTTGTAAGAAAATTCAAAGAGGCCCAGATGAGAACGATCTTTTGGAGATGGAAAAAAAATAATTAGGATAGCTTATGGATGTTTCTTTAGTTTGGTCAGTAATTTGGTATGCTATTTTGGGCGTTTCCGTATTTGCTTATTCTCTAGGTGATGGATTTGATCTGGGACTAAGTTCGATTTATTATATCGCAAAAAGCGATAAGGATCGTCGCTTATTTTTAAATTCCATAGGACCTATTTGGGATGGGAATGAAGTTTGGCTTATCATTATTTTTGGAGGGTTATTTGCTGGGTTTCCATCAGCATATGGAGCTTTGCTATCTATCTTTTATATGCCTATATGGTGTTTAGTTTTCCTATATATTTGTAGAGGCTGTGCGTTAGAATTTCGTAGTAAAGTTGAATCTAAAAAATGGCGTAATTTTTGGGATGCTGCATTCGCTATATCTGGAATGGCTATAGGATTTTTCTTAGGGTCTTTAGTCGGTAACATGATTTTAGGTTTGCCTTTATCTCCTGAAACTCCTTATGCATCGTTGTCTTGGGAATTATTTTCTCGTCCCTATGCCGCTTTATGCGGAGCACTTGTAATTAGTGCTTTTTCGTTGCATGGAAGTACTTTCATGATGTTGAAAATTTCTGGAGATTTGCATGCCAGGTTAGCTAAATGCTTTTCTAAAGTATTGGCAGCATTTTGTATAATCTATCTCTCCTTAGTCGTCGCCACTGTGACTATGATTCCCCAAGTATATGGTTCCTGCTTTGCTTTAGGTAATTTCTCTGGTTTGCCGGCGTATCCTGTTCTTTTTGCGTTAATGATTCTCACATTGGGGGATTGCTTACTTATAAAACTTGCTGTAAAAAAGCAACGCTTCTTACTTGCTTTTCTATGTTCATCGTGTAGTTTATTACTGTTGATTGTTTCCTCGATAGTCTTAGTATTCCCCAATATTTTGCTTTCAACGATTGATCAACAATATAGCTATACCCTTACAAACGCGGCAGCGAGTAATAAAACTTTGCAAACTCTATTTGTAATCGTAATTTTAGGGTTACCTTTGATTATTGGATACAGCATTTATGTATATCGAGTATTTCGAGGAAAAACGGATTTTCCATCCATTTACTAATAATGACTAACAAACAAGGGACATCTTAGTCCCTTGTTTTGTTTGCTATTGCGACATATAAAGTAGTTTAGAGCAGTGTTTACGATGCGGATTCTTTGATGCTACAAACATAATAAGCTGGGAACGCGAAATGATTATTTGGCCGTGGCAAGCATTCTACCGAAACACGTTTCCCTACCCATTTTTCTAAATCGATTTGGGTCGCATAAACAAAGGCAACGGTGTTTTCTTTATTTTTTAGGAGGAAGTCCCCAGGGTTGTTTTTAACAACGTGAGGATATATTTCGAGTTCTCCAACCAAAAGCTGCTTTTTTTTCTGTTCTTCTTGATAGAAAGCCTCTTGTGTCAAAGTATGAGCATATTCCTCTGGTTGCATGCTAGCCCATATTTTAAAAAGAGAATACTCGATAGCTTGTCTTCCTTGGACCATAGGGGAAGATTTGATAACAGCTTGTTTTCGTATATGTTTCGAAAGTAGGGAACCTTTAGCAGGGAGAGAAGAGGAATCGACAGTAGAATTCACTTCAACCGTTGTCGTAGTTGCCTTGTCTTTTGCTAGAGATTTAGTAAGATAGGCATCTTGGATGTCTTCTAGGGCTTTTTGGATTAAAGACTGTAGACCAGGAACGTCACGGAACTCGTCGGTTTGTACCTGATTAATCTTTTTGTAGATAGATTCCAGATCGATACTTTCTAAATCTTTTTTCAACTCCACTTGTGCAAACTGTACTGCAGAATTTAAGAGGTCTACAGCAATTTTTTTTTGCCCTTCCCAGCGTTTATACAAATCTATCGGACCTTTAGAGGATACGAAAGATTTAGCAACGTAAAACACGCACTCTTTAGGTAAGTGGATCTCTAGCCACTTACCTTGTAAGGAAGCATCTGTGGGTTGTACTTTGGTTCCCCGAGACAATCGCACCAAGACTGGGGCAGAAGTTGAAGGTTCTAGACGAACATTCACTTGTTCACCCTCTATCACATTGTCTAAGACGAAAGTGCGAAAGATATATCCTTTGATGCCTTCAGGAGCAGAGACAATGTAATAATCTTTATTTTCTCCCAAGACGGCCACGTAATCTCCTTTAGAAAGCTCTTTGATCACAGAGCTATCGGTATGCGGGGCCAAACGTAAGCGAACTCTATTTCCTTTGATCTCGCCTGTGAAAGGAGAAAAGGCATTGTCCGTCTGGTGGACAGATGATTTCCCAGGAAGTGTATCAGCAGCATGTACAAAAGACGAGCTCACTCCCATTCCTAAAGCAAACAAAAGCACAAAAATCGATAAGGTTCGCATGCCTTACTCCTACAATATATTGACATTAGAATAACTGTCACACAAATGCCCAGCAATCCTCTAAGGGAGACAACCCTAGAAAAGAGGATTATATTAACGTAAGTGAAAAAGTCAATTCTCTTAAAATAAGAGCATAAGTTAATTCAAGAAATTTTCCATTTCCAAGAATGAGAAATAAAGTGATATGGGATTTGAAACAGTCTCAATTTGCTCTTAAGAGATAACCTTAATACCAGGTCATAAGTATTTTCCTTAAGTATACAGGACTGCTTTAACATGCTCACAGTGCATCTCACCACACGTGCAACCTATAGGCGAACCTAGATATACACTGAACTGTTCTTGAGGATCTAAAGGATTAGATACTACATATAATTTGTCTCCTGTTTGAACAATGTCCCATGTACGAAAGGAGAGATCTTGATCAGTCACCGTCATATTTTCTTCTTCCAGTATTACTTTACCAATTTGACAATGAATGCAATTACAATGCGGCTCGGGTTTCGGAAGAAGTATTGGGTTATTCCCTGTTAAGGTACGTATGATTGCTGCCATTTTCTCTAATACATCTGCGGGAGCATCGGGATGATCTTTATGTTCGGGTGCATGTTGTAAAATCATTTCGATGGGATTGCTTCCAGAAAACAAAGGAGAAGCTAAATGCTTGGGAGAAAATAGTGTTATATCAGCATTTTTAGATATCTGTTGGATAATATTTACTAACGTACCTACCTTATCATCATCACGAGGCATGTCGTCTTTGAGTGTTTGAGAAGTCTCAAGGTGTCGTAAGTGTTCGTGGAAAGCTATATCAATGATTGATTGATCTAAGTTAGGAATAACTGTAGTTTTCCCACTAACTAAATGAAGCTTTAGAGTAGCTAATCCTTTGGTTTCTTCCTCTTCCGATTCGATAAAAGCTATCTGATTCCAACGTGCTGAGATAAAGGGAGGAATACAAATTAATTGATCATTAATTTTTACTTTCATAATACAACCTCCAGAATTCCGACATCAATCTCAGTCCAATTAGCACTTTCAAGATCAAAGACCTGATTCAATGCCATAGATAAACCTGCAAAATGTAGAAGTTATCTATGGCTCCATAAAAACATCGTCCTATTTCGAAGAACATGCATGCTGAGTTATTTTTCGAGACCCTGTTCAGAGTCTCTATAGCTTTCGATTTTTAACTAATACTTTAATACCTTTCCCTTCGATAAGGAACTATTTGTAATGACACAAGATACGATTTTTTAATTAAGGGATCAAGCATGCTGACTATACAAAAAATCACTATATAAAAGAAGTTAGTAATACCACATATTCTGTAAAATACAACCAAATATAGAAGTTGAAATCGCTTAACTACTTTCTTAAAGGCAGAGACCCTCTTTGTCAGCGTAAGAGTATGGCATCTTTTTTTGTTATCTAAAATTTTAAATTCTTATTTTTTTTTAAGTTTTAGCACCTGTTTACAAATGCATTATGGAAGAAAATCTTTCTTAGTTCACATAACATATTTCTTTGATTCTTGCTAAATTCTCACTCATTCGTATTTTCAAAAATCATAAAAGATGTCATCTAATCTTATGGGTTTTCCCGAGATCAAATGCGCTTTAGAGAAAGTTATGAAAACGCCAAAGTTATGATCCCAAAATAGATAGATAAAGAAAAAATATTTTTAGAGACAGTAACTCATATGCCAAGGAGGCAGAGCAATAGCATGAAGAAGACAATGGTTGTTGATACAAGTGTATTTATATATGATCCTGAAGCATTGTCTTCATTTGAAAACACACGAATTATCATTCCATTCACTGTGATTGAAGAGCTAGAAACTTTTGCAAAATTTCGAGATGAATCAGCTAAAAACGCTTCTAGAGCGTTAAGTAATATCCGATTATTGATAGAAGGTTCGAAAACTCATGTTGTTGAGGGTATTGCTCTTCCTAATGGTAGCGAATTGCGAATAGAAGTATCTTCAATTGCTAACTTATCCGGAGACGAAAAAAATAGGAAGCTTTTGACTTTAGAATTATTACAAGTGATAGCGCAACGCGAACCCATGATTTTTGTTACTAAAAGTTTAGGACGTAGAGTAAGAGCAGAAGCTTTGGGAATCGAAGCGAGAGATTATGAAAATAAGCGTTTTTCATTTCGATCTTTATATAAAGGGTATCGCGAAATCAATGTCGCAGAGGCTGATATAGAGTATTTTTATACGAATGGTCATTTAAAACTACCTTTAGAAATTACGCCTGCTCCAAATGAGTATTTCTTTCTAAAAGCAGGAGATAGCCATTTCGCGCTAGGACGTTATCACATGAAAGAAAAGAAAGTGATACCTCTTAAAGCTCTCCCAGATAAAATTTGGGGGGTAAAACCTTTAAACATAGAACAAAAATGTGCTTTAGATTTGTTGCTTAGAGATGATGTTAAGCTGGTATCACTCATGGGACAGGCTGGCTCAGGAAAAACTATTTTAGCTTTGGCTTCTGCTATGTACCAGGTGTTCGATAGAGGAGATTATAATAAATTATTGGTAAGTCGTCCTATCGTTCCTATGGGTAAGGACATTGGATTTTTACCGGGAGTTAAGGAAGAAAAGCTTTTACATTGGATGCAACCAATTCATGATAATTTAGAGTTTCTATTTAGCGTTAATGGTATGGGAGATTTCTCCGACGCCCTGCAGTCTTTGCTTGATGCTAAAAAATTGGAAATGGAAGCTCTTACCTATATCCGTGGCAGATCTTTACCTAATGTGTTTATGATTATTGATGAGGCTCAGAATTTAACTCCTCACGAAATTAAAACAATCATTTCTCGAGCTGGTAAAGGGACTAAAATAGTTTTGACTGGAGATCCTACACAAATTGATAGTCTTTATTTTGATGAAAATTCCAATGGTCTCACTTATTTAGTTGGAAAATTCCATCACCTTGCATTGTATGGTCATGTATTTATGAAGCGTACTGAACGTTCTGAACTCGCAGCTGCAGCTGCAACGATTCTCTAAACTCTGATACGATATTTCATTTAAGAGTTGAGATCGATTAAGCTGGTAAAGGAGTCAGGCAAGGGGTTGGCATAGGTAAGATTACAGTTGATATTATTTGTGTTAACCTTGGGCTGATGGACGATTGGTGAGGAATAGTATTTTTCATTCTCTTGTCTTTTTAAAAAACAGAATAGGGACTGAGCGATCCTGATTATTAGTCTCAATAGATAATATAGCGCCTTAATACCAAGTATCTCCAAAATGGCATCTGTTTTAATTTTTGGAAGAGCTCTACTAATATCTAAACAAGGATTTAAAGGGCATACAGGACTAAGGTTCCCCGCAATAATTAAAAATGAATGCTCTAGTTTTGAAATGGCCGATAGAGCCCAAACACCCGTGAAAGCACTCGCAATGGGGATAAAGCTTAGAAATATTTCAGTACAAGAACGATACAAAGGATTGATTACAACACATGAATGATCGGCTTTAGAACAGGGGAAACCTTGGCCATCATGTTGATGGTTTACTAATAGAAAAGATAAAGATGTAATGCTCATAATCTAACTGCTCTAGAGACAAGGATATTAACCTCCGGATAGTTTATCATAAGTTCGAATTTCTTCCACATAGCTCATTCACAATTAAGATTGTTTTTGTTTCAAATTTAAAAAATATCTATTCTATTTGTTTAACTTTATTGTGTTTTAGTTTTATTAAATATTGTCATCAATTTAATGAAACAATTAGAGTGTTGAAATAATTCTATGTTTGCTCATTTATCAAATCGTTTAGGTATGCCCTCTGCATAAAAGGTTGAATGAGAATAACTTGATTCGCGTTTACTCGTGTTCATCAGATGTCTGTAATCCTATGCTTTTGTAAACTTGAGTTTGTGTTCAGATAAGTTTAGGTATTATTGTGAGTAATGCGGATAAGATAGAGCCTCGCTGTATTCCTGAAAGGCAAAATTTAAAGGATGCCGAAGCTCTTTAGATAAACCGGGGTGAAGATTATCAGAGATTTGTTACAAAACAGTAAGAGTTATTTGAAATGTCCTCAGATTCGAGGATTGAGAACCAGTCGTGCGCAGGCTATCTTATTAATATTGTGGTCTTATTGTTTAAACAGCTCTCGCTAGAAAAAGCTTATCGAAATAACCGAGGTGAACCTACTGCAAGCGGAGAGGAGGGTTATAGGCCCTCTACGCAAAAACGTGGGAAATTTTTTGGGTTAAAAGATTGGAGGTGGAGAGACTCGAACTCTCGTCCTTAGCAAACTCCCTGCAAATATCTACATGCTTAGTCCTTAGTAAATAGTACATTGAACTACCTCAGCTAAGAACGTCTATAGTAGTCAACGACTCTCAAAAGTCTCGAACAAATTTCCTTGAGAATTAGAGGAAACAAATTCCAACCAGATCGATGACAGCGCACCACAGATCTCTGGTGGAATCCATGGGCGCCGGGCTACCTAAAATTTAGGCAACAACTTTTGCTCATTAAGCAGCAATTCTTTCCTCAGTGAGGTCAGCAAAGCTGATAATTTCGCATTCAGCCTTAGGTTCGGCATTTATTGTTTTGTCGGCTTTTTAGGAGGCCAGCCAACGTCCTCCGCATGCAATTAACACTTCATTTCCAAGTCGAAACCTATACACCCCCAAGGGGGACATTCTAGATCTTTCTTTGCTTTTATGCAATAGCCAGAATGTCCTGATAATATTTTAAAAAAATATCCTTGATTATTTTGATGGATATATTGGTAGTTAGGCCATAGCTAAGGTAAAGATTTTAGGATGCTAGGATAGTATCTATATGTCCTATGTATCCTAACCTTGTATGTATTTCTTGTTGTATATTAGTATTGAGCGTCGCTAGATAGTGCCTTTTGTGAAAGGTCTTCTTCCGTTGTAAAATTACGGTATTCTTAGGTTCTTTTGGATTTTATCTTAAATACGAAGCGGTTCAGTGTATGAAAGAGGATTGTGATAACAAGGAAAACCTTGCTCAGAGAGAGGAAAAGATTCTTAATTTTTGGGCAGAAAGGAACATATTCCAGAAAACTTTACTTAATCGTCAAGGGAGCCCTTTGTTTTCTTTTTATGATGGCCCTCCATTTGCGACAGGATTACCTCATTATGGCCATCTTTTAGCTGGCACTATTAAAGATGTGGTTGGTCGATACGCAACAATGGATGGTAACTATGTTCCTAGAAGATTTGGATGGGATTGTCATGGTGTTCCTGTTGAGTATGAAGTTGAGAAATCCTTAAATTTGACAGAACCGGGAGCTATTGAGAACTTCGGTATTGCAGCTTTTAACGAAGAGTGTCGGAATATTGTGTCTCGTTATGTTAACGAGTGGCAAGAATATATCAGGCGTTTAGGGCGTTGGGTAGATTTCTCCGCCACTTGGAAAACTATGGATACCACTTTTATGGAAAGTGTTTGGTGGGTATTCCGTGCTCTTTATGATCGGGGGTTGGTGTACGAAGGGACTAAAGTTGTTCCTTTTTCGACTAAGTTGGGTACACCATTATCTAACTTTGAAGCAGGGCAGAATTATAAGGAGGTTTCCGATCCTTCGGTAGTTATCAAGTTTGCGATTTGTGATGATCATGCTTCTCTTTTGGTATGGACAACGACACCATGGACTTTGGTATCCAATATGGCTGTCGCTGTTAATCCAGAAATTACCTACGTACGTATTAGGGATAAGCTTTCTGGAGAAGAATATATTTTAGGAAGCGGATGTTTATCTCGATGGTTTTTAGACGCTAATTCTTATGATATTTTGGAGTCCTTTTTAGGAGAAGAGTTACTAGGAAGGAGTTATTATCCTCTTTTTGATTACTTTAGTTCCAAGCGAGAAGAAGGCGCATTCTTAGTGCTTCCAGGAGCTTTTGTAGAAGAAAGTGAAGGCACGGGAGTGGTACACATGGCTCCTGCTTTCGGCGAGGCCGACTTTTTTGTATGTAAGGACCATAATGTTCCTGTAGTATGCCCAGTTGATAATCATGGCTGCTTTACTGAAGAGGTACCCGATTATAATGGCCAATATATTAAAGATTGCGACAAGTTAATTATTAAATTCTTGAAAAACTTAGGAAAAGTGTTTCACCATGGCACAATTATGCACCGTTATCCCTTTTGTTGGAGAACAGATGCGCCTTTAATCTATAAGGCAGTCAATTCTTGGTTTGTGTCTGTTGAAAAAATCAAAAACAGTATGATTCACGCAAATAGGAGGATTCATTGGGTTCCTGACCATATTAAAGAGGGTAGATTTGGTAAATGGCTTGACGGAGCCCGGGACTGGGCAATTAGCAGAAATCGCTATTGGGGAACCCCGATTCCCATCTGGAAAAGTTCTGACGGTGAAATTATAGTTATTGGCAGTATCCAAGAGTTAGAGCAACTAACCGGTGAGCGGATTAATGATTTGCATCGCCATTTTATCGACGAGTTAGAAATTATCAAGGACGGAAAAATTTTCCGTCGTGTTCCTTATGTATTTGATTGCTGGTTTGATTCTGGGGCCATGCCGTATGCTCAAAATCATTATCCTTTTGAAAACCAAGAGAACACAGAGAAAGCGTTTCCAGCGGATTTTATTGCCGAGGGACTCGATCAAACTCGTGGTTGGTTTTATACTTTAACCGTCATATCTTCTGCATTATTCAATCAACCCCCATTTAAGAATGCTATAGTTAATGGCATTGTCCTGGCAGAAGATGGCAATAAGATGTCTAAGAGATTAAGTAATTATCCAAGCCCTATGGGTATTATGCGTACTTATGGTGCAGATGCATTACGTTTGTATCTTCTAAATAGTGTGGTTGTTAAGGCTGAAGATTTACGTTTTTCTGATAAAGGTGTCGAGGCTATTTTAAAGCAGGTACTTTTGCCGTTGACCAACGTTCTATCGTTTTATAAAACGTACGCCGAACTTTACAATTTTTCTCCAAGCATATCTTATGAAGAATGCTGCTATACAGATATAGATCGTTGGATTCTTTCTAATCTCTATACTGTGGTTGGAAAAGTTCGCAGTAGCATGGAGGTGTATAATTTAAATACTGCAGTAAATCCGTTTGTTATTTTTATAGACGATCTTACTAATTGGTATATTAGGCGTTGTCGTAGACGCTTCTGGGAAGCAAAAGATACGCCTGATAGAAGGGCTGCTTTTTTCACTTTATATGAAGTTTTGACAGTTTTTTGTAAGGTAATAGCTCCTTTTATCCCATTCATTGCTGAGGATATTTATCAGCAGATTAGAACGGATGATATGGAGGAGTCTGTACATTTATGTGACTTTCCTCTTGTTGACCTCTCTAAGGTATGTCTGGATTTAGAGACACGCATGAGTGACGTCCGTGATATCGTGGCTCTAGGTCACTCGTTAAGGAAAGAGCATAAGTTAAAGGTACGTCAACCTTTAGCGAATTTTTATATTATCGGGCCTAAAGATCGTTTAGATGATATTTTGAATTTCGAGTCGTTGATATCCGAAGAACTTAATATTAAGAAGGTTACTCTCTACAAGGAAGCTCCAGAATTTGTTACTGCAATCATTAAGCCTAATTTTCGTTCCTTAGGGAAAAAAGTAGGTTCTAAAATGAAGCAGGTTCAGGCCCTTCTTAATGAAATGTCCCAAAATGAGATTCACGAGTTTCTAGAGAAAAAATTTCATACGATCTCTTTAGACTGTCAAAAAGTTGTTCTAAACCTCGATGATGTGATCATTTCTTGGCAAACTCAGGAAGGATATGTAGCTAGAAATTCTTCATTGTTCACTGTAGTACTAGATTGTCAACTTTCCAATGAATTGGTCATAGAAGCTATTGCCAGAGAAATTGTAAATAAAGTTAATACAATGCGACGTAATTTGAAACTTCATGTTTCTGACCGTATTTCTTTAAAAATTAGTACTTCACAATTAGTAAAGGATGCATTTTCACAATATCATTCATATATTTGTGAAGAAACATTGGTTACTCAATATGAGTTTACAGATCATGTGATAGGCGAGGAGTGGGATATCAATGGGCAGACTGCTGTAATGGAGATTTCTATGACTGGTAGAAATTAAAGAGGGTGTTAGTAACCCTCTTTAATTGTATTTCCGGAAGAATCTACGTTTTCGTTGGTAGTAACAACGTCCAATCAATCCTAGGAACAAGCAGATAGCTATCCCGTTAACAAGATAACCAGGGAATGTAGTAGGTGCAGGTACACTTGCTAGATGATTGAAATGGCCAAATGGCCAAAACGTCCATAAGGGGGCTCCTAAAAGGTTTTTCACTGGAACAAAACCAAATTCTCGGCTATCAGCACTCATTGCATAATTATCACCTAAAACTAATACATGGTCTTCTGGTACGCGTATTCCAAAATTTTTAACAAACTCAATAAAATCTTGTTCTAAATCTGGTAGAATAGGGCGATCAATGAAGGCAATGTATGGTTCAGCATTTCTAGATGCACTTTGCCTGTGTTTTTCTAATTCTGTAAATTTCTGTAAAGAAGGGTCATTTTTAATAAAAACCGGAGCGTTCATAATATATAGATTACCTTGATTATAGAATGCGTACCGATTAGGAAGAGGGGACTGCTTTGGATTATTTGGTGAGAAAATAGAATTAAAATTAATCCCGCAATTGAATAATTCGATAACTTTCGTATCTGTTAGCTGCATTAAAGGGTGTGAGGATTTTAACTTATGCCGTATTCCTCCGAATCCTATTTTGTAAGCTTGGCCTTTACAGTATTCATAGCACCCATTGGGAATATCAGGGAAAGATAGCGCGAATATTTTAGACGAGTGAGATTGTCTTGCTGAAAACGGATGATATTTGTAAGCCAAACCATCTTCGACAACAAATCTCGAAGTAGTGAGGTTATTGCGAATCAGATGTATATGTTCCTTTCGTAAAGGGAGTAGGGCAGTCATCGGTCTGATTGCTGGTATCAGAGTTTGTCCGTAACGGTGTATAGTTGGTTTAGGATAAGAAACATTGGGAGTATGGCATATTTCTAAATATGCTGATGATGGTTGTTCTATAATGTGGTGCAGAAGCAGGGCTTGTTTATGAGTAAGAATTCTAACCATGGCATAGTTTCCAATTCCAAACAGGTCTGCGTAGCTAACAGGAGTAGTATGAGGCTCTTTTAATTTATCCGGAGTATCATCGGTCCAGGAATTTTTATGGAAAAACTGTCCGTAAGATGTCTGAGGTAAGGAAATTTTTCCACAGGGTTGGTACATTTGCTTAAAGTATACTTCAGCCGTATTCTCATGCGATGTTATTTCTGTGGAGCCATCAAAAGAAATATAGGGCACATGATATAACTCATTCAATCCATACTCGGTTGGAAATTGGATGGGCTTATCATCCTTATCAACTCCATATATTTTTCCTCCGTAAAAATATAGAGTATCACCGGGTTTCCCTATACACCTTTTGATATAGCGTTTTTTTCCAGGAATAAAGCCAAAATATTTTGTGTCTGAATCTGGAATGGGTAGATTACCAACTGTAAACACAACCAATCCACCACGTGTAATGGATTTAGGGTTAAATCCCCAAGGCTGTTCTTTGAAAGGGATGTGTAAGCCGAATGTAGTTTTCGATACGAGAATCCGGTCCTGTTCGAGGATAGTCGGTCGCATAGAACCTGTAGGAACTTCATAAAGTTCAAACCAAAATTGCCGAATGACAAAGGCTATGGTAGCTGCGAATAATAAGGCCTT
This sequence comes from Chlamydia ibidis 10-1398/6, assembly GCF_000454725.1. Taxonomy (NCBI): domain Bacteria; kingdom Pseudomonadati; phylum Chlamydiota; class Chlamydiia; order Chlamydiales; family Chlamydiaceae; genus Chlamydia; species Chlamydia ibidis. The sequence continues at coordinate 285,411 of NZ_APJW01000002.1, read as the reverse complement.
GATAACTTCAAGAGCTCTATCTGAAAAAGTTAAAGGAATCCCTCTAGATATTTGCTGAACTTCTTCGGCGAGGCTTGAAGCAAGTTCTTGATCTTGTTGAAATATGGCATCTTCCAGCTGTTCAAGTAATTTTCCTAAACGAACATGTGTGTCTGGTAATTTTGATAGTTTCTTGCTTTTGAACAGCTTAAAAGAGGAGCGAAGAATTTGACGACTCTTATTCAAAGAAAGAGGATGCCTCATGGGGATGCCTACTGAAGATTATATATGTTATTTTTAAATCAAGTTCATCCTTTATAGTCCAATGCGGTACAAAATCGCAAGGCCCCTGCTTTTTCAGGTTTTAGAAGGATTTTTCGTAGTTAGATTAGCTGATGGGTAGGGGGATGTTATATCCTTTCCTAGTTCAATTGCTCTGACGATAATGTGGCCCTTGGATGTTTCTATACTTATCCATAGAGGGAAGGGAGATATACTTGTAGACGTGAAATATATTAAAACATTTTTGTCAGACAGGAGAGAAGAACCTTTCGGCCAAAGAGCATGCCATGCTTGAGCGGAGAGATTAGATGTCTTTTCCCCTTGTACGGAAACAGTTGGTGACCAGGGTCTTCTATCTTTTCCTTGTGTTTTTATTAGTTGTTGTGGTGCTGGAGATAGTTCGAGTGATAGAAGAGTGTTTAAAAAAATAGGAGCGGCCCCGGGGGAAGTGAAATTCCAAACATTAGATTCCTGGTCTAAAGAGAATACAGAGTGGGCTTCATTTTTGGGGAGGTGAATTAAAAACACTTTTTTATGCGAAGTCAGTTGATGGACAAGAAGTTTCCAAGAACCATTCTCTAGTAGACATCGATCCGTATAGCACAAAGATGGAAATTCTATTAATTCTATCCATGCACCCGTATTGTCCACAGATTTGACAGCGAGAAAGAACCTTTGAGAGCCTTTTGCAAATACTACGTAGTCGCCTGTGTGAGCAAAAAATACCTGATTTTTAATTGTCAAGAAATTACTTGCTTCAGCACAACAGGGTAATGAAACCGTTATTATAATAAAAAGCCTTTGAAACAGAGCTGATAACAGTGTTTTTTCTTGCTTTTTCATGGTCGGTTTCAGTAGACTCTTCCTTTAGTGTGTCGTCGTGTGTTTTCTATATACTAAGACGGTGATTTTGGAGTTGTCAATATGAAAAAGAACACTCATCCTGAGTATCGACAAGTTTTATTTGTGGATTCTTCTACGGGTTATAAGTTTGTTTGTGGATCTACATATCAAAGCGAAAAAACAGAAGTCTTTGAGGGAAAAGAGTATCCCGTATGTTATGTAAGCGTGTCATCTTCTTCTCATCCTTTCTTTACAGGAAGCAAGAAGTTTGTGGATGCAGAAGGTCGTGTAGATAAGTTCTTGAAGCGCTATAGTAGCTTAAAAGTTCCTGTTCAGCAGACTCAGGTTAGTGAGGATGCTGTTGTTTCTAAAAGTAAGAAAAGAGCTGTAAGCAAAAAGAAAAAATAAACAACTCTTCGTTTCCGACTGTTGTTTCTAAAAGCAGTCGGATTTTATTTGCAGCGAGTCTAGTGTCTTGTCAGTCGTCTTCCGCTCTTTTTGTACTTTCAGTGGCATAGATTTGGTTCGGCTTTTGGCGTGACTTGGTCGAGATTGTGCTTATTCTGTCTGTTTTAGAGGTTCGGGTGTGAGTTTCTTTCTCTCAGGTTCTTTGGTTTTCTTCTTTTGCGAACAGATAGATTAGGTGATTTGTTTTGGTTTAGAGTGGGGTGGCTTTGTGTTTATCATAAGACAAAGTCCGGTTGCTCATTAGGGAACAATAATTCATGAAAGAAAAAATCCTCGAGTATTTAAAACGTTTAGAAGAAGTCGAGCTTCAGATTTCGAGTCCTGATATATTCAATGATCCGAAAGAATACAGTGCTTTGAGTAAAGAACATGCACGTCTTACAGAGCTTAAAAATGTCTACCAGGAATCTCTTCAGTTAGAAAAGATAATTCAGGATGATCGTAAAGCCTTGCAGTTAGAGAAAGATCCTGAAATGATTGCTATGTTAGAAGAAGGCATAGCCAACGAAAAAGTAGATCTCGAAAAGTTATATAAAACTCTCGAAAGTTTGTTAGTCCCTCCTGATCCTGATGATGATTTAAATGTTATTATGGAATTGAGAGCCGGCACCGGTGGCGATGAAGCTGCTTTGTTTGTTGGTGACTGTGTGAGGATGTATCATTTTTATGCCAACAGCAAGGGATGGAAGTGCGAGGTTCTTTCAGTTTCCGAATCAGATCTTGGAGGATATAAAGAGTATGTCATGGGTATTTCTGGAGGGGCGGTAAAACGTTTTCTGCAGTATGAAGCTGGTACGCATAGGGTGCAAAGAGTTCCAGAAACTGAAACTCAAGGTCGTGTGCACACATCGGCTATTACTGTAGCTGTGCTGCCCGAAGCTCCGGAAGAAGAAGATATCGTTATTGATGAGAAGGATTTAAAAATAGATACTTTCCGGGCTTCTGGTGCTGGAGGGCAGCATGTCAATGTTACAGATTCCGCTGTTCGTATTACCCACCTGCCTACGGGAGTCGTAGTCAGTTGTCAAGATGAGCGTAGTCAGCATAAAAATAAGGCCAAGGCAATGCGTATTTTAAAAGCGCGTATTCGAGATGCGGAAGTGCAAAAGCGTCAGAAAGAAGCTTCGGCTATGCGATCATCTCAAGTTGGTAGCGGAGATCGTTCTGAGAGGATTCGCACGTATAATTTCCCACAAAACCGTGTAACTGATCATAGAATTGGATTGACTCTCTATAACTTGGATAAAGTTATGCAGGGTGATTTGGATGCTATTACCACGGCTTTGGTCAGTCATGCTCATCATCAGCGTTTACAGCATGGAAGTAAAGAAGATTCTTAGTGAGGCAGAAAAGTACCTGGATTATCATGGGATAGCGAATCCTAGGATGGAGGCTGAGTATCTGTTAATGGATTGCTTGGGCATAGCTTCTAGGTGTATGCTTTTTGAAATCTCCATTTCCACAGCCAAGTTATCAGAATACTGGCTCCGTCTTGGTAAGCGTGCCTGCCATGTACCTTTAGCTTATATTCACGGAGAAGTGCGATTTTTAGAGTTAGAGTTAGAAGTCAACACTAACGTGTTAATACCTAGGATGGAAACCGAACTACTTGCAGATAGAATTATTCAATACATCAGAAGGCATCCTGAAATACAGCTTTTTTATGATGTATGTTGTGGTAGTGGGTGTTTGGGGTTGGCGATTAAGAAAGCTTGTCCCAACCTAGACGTAGTCCTTTCGGATATTTGTCCAAAAGCTGTTGAACTAGCAAAATGCAATGCTAAGAAAAATCAGCTTTCGGTGGAAGTATTAATGGGAGATTTATTTGCTCCTTACACTGATTTGGCAGATGCTTTCGTTTGTAACCCTCCTTATTTAGCATTGAATGAAATTTTTCATACAGACCCTGAAGTTCGGTGTCACGAGCCCTGGAAAGCTCTGGTGGCTGGATCCAAAGGAATTGAATTTTATGAAAGAATCGCTTGTCAACTTTCTTCTGTGCTGCGTCCTAAAGGAGTAGCTTGGTTAGAAATCGGTTACAAACAAGGAGCGATTGTTAAAAAAATTTTTTCTGATTTAGGGGTTGTTGGAGAAGTTTACCAAGATCTATCGGGATTGGATAGGATTTTTTTTCTTGAAAATCATGGATGTAATGCTGTATCGTTTTGCAATTATTCTTGATTTTTCTGAATGATGATCAGTTCATTATCACAAAAACTATCGTCTGTTTTTTCTTCTTTGGTTTCTTCACGTAGAATTACCGAAGAGAATATTTGTGAATCTATAAGAGAAGTGCGATTGGCTCTTCTTGATGCTGATGTGAATTACCATGTTGTTAAATCTTTTATTGCTAAGGTTCGTGAAAAGATTCTTGGCAACGAGATTTGGAAGGATGTTTCTCCTGGACAGCAGTTTATTCGTTGCTTACATGAAGAATTAGTTGATCTTCTTCGAGATGGTCGCGAAGATCTTGTCCTTCAGGGTAATCCTGCGGTAGTTCTGTTCTGCGGTTTACAAGGGGCTGGAAAAACGACAACGTGTGCTAAGCTTGCCGCTTATTTAATTCGAGAGAAAAAAGCTCGAAAAGTGCTTGTTGTTTCTTGTGATTTGAAACGTTTTGCTGCTGTGGAGCAATTAAAAAATTTGATTTCACAAACGCAAGCAGATTTTTATGAAAGTGAATTTCAAGATCCAAAAAAAACAGCTGCAGAGGCTTTAGCGTATGCTGAAGCTCATGGTCATGACTTAGTTTTGATTGATACAGCCGGACGTTTGCATGTTGATGAAGCTCTTATGGAAGAGCTCGTTGAAATCCAGAAGTGTGTGCATGCTTGTGAGAGATTATTTGTTATGAATCTAGCCATGGGACAAGATGTTGTCGCAACAGCAAAGGCATTTGACGACAAGTTAGATCTTACGGGTGTTGTGCTTTCTATGACTGATGGAGATGCTCGTGCGGGTGCCGTTCTTTCAATGAAAAGTTTGTTAGCTAAACCAATAAAGTTTGAAGGGTGCGGAGAGAAAATTCTTGATTTGCGTCCTTTTAACTCTGAGTCTATGGCCGACCGGATCCTTGGTATGGGTGATACGGTACACTTTGTAAAGAAGATGCAGGAGTGTATTTCCGAAGAAGAAAATGAAGAACTTGGGAAAAAGCTTATGACTGCTACCTTCACTTATGAAGATTACCACAAACAGATGATGGCATTTCGTCGTCTGGGACCACTTCGTAAACTTATGAGCATGATGCCAAGTTTAGGAGGGGCTAGACCTACTGATCAGGAGATGGAACAATCTGAAAAACATATGAAAAAAACTGAAGCGATTATCTTGTCTATGACTCCTGAAGAAAGAAAGGAGAAAGTGGATTTGAGTATGAGTCGCATGAAGAGGATAGCTTCCGGTTGTGGGTTAACTCTCGGTGATGTAAATCAGTTCCGCAAACAGATGATGCAATCCAAAAAGTTTTTTAAAGGTATGACGAAAGATAAAATAGAACAAATGAGAAAGAAAATGTCTGGAGGAAACCTGTGGCGTTAAAAATCCGTTTAAGACAACAAGGACGCAGAAATCACGTTGTTTATCGATTAGTACTTGCTGATGTCGAGTCTCCTCGTGATGGTAAGTATATAGAGTTATTAGGCTGGTACGATCCTCATAGCTCAGTAAACTATCAGTTGAAAAGCGAAAGAATTTTTTACTGGGTGAATCAAGGGGCAGAACTAACAGAAAAAGCGGCTGCTTTGGTCAAGCAGGGAGCCCCAGGTGTTTATAGTGAGCTGGTTGCTAAGCAGGTAGCTCGTAGAACTGCTTTATGCCAGAAGAGAAGAGCATATCGTAAGCGTCGTGCTTTGAAGAGAGCTCAAACTGCACAAGTCGCTGCTAAGTAAGAGTGCTTGTGGAATGGAGATCGACATACTTTCTTTATTCCCTGAGTATTTTTCTAGCCCTTTGAAAACAAGTATCTTAGGGAGAGCGATTGATAAAGGTGTATTAAGTATTCGTTCTAGAAATATTCGCGATTTTGGGTTAGGGAAGTGGAAGCAAGTAGATGATGTTCCTTTTTCTGGTAAGGGGATGCTTCTCATGGCTGAGCCCGTAGTCCGCGCGATAAGAAGTGTGCGAAAGAATGGTTCTAAAGTTATCTATTTATCTCCTCAGGGCGCCCTTTTGACAGCTGAAAAGAGTCGCGAGTTGGCGCAATATTCTCATTTAGTTTTTCTATGTGGGCACTACGAAGGAGTTGATGAGCGGGCTTTAGAAAGTGAAGTTGACGAAGAGATTAGCATAGGCGATTACGTTTTAACGAATGGTGGCTTGGCTGCGTTGGTTGTTATAGACGCTCTCTCTAGGTTTGTACCAGGCGTTTTGGGAAAACAAGAGAGTGCTGACGCTGATTCCTTAGAAGATGGTCTTCTTGAAGGTCCTCAGTATACCCGTCCTCGTATGTTTGAAGGGCGCGAGGTTCCTGAAGTTCTTCTTCAGGGTAACCATCAGGCTATTTCATTATGGAAGAAGAGTATCAGTTTGGAAAGAACTCGTCAGCGTCGCCCTGATCTTTATGTGCGTTATCTCTATGAAAGAGATGGGGAACATTTCCATACGAGCAAGATAAATGCATCAGAAGCTGTAAAAGAAAGTTCGGTAATTCTAGAAGTCGGTGATATTAAGTGTTCACAGCGGTTTTATAAGAAGGCTTTTAGATTGTCGCAATCTCAAGGGGAGAGGTTTATGCTTCCTGGGACTCCTTCTGTGGCTTTGAACTTAGTGCAGGTATTAGGGCCCATTAAGCATCTTTCTGTTTTTTCCATACGTCTTCAAACAGAGAAGGATTTTTTGATCTTTTTGTTGAGATGGAAAATGTTAGGAGGAACTGTAGAAGATCATTCACAAGGGACTGATTTAATTCGTTGGGCTCGCGATTTGGACGGTCATGTATGGGTAATCTCTTGTAATAAGATGAAATAGACAAAGAGAATTTAGGTGGAACATTATGGGGAACTTAATCCAGGAATTACAAAACGAACAATGTAGATCTGATCTTACAGACTTTAACGTTGGAGATACTATTCGTGTTGCTACGAAAATTTCAGAAGGTGGTAAGGAGCGTATACAAGTCTTTCAGGGTACTGTAATGGCACGTAGAGGAGGAGGGGCTGGAGAAACCATCTCTTTACATCGAGTTGCTTACGGTGAAGGTATGGAGAAAAGCTTTTTACTCAATAGTCCTAAAATTGTGAATATTGAAGTGGTAAAACGCGGTAAAGTGGCTCGTGCTCGTCTTTACTATCTCAGAGGGAAAACAGGAAAAGCTGCTAAGGTTAAGGAATATATCGGAGCAAGACCTGCTAAGAAATAATTGTTATATCTTTTACTTAACAGTATTTCCAATCTATGGACGTGGACATGGATTCGATTAGCGAACGGCAAAAATTCTCAGAAAAAATGGTCTTTGAAGAGGAAGTATTTGCTATGGGCTTTTCCTTCGTTGCAGGAGTTGATGAAGTCGGCAGAGGTCCTCTTGCGGGCCCAGTGGTTGCTGGTGCTTGTATTTTGCCTAGGGGAAAAGTTTTCCCGGAGATCGATGATAGTAAGAAGCTCACTCCTAAACAGCGCCGCCGTATTAGGGAGATTTTATTGAGAGATCCTGATGTCTATAGTGGTATCGGTGTGGTTTCTGTAGAAAGAATAGATGAGATAAATATCTTAGAAGCCACTAAGGAGGCCATGGCTGAAGCTGTTGCTAATTTACCTTTGAAACCAGAGTTTTTACTAGTCGATGGTTTGGATCTGCAGCATGAACTCCCTTCTAAAAAAATTATCCAAGGGGATGCAAAATCAGCATCTATTGCGGCAGCGTCTATTTTGGCTAAGGAGTATCGAGATGATATTATGCGTGAGTTGCATTTAATATATCCTGACTATGGTTTTGACAAACACAAGGGCTATGGAACGCGCTTACATCTATCTATGTTAAACGCTCTTGGTCCTTGTGCTTGCCATAGAAAGAGTTTTTCTCCCGTTAAACAGGCAGCCAATATTGTATGAAAAAGCACGTGCTATCCCCTTTTTCCCCAGACATGCCGGTATGTGCGCCTAGGTTGTTTACTATCAGCGCTCCTGCAGGCACTGGTAAAACTACTCTAGTGCGTATGTTGGAAAGGGAGTATCCTAACTCTTTTCAGAAAACTCTTTCGTTAACCACTAGATCTCCTAGAATTGGAGAAGTTTCTGGTATCGATTATCTCTTTGTTTCGCAAGAGCAGTTTAGACGCTCATTGGATCAAGAAGATTTTTTGGAATGGGTTTTTTTATTTGGCGAGTATTATGGGACAAGTCGATCTGAAATTCAAAAAATTTGGGAATCTGGTAAACATGCTGTAGCAGTCATTGATGTGCAAGGAGCCTTGGCTATCAGGAAATCCATAAGTGCTGTTTCTATTTTTATTTCCCCTCCTTCTTTGGAAGAACTAGAACGAAGATTAGATGTGCGAGGGTCCGAACAATACGAACAAAGAAAAGAGCGTTTGCAGCACAGCCTGGTTGAGCAAACCTCGTCGCATGAATTTGATTATTGTCTTGTAAACGACGATTTGGATCTCACGTACCAGGCTTTAAAAAGTATTTTTATAGCAGAAGAACATAGGAACGTATTATGACTAATAAAGACCGTTTAACCAATGAGAAGTTAAACTTACTTTTTGAAAGTCCGTTTAGTTTGGTAAATTATGCGATTAAGCAGGCTAAAAATAAGATAGCTAAGGGAGATGTGCGTTCTTCTAATGTTGCCATTGAAGCTTTGAATATCCTAGAAAGAGAAGGAATACAGCCTGACGTTTCTGAAGAAACATTTCAAACGACAGTTACTACTCATGGTGAGAAGCGAAGAGAGGGTTCTTCTGTTTCTGGAAGAAGAAAAGATCCTTCAGCATATACATGGAGCGATGTGAAATAGTGGTTTCCCGTGTTTTGATTACCTCTGCTTTGCCTTATGCCAACGGCCCCTTACATTTCGGCCATATTGCAGGAGCTTATTTGCCTGCAGACGTATATGCTAGATTTCGTCGACTGTTGGGTGATGATGTTCTCTATATCTGTGGATCTGATGAGTATGGTATAGCCATTACTTTGAATGCAGAACGTGCGGGTATGGGATATCAAGAGTATGTTGATATGTATCACAAAATACATAAGGATACATTTCAGCGTTTAGGCATTTCGGTGGATTTTTTCTCACGCACCACTAATCCTTTTCATAAAGCTGTTGTTCAAGACTTTTATAAACATCTTAAATCAAAAGGACTTATAGAGAACCACGTTGCAAAACAACTCTATTCAGAAGAAGATAAACGTTTTTTGGCTGATCGTTATGTTGAAGGTACGTGTCCTAAGTGTAATTTTGATAGAGCTAGAGGAGATGAATGCCAAAAATGTGGAGCAGATTATGATGCTGTTGATTTAATCAAGCCGCGTTCAAAATTATCGGGATCTTCTTTAGTTTTGCGAGATACCGAGCATGCCTATCTTCATCTTGAGAGAATGATCGACCCTCTATTAGATTTTGCTCATCAGTGCTCTCTGCGAGATCATGTAAGGAATTTTGTGGTTGATTATATAAAAAATCTTCGTCCTCGTGCAATTACTCGTGATTTATCTTGGGGAGTTCCTGTTCCAGATATTCCTGGTAAAGTTTTCTATGTTTGGTTTGATGCTCCTATTGGTTATATTAGTGGAACTATGGACTGGGCGGCATCCAGGGGCGTTCCTGATGCATGGAAAGCTTTTTGGCTGGATAATGAAACTGAGTATGTCCAATTCATAGGTAAGGATAATGTTCCTTTTCACGCCGCTATTTTCCCTGCGATGACTCTGGGACAGAATATTAACTATAAGATTGTCGATTCCCTAGTTTCTTCAGAATTTTACTTGCTAGAGGGATTCCAGTTTAGTAAATCTGAAGGTAATTACGTAGACATGGATAGTTTCTTGGATACCTATTCCCTAGACAAACTACGTTACGTGCTTGCTGCTACAGCTCCTGAGACGTCAGATAGTGAGTTTAGTTTCTCGGATTTTAAGACTCGCTGTAATTCCGAGCTGGTAGGGAAATTTGGTAATTTTATAAACCGAGTTTTAGCATTTGCACAGAAAAATGGAATACATCATCTCAGCTATCATTGCCAACACTTGAACAATGTTGACAAGCGATTATTTGCATCTGCAAGAGAGATAGTCGAGAATATTTATAAAAATTATAGTCAGTATAGTTTACGCAAAGCTTGCGCTTCTATCATGGAGTTAGCTGCTTTAGGGAACGTTTATGTTAATGATCAAGCTCCCTGGAAGGTGTTAAAATCAGGAGACCTGTCTCGTGTAGAGACCATACTATTTTGTACTTGTTATGTACAAAAGTTACTAGCCTTAATTTCATACCCTATACTTCCTGATTCTGCTTGTGAGATATGGCATATGCTTAATCCTAAATCTTTAGATCTTGATCAGATAGATAGGGATAAGCATAAAATCAAAAATCTTTGGCACGATAACTATCTGGATTATACTAACGAATCGTTTTCGTTATCAGCCCCCTCCTTATTGTTTACTATAGTAGATTAGAGGTGCTATAGTATTCTAAGCGATTTGGTATTTTTCTAAAGAATTTAGAGCGTGTACCAATCCGGTGGATCGGTGAAGGACTTTGTTATTTTTTACTGCAATACTAATAGCTTTTTTCGTTCCAACTAAAATGACCAACTTTTTTCCACGAGTGATTGCTGTATACAAAAGGTTTCTGTACAGCATTACGTAGTGAGAAGTATGGATGGGAATGATAACACATGGGCTTTCGCTTCCTTGGTACTTATGCACAGATGTCGCGTAGGCTAAAATAAGATTGTCTAATTCAGAAAATAAGAAGTTAACGAGTCTGTCTTCAATTTTAACTAAGATTTGTTTATTCCCAAAATCAATAGAAGTGATATATCCAATATCCCCGTTGAATACTCTTTTCCTATAGTTGTTACGTATTTGCATGACTTTATCACCAACTGCGTAAGAATGCAGCTTTCCAATAAACCTAACTTTTTGGGAGTTTAATTCCTCTCTTAAAACAGAGTTTAAATTATGTATTCCCAAAATGCCTTTTTTCATTGGAGAAAGGACCTGAATATCTTTGGGTTGAATATGGAATTTTTTAGGAACGACTTCTGTAACTAAAGATACAACCCTTTTTAATGCTTCTTCGGGATCTTCGTGTTGAAAAAATAAAAAATCCTTACGTCCAGAGTTGCCATATAGAATAGGGAAATCTCCCTGGTTTACCTTATGGGCATTGATAATGATATTAGAATCATGTACCTGCCGAAATACCTTGCTCAAGGTACTCACTGTTATTTTTTGTGAATCAATTAGATCTTTTAAGATATTTCCTGGACCTATACTAGGTAGTTGATGAACATCTCCTATGAGGATTAAAACTACATGATCCGGAAGAGCATGGAGTAGGTGGTGAAGAAGATAAGTATCCATCATTCCTGATTCATCGATAATAATAAGGTCACAGTCAATTGGATTATCTTGGCATTTACGAAATGTACCGGAAGAAAAGTCATACTGTAGCAAAACATGAATAGTGACTGCATTTTTATTAGTAATTTCTGTAATACGTTTTGCTGCTTTTCCCGTAGGGGCAGCTAAGATAATTTTATGCGTTAGCCTTTCATAAATTTTTAAGATTGCCTTTGTAATGGTACTTTTACCTGTTCCTGGCCCTCCGGTAATGATATGCAGCTTATTTGTCAGACTAGAACGTACAGCCTGTTTTTGAATGTGTTCCAGATCAAGATTAAGATTTTCTTCTACCCAAGAAATTGCTTTATCCTCATCTATGGATCGCAGTTTTTTCGTAGAATAAAGAATTCTTTTTATGTCAGACACGATGGTTTTTTCTGCAAAAAATAAACTTCTAGTCCAGACGTAAGTGATACCATCTATGTTCTGGGTGCAGATTAAGTTACTTCTAATCATTGTGTTAATTTGTTCTAGGATTTCCTCTCGGGTTACCAAAAGTTCTGGAGTATCTTGATTTAAAAGATCATGAACAATTAGTACTAGAGGATCAAGGGCATAACATGTGTGGCCCTCTTCTTGCAGCTCTTTTAAGGAGTGTAAAATTCCAGCGCCTATACGGTTTGGCGAGTTTAACGGGGTCCTCAACTGTATTGCTATTAGATCAGCTGTTTTAAAGCCTATTCCATCAACGTCACGAGCTAGGATAAAAGGATCTTGCAAGATCTTCATGATCGAGTGATCTTGATATTTTCTATGAATGCGGATTCCATAGTGAATAGGGATATCATATTGTTGCAGGAATAACAAAGTGGTTCTAAGGCTTTTTTGTTCGTTGAGTTGGCTACATATATTGGTGCAACGTGCTTTACTAATCCCGGGAATACTGTCTAATTTTTCAGGAGAGTAATCTAAAATATCCGCTGTACATTCTCCAAACTCTTTAAGAATCTTTGTGGTTGTTTTAACTCCTATACCCTTAACTAGTTTTGAAGACAGATAATTTATAATACCCTGATTATGAGGTGCTGCTTGTGGATCGCAAATAAAAACCTTAAAAGATTCACCGTAAGTGGGATGGTTCCACCAAACTCCATAAAGGCTAATCAGCTCTTTCCTTTGAAGAGCATTTTTGGGGATTTTACCTAAGACAGTTACAGTTGCCTTGTTATAGGGAGTCACGAATTCTATTACAGATTCTTCGGATTCTTGGTTTGTAGATAGGACAGTTCCTAAGATACCAGAAATTCTTTGCATAAGGGAGGCTTGGGCATTTTAGTATTACAAAAGGAGGAAGTAGAAAAGTACTAAGGTAATCCCTATAGACTTATTTGGCTAGATTTATGGCTGCTCCAAGGAGGTCGAGGTTTCTTTTTTTTCTTCCAAATTATGAATATTTTTCCTACCGAATAAGATTAAACATGACAAACTACCACCTAACATAAGAAAAATACCTAAGCTTTCTTGAATAGTTGGAAGTGTCTTTTTATATAAATAGGACAGGGTAAGCCCAAATATAGGCTCAAATATTAGTAAGGCTCCAAGAAGAGCGGGAGACAGATGGAGACTAGCTTTATTCCAGGCAGTGATTGCTTTAGAAGAAGAGAAAATGCCCATTATTGCACAGAGAATAACGAAAAGAAAGCGTTCATGGGATGGTGTATGGACAATAATATTTTTTGCTACGCTAGTGATGCCTAGGGTATCAAGGACGATAATGAGTGGAAGGCATAAAACTAGTGAGCTGATCCCGAGCATTTTGCACCAAGTTTCAGGAGAAACATCAGGGTTAGTGTCTAAGAAGGAATGGTTGCATACAATATAGCCTACCCAGATTAACGTAGAAAAAGTTACACAAAATAGACCAAAACAGTATTGCAAAAGATTAGATTCTGTAGCCGCTTGAAACCCAGAAATATTTGTCAGAACTACGCCGAAGAAAATGATCAGACTAATAAACGCAAGATATGAATTAGAGACGGTTTTTTTTCTAAAGTTGGCGTGGAATAAAATTGCTATGGGTGCAAGTCCCGCTATGATAATGGTAACAGACCCTCCAGAATAACGAATAGCTAGCGCAATCCCTAGGTAGTAAATAATATTGATAAGAAAGGCCCAAAGCAGACTTTTTCTCCAAATTTTAGAAGAAATATTTTTAAAGATATTCTCACGTTTCCAAAGTAAGGGAGTTAGGGAGAAAAGGCCAAAAACGCTATATCGAGCAAGGACGATATCAAGTTCCTGAAAAGAACTTAACAGATCTGGAATAACAAAAACGATTCCCCAATATAGACATGCCACAAGGCTATAGAAAATGCCTACAGTTGTGTTGCGATTTTGTCCTGCTTGAGTATTGCCTAGAAACATAGTTGCTTAAATTACAGGGTTATGTATCTTTTTAGTAAAGATATTCTACCATAAAATCATATTTTTATGGTTGGTGTGGTTTATAGTTTTCTTTGTTATGCTAAGAGCAAATTATTTGTTTCGATATCTCAATAAATAAGGCCCAATCCCTAGTATATGGTAAGCCTTTAAAGGTTCGAGGTTCTTTGTGAAAGGATTTAACTTTCTAGAATGCTCTGAGATTATTCCGATCATCTCAGGTATTCCCATATGTTAAGGATCTAAACAAAGCCTATAATCCGAAGTATGTCAAAGAGGAAGTTGTGTGTCTAGATTAAAGATATATGTCTATAGCGATACTGGGGTCTCCTCGTATTATTTGCGTCATGTTGTTCGATGGTTGAGGCTGAGTATTCCTTCCGATAGTAATCTGGAAGTTACTACCATTGATGCAAATTTCCTTCTTTATGATTTGTATTGGGAGAATTTAGCAGCTCTTTTAGTGATTCCTGGGGGAGCAGATCGCCCTTATTATGAAAAGCTACATGGTTTAGGAACAGCAAGGATCGATAACTATGTTCGCGAAGGAGGAAGTTATTTGGGTATCTGTGCTGGCGCCTACTTTGCTGCGAGTTCTTTACGTTTCCTAGAACCTAATTCTAAAATGTATGTAGATGGTAGGGATTTAGGATTTTTCCCTGGCTGTGCTGTGGGGCCCGCTTATTTGGAGCCTGCGTTTTCTTATACTGAGCCAACTGGAGTGCGGGTTGCAATGTTAAATTTTCCTAATATTCAAGCGCATGGGTATGCTTTATTTAATGGAGGCTGTTATTTTGAGAGTGCTAGGGATTACCCAGAAGTATGTATAGAAGCATACTATTTAGATCTACCTGATCATCCAGCAGCTATAATATCTAGGAGGGTTGGTAGGGGAGTCGTTACTTTATCAGGAGTGCATATAGAGTATCTTCCTCACTTATGTCATAAGAAAGATTACAACATACTTCAAACTAGAGAGATATTGGAGAAGAATGATCAGGTTTTAAATAGGTTTAGAAAAGAGCTTTTTTCATATTTGCTAAAATTGGAGTGTCCCAGCATATAGATTTTATGATTGTGAGCAGAATGTTTTTACTAAGTCAATCAACGTATAGGGTTCCTGAACCAGTATGTTTTTTATAGTTATGTTTTTTGTAACCATAAATCGTGCTTTATTATCCCTAAATAGAACTGTGGTATCAGTTTTTTCATTAGGTAGTAGACCAAATGGAGACGCGGCTATAGGGAACGTATACCCTTGTTTTTCTACGAGTATCTTCCAATAATCTTTAGGCGATAAAAGATACGGGACAACCTCTTGCGGATTTTCGGAAATAACCGAAGTAGTCTGTATTTTTGTTCTTTTAGTAAATCTAAGCTGTTCTATGGCACAAAAGAAAGCTAATAGTTCTATAGGACGTGCTAAGGGATGTTTAGTATTAGACCTAATCAACTCTAAGGAAATAACTTCATTGGTAGCTACTGCTTCTGAAAGCACAATGTAATATTGCGAGAATGCACTGTGAAATAATTGGTAGAGGATCTCGTTTTCATTCCTGCAAGGAATTTGCGGAATAGAAGAAGGCGAAAAACATAGATAATGATTTCTATTTTTTATAGTCATGAGAATAGGATGTGCACGACCATTTTTTAGATCACATTTGGCAATAATGTGTTCTGGAAGTTGGTATACGTAGCCTACAGATTCATTTTCAACTTCATTAATCTCAATACCTCTTTCTACAATAGTGAGACGAAATCCTACTTGGGGGTGAGTGAGAATAATGCGGTTTCCTTTAGTGGTAAGTGTCCAAGAGTTTAAAGTGCTTTGAAGAAAAAATTCTGGAGATTTCATGAAAAAGCTTTCCCATTCGGAAGAATTTGTGAGGTATTCTCCAATATAAGGATTGGAAAGCTTCCGAACTTCGGAATCATAAGAAAGTCTTTCCGATAGTTCTTCTAACAAATCATTGTCTAATATAGGTTCACTATTTAATTCTGGTGTTTTTAGGAAAGTTTTCTCAGGAACATGATGTTGGGAAAAGCCCGCTATACATGCTAGCGCTTGTATTACCAGCAAGAGCACCAAGGATAAGATTAAAAGGGGAATGACAATTCCTGCACATGCAAGGCTATAAGAACTTACAGTAAAAAAAACTACAACGCCAAAGGCAACACTAACACACACTGCTGCCAAGAAATTGCAAGACTGCAAAGACACACTTATACATTGATCTAATAAGAGACCCTGTCTAGTTTTGACGACATCACGAGAGACAACTTCCATGGTGCCTCCAAAAAAACAGGCGAAGAAAAATAAACTCCGGAGGATGGGTTCGAACCAACGACCAATGGATTAACAGTCCACTGCTCTACCGCTGAGCTACTCCGGAACAACTAATGATCAATATTTTAATACAAACGTGAAAAAAGTCAATAGGTTTTGTGTGGAATATATGTTTTCATTTGATATGACCTCTCGTGAGGTGTATCAAATTTAGTTTGAATCAGTTGTATGTTTGGAGATCCTCGAAGGAGGATATTCGGACTAGTGAAAGAAAAGATCTCGGACAAACTCAAGTATTTCTTCTCTAGCTTTTGGAGAATGTTCAGAGAACAGTAGTCTATCTTCTTGAAAGTTTGGGCGTGAGGAAATAAAAAATAAATGAGCCTGCTTCGATAAAGGTCTCACAATATCGCTAGGAAGATTCGCATGGTATAATCCTTCTTCCACTGATAAATAAAGAAGAGATGTAATAGCTGTGCCTAAATTAGGTAAGGCGATCTGTTTTGTTAAATTGCTATGAAATTCCATAGATGGAATTGCACAAACTGAGATCTCTTTATCAGAAGATTTAGCGTTATGAACTCGCGCATTAGTAAACAAGCACCTTTTGATAAACACTGGTATGTTATCTAATTTTGATGGATTAGTTGATAGAATCTGAGAAGAAGGTTCTTGATTTTCCTCAGAAAAAAAATTCTTCCATAAAAGAAACCAGTTAGTTTTTGGAGAATTCACTTCATAAGAATAAACTGAGAAATTTGCTCCGTGAATTAGTAGATCTGATATCTCTATTTTTTTGGATAAAAGCATCGATATCAAAGAAAACCGAATGTTTATATGCTCAATTTCTGCTGCATAGGGAAGTTTTGCATGTGGGGCTATATTGTAAATACATAGATGTCGAATCTTCATTCCAGATAATCTAGGAGATATGCTGCCTACGGATACTTCAGTATGTAATTTTGATGATAACCAACGTTCAACTAAGGTTTCTTTGCGTATCCAAAAATAACCAATCACGCAACATCCTAATAGAACAAGATTTTTGAGGATTTTAAACATGTATATTGAACAGTTTAGTTAATCTAGTGGGTAGGATAGAGGAAGAAACTAATATTAGAAAATGAAAAAATCCCTGCTTTCTATGTAGAGAAAAGCAGGGATTCGATGAATAGAAATATAACCACTTAAGATTAATAATCCATTCCGGCTCCTGGCATTGCAGGAGTAGATGCGGTTTTCTCTTCTGGAATATCTGCAATTAGGGCCTCTGTTGTTAAGAGTAGACCTGCAACAGAAGCTGCGCTTTCTAAAGCAGAACGAGTAACCTTTGTTGGGTCAAGAATGCCTGTTTCAATCATATCTGTATATGCATCGCGTAGGGCATCGTAACCTTCGTTGGCAGATCTTGAAAGAACTTGTTGACAGATGATAGCTCCTTCTTTCCCTGCATTGGCTGCAATTTGTTTTAATGGGGCAGAGAGTGCTTTTAGAACAATTCGTGCACCGATTTGTTCATCCTCGTTTGTTAGCATTGGCAAGAATGCCTCCAAAGTGGGGATGCAACGTACTAGTGCTGTCCCTCCACCAGGTAAAATACCCTCTTCTACCGCAGCTAGGGTTGCATGTTGAGCATCGTCAACACGATCTTTTTTCTCTTTCATTTCAATTTCAGTGGCAGCCCCAACACGAATTACGGCAACACCACCAGAAAGTTTTGCTAAACGTTCTTGTAATTTTTCTTTATCGTAATCGGATGTGCTATCCTCGATTTGTTTTTTAATGCTTTCGCAACGAGCTTCGAGATCAGTCTTATCTCCTAAGCCTTCCACGATTGTTGTGTCCTCTTTAGAGACAATAACTTTCTTAGCTTTTCCTAGCATGGATAGAGAAGTATTCTCGAGTTTCATCCCCAATTCTTCGCTAATCAACTGACCGCCAGTTAAAATAGCAATATCCTCTAACATTGCTTTTCTTCTGTCACCGAATCCAGGAGCTTTAACTGCACATACTCTGAATCCTCCACGTAGTCTATTGACCACTAACGTTGCTAAGGCTTCACCTTCGATATCTTCAGCTATGATGAGCAAAGGACGACCAGATTCAGCTACTTGCTGTAGAACTGGAAGGAAGTCTTTGATTCCTGAAATCTTTTTATCATAAATAAGAATCAAACAATCCTCTAAAACACACTCTTGAGTTTCGGGGTTGGTAGAAAAATAACTCGACAAATAACCACGATTGAAGTTCATTCCTTCAACAACATCTAGTACTGTTTCAAAGCCTTTAGCTTCTTCTACAGTGATAGAGCCGTTCTTACCTACTTTTTCCATTGCTTCTGCAATGAGGTTCCCAATTTCTGGATCGTTGTTTGCAGAAATGGTAGCCACTTGGGCAATTTCCTTGTGGTGTTGAACTGGCTTACTAATTTTTTTTAGTTGATCTACAACAACTTTTACAGCCTTATCAATACCTCTTTTTAAATCCATAGGATTTGCGCCAGCTGTTACGTTTCTTAAGCCTTCGCTGTAAATAGCTTCGGCTAATACTGTTGCTGTCGTAGTTCCATCACCAGCTTTATCCGCTGTTTTGCTGGCAACTTCTTTTACCATTTGAGCTCCCATGTTTTCATGTTTATCTTCGAGCTCAATTTCTTTGGCTACTGTTACGCCATCTTTAGTCACTTGGGGAGATCCGAAGCTTTTGTCAATAACAACATGACGACCTTTAGGCCCCAAAGTTACTTTAACAGCTTCAGCAAGAGTTTTCACCCCTCTGTGGATTTTTTTTCTAGCTTCTTCGTTATATTTAATGTTTTTTGCTGCCATCACGACGCTCCTTAGTTCTCGTTAACTGTATGCAATCTAATTGTAAATATTCTACTTGAGGACTGCCATAATTTCGCTTGCCTGAACAATGACGTACTCTTCGCCATCAATAGTGAGCTCTTGACCAGCGTATTTGTCAATCAAAACAGTATCACCTACTTGAACTTCAAAAGGCTCTACTTCGCCATCTTTATTTCGTTTCCCAGTGCCTAGAACAAGAACCTCTGCTCTATCTTGTTTCTTCTTGGCTGTGTCTGGCAAAATAATACCACCACGAGCTGTAGAATCCTCTTCTTCTCTTTTGAGTAAGATTCTGTCACCCAAGGGTTTAATTCTGAGAGTCGTTGCTTGATCGGACATGATAATAAGCTCCTTATGTTTCATGTTCTAAGAGACTTTGTCGTTTCACGAGAAACATAACAAAGAGTTTGTTTTTTTGCAATAATTTTAGCACTTAAGCAGTCTAAGTGCTATTTTTTTTAGGGTTTTTAGAGTAAGGTAGATAGTTCGTGAATTTTTTTCTTGATAAAGGAAAAAGCCTTGCTCATTGGATCAGTTGTGGCCATATTTAATCCAGAATCATTGAGGATGTTCAATGGAAAGTCAGACCCACCACTTTTTAGAAATTTAAGATAAAGATCAAGAGAATCGGGTTCCTTATTGAGAATTTTTTCTGCGAAACATAGAGCGGCCACAATTCCTGTTGCATACTGATAAACATAGAAATTATAGTAAAAATGAGGAATCCGAGCCCATTCTATCCCTGATAGCGAGTCTGGGGTAACTACTTTTCCATAAAACTCGTTTTGTAAACTGCTATAGCATTCTGACAAGAATTCTTCTGTAAGAGGTATGCCTTTTTCTGCAGCTGAATGTATTTGATATTCAAAATCAGCAAACAAGGTTTGTCGGAATAAAGTGGCGAATATAGTGTCCAAACACTGAGTAATAATGGTGATTTTTTCCGTTTTAGATTCGCTTCTTTTTAGTAAGAAATCCATGAGAAGCATTTCATTTAAGGTTGAAGCAATCTCGGCCAAAAAAATGGGGTATTGGGCATTATGGAATAACTGATTCTTGCGACTATAGTAAGAATGCATGCTATGACCACCCTCGTGCGCAATCACAGAAATATCATAAAGAGAACCTGTATAATTCAAAAGAATATAAGGATAACTATCATAACATCCTGAGGAATAGGCACCGGATCTTTTATTACAATTTTCGTATTTATCAACCCATCTCTGCTCAGTTAGTCCGTTTCTTAGTATAGAAACATATTCAGAGCCGAGAGGTTGTAGTGCATTACAAATTATTTGAACAGCATCTTTATAGCTATAACTAGATGTTTTTGATTCAGATAGTGGTGCATAGACATCATAAAAATGAAATTCGTTTAATTGTAATCCTGTCTTTTTTAAATTGAAGTATTCTGTAATGAGTGAAGTGTTTTGTTTGACCGTTGCAATTAAATTTGTATATACGCTGCAAGGAATATTATTATGAAATAACGCTGCCTCTAAGCATGAGGAATAATTTCTAGCATTTGCATTAAAAAGATGTGCTTGTATCTTGCCATTTAAAAGATTAGAAAAGGTATGGCGGTAGTCATAATATCTTTGACATTGTGCAAAATAAGAACTCTTTCTTAATTCGCGATCTGAGGAATGTGCGTAAAGAGAGGCTAAGGCATGAGATAGCGGATGTTTTGTTCCTTTAGAATCAATAGCTTCTCCGAATGGAATCTCTGAGTCACTCAATGAAGAGAAGGTTTTATTTGTTGCTTCTAAAGCAGGGAAAGCTGAGGCTAGAATCTTTTCTTCTCTTGCTGTCCCGGTATGTATAGCCATTCTGAATATTTTTTCTAAATAAAATCGGTAAGGAGCAAGTAAAGGAGATGTCAAGTGCTGTTTGATGATAGATTCTGGAAGTGCGATTAACGCCGGTTGGATCCATGATACTTCTTCTCCGAACTTTGTGAACAGATGGGTAACTGATTTTAGATCAGCAATTCCCTCGGAATTAGTAATGTCTTGATCATGTATTAGATGAGCGTAAGTATATAGCTTGTCTAGCTTCCGCTCTAATAGTAATAGTGTCTTTAGTAGAGAGTGTAAAGATGCTGAATCTTCCAAATTATAATGAGAGGAAGACAAATTAGGCCAAATTGCAATACCATTTGATTTATCTTTGCATTCTTCAAGATCTTGCTGCCACGATTCTCTATTTGGATAGAGGGGAGTTGTATCCCAACAATCAGCAATAGGGACATCTTTCCTTAACGGGATACTGCGATTCTTCAATTCTATGCTCATAAACCATCCAGACGTAATTGTTATTTCAAACTGCTTCTACAAAGAAGTAGAAGACAGTTTAAAAATCTGGAAGATATTCTTAGAACATAAATTTTTCTGCATGGAAAAAATGAGGGAGCTTGTCTTAGAAAGGATTTTTAGTATCTAAGAACATGGTTGGGATTCGTAGGCTGCTTTCTAAGTGTGATGCCAATGCCATCGGCCCTATTTTTTCTGTCTGAGTATGCCCAAAAGCAATAAAATTAACTTTGTTTTCAATTGCCATTGACCATGCTGGTTCATCAAAATTGCCAGTAATAAAGCAATCCACTTTATTTTTTGCAGCTTCTACTATCTCTCTGTACGCTCCTCCCGAGACAAGGGCAGCCGAAGACACGTATTCTTCTCCTCCTAGCGCTACTGCTTTGACTGGGGTATTATAATAATCTGAAAGAAGGCTTATGAAATCACGAACATGCATTCTAGGAAAGCGGCCCTTTACACCCAGTTGAGGAAATGTACTGCCAAAATTTTCACAATTCTCCCACTTTAAGTCACAAGCTACCCTCCAATTATTTCCCAATTTTGTATTAGCATCTAAGGGTAGATGGTACGCGAGAAGCTGTATGTTATGCTTGATCAAACAGTACACTCTGTCGTAAAGAGAATTAGTTAGAGGATAGGGCATATTCTTCCAAAAAATCCCGTGATGTACAATGAGGGTGTCTAATTCATTTTGTACAGCAGCCTCTATCGTTGCTAAATCTGCTGATACTGCAACTCCTATCTTGTTAACGGGAGAACTCTCTTTTCCAATTTGTAGCCCATTGGGAGCATAGTCGATGAACTCCGCGGGGGACAGCAAAGTATCTAAATAAGCAAGCAAATCCGCAATCAACATACTAATCACAAATTATGAAACGATTAAAAATGACAGTTTGTAGAATGTTGACAATAGATTTCCATAAAAATTAATGCCTTATTGGTGATTAGTTTGTTGGTATTTTTAGGTGGTGGTATTTGACCTTCTGGAAAAAATATATTAGGATGGGAGTATCTTTTTTTCAAAATTAAGAAAAAAGTGTCGCATTTTTTAAAATAAACCTGATTTATAGAAAGTTTGTGAAAGAAGATCATTACTTGCATATAAAAAAACGATTAGCGTGTGCAGCAGTCTCGCTTGTCTCTAATGGAATGTGTCTTGGGTTGGGAAGCGGGTCGACGTCTAGAGAGTTCATTCAATTGCTTGGTGAAAGAATGCAGCATGAAGATTTGGATATTTCTGCTGTAGCCTCTTCCTCTCAGTCGCATAGCTTAGCCAAGAAACTAGGAATTCCTTTGCTGGAACAGGGGGCTTTCGTTTCATTAGATCTCACGATTGACGGGGCAGATGAAGTTGATCTACAACTTCGTATGATTAAAGGTGGAGGAGGTGCGTTATTTCGAGAAAAGATACTGCTTCAATCGAGTCTTCGGTCTATTATCCTAGTTGATGAAAGTAAAGTTGTTTCTACCTTGGGCAATTTTGGTGTCCCTGTAGAAATTAGCCCATTTGGTTGTCAGGCTACCATAAGTAGGTTAAAAGATCTTGGTTATGAAGGAGATTGGAGGCGGCAGTATGATAATCATTATTTCGTGACGGACAATGGCAACTATATTTATATGGTGCACTCTCCTAATTTTTATCCTAATCCAGAAGAAGATCTAGCAAAGATGTTACAAATTCGTGGTGTAATTGATGTCGGGTTTGTTATAGCAAACACTGAAGTATGGATTGGACATGCTGATGGTAGTATTACTGAGAAAAAGATTGATTAACATATGAGCTTAGAAAAAGAGTTGTTGCAAGATACCCCTTTAGTTTTACTTAACTTTTATAAGTTGGTGAGTTTTTGTCACTATGCGGGGATTATCCTAGGGACGGAGGAAAAAAAATTTGCTATCTATGGTCATGTCGCTATGGGGCAAGCATTTCATCAGGAAGATTCTTCTGGTATTTCTTTGCAACGCCCTTTAACTCACGATGTTTTGAATTTTGTTTTTTCAGGATTCGATATTCATGCGCTTCGAGTGGTAATCAACGATTATAAGGACAATGTTTTTTATACTCGATTATTTTTAGAACAGCAACAAGGGGAGTTTGTTCATATTGTCGATATCGATGCGCGTCCTAGCGACAGTATTCCCTTAGCATTAGCACAGAAAGTTCCTATTCTTTGTGTGCAATCAGTATTTGAGGCTGTTACAGCTTATCAGGAATGAAAATGAAAACGTGAGTACATATGAGTAGAATCCCTTACGCAATTTTAGAAAAAGGAGCTTTATTAGTAGCTTCTCCTGATATGGATCAAGGAGTCTATACACGTAGTGTGATTCTACTATGTGAACATAGTTTAAACGGTTCTTTTGGTTTGATTTTAAATAAAACACTTGGTCTAGAGATATCTGAAGATATTTTTTCTGTTGAGAAGGTATCGAATGAAAATATGAGATTTTGCATGGGAGGACCTCTGCAAGCTAATCAAATGATGCTTCTACATTCTTGTTCAGAAATCCCTGAACAAACATTGGAGATATGCCCTTCAGTCTATCTTGGAGGCGATTTAACTTTTCTTCAAGAGATAGCATCTAACGAAAGTGGAGCAAATATTAACTTATGCTTTGGCTATAGTGGGTGGCAAGCAGGCCAGTTAGAAAGAGAGTTTTTAGATGGTATTTGGTTTCTAGCTCCAGGGAAGTATGAGTATGTTTTTTCGCCAAACCCTGAAGATCTTTGGTCTTTGGTGCTCAAGGATTTAGGCGGGAAGTACGCATCTTTATCTACAGTTCCTGAAAATCTTCTTCTTAATTAGCTTTTGATTGCTTTTGCCAGAGGATTTTTATGCACCCTATAGATCGGACAACCTGATTGAATTTTTCCGACAGATTACGAAGAATGATTTGTTTTTTATTCTCCATATTAATCTGAGATGCCTTGTTCACTTTTGCTAAGTAGTTTACATGTTTGCATAGTTTGTTAAGATTATCTCTTGTTTTCTTGATAGCTGGTAATAAAGTATCTTTTAGCCCCTCTTCTTCAGAAATATGATTTGCGGTTGATAGAGATTGTTGGCACATAGTGATAGAGTCCAGTGTTTCGAATATCAGATCTTTCAGAGATCTTTTTGAGTATGTACTCGTGGATTCTAGTGCCTCTAACAAGGGAGTTGTAGGCTGTTTCAGAAATTCTTGGCAAGTTTCAGATGTAAAGGAACAAAAGGCAGCTATTTCCTTATTTTCCTCGAAAATTTGTGAGAAATAAATGAGAAATATCGATTGGATGCTATTCAATAGTGTCTTGTAGTCTAAATAGTCGTGACGGTTTGTTAGAATATTTTTATTCATCCTTGATGTAATGTGCTGTAATTTCTCAAGGCGTAATCGTGTTCTATTCGCTTCTTTTAGGAGTATCTGTGTGTTATTTGAACTTGTGTCACTAGTTTCTGGTAACTTGAGGTAGTCATCTTCCATGTTTTTAAGGAGTTTCTGGAATGTATCGCTTTGTTTTAAAAATAAAGAAGATTCTCGAACAAATATAAGCTCTTTCTTTTTGTCTTGAGACAATTTAATGTTAGAATAGTTTTCAAATTCTTCTAATATAGAGTTAAATAATGTATGCAAGCTTATGTTTATTTTTTTAAGTATCATTTGATTAAGATTGGAGCGAGTCTGTAATTTATAACCACAGTATATCCCTAAGGAGGTTATTACACTCCCGATTAAACTAGATAGGCAAATTACCGGGATAAGATTAAAAGAGTATAAATTGGTGAGAATAATTACAGGAATAATCAGTCCTGCTGTTATAGAACATAAAGCTATCAAAGCGATTTTAACTTTTAGATCAATAGTATTACAGTTATGTAATGAGAACGCTATTTTGGTAGCTTGAGAGCAATTAACATGCATTGCAATTCTCTTAAGTGAAATGTTTTTGTGTGTCTGACTTTAAGAAAATACTTACCGAAGATAGTTGGAAAAAATAATAATTACGAGAATTAAGGCGAAAGTATTGCTTAAGTCTCTTATTTATCTAGTGGTTATGGTAATAGATATGATTTACATTTTTTTGCATAATCGACAATTGATGTTTTCTGTAGATTAGAAGTGATTTTAAATGCGTAGCTAGTTAAGAATGGCCAATTCCAAATAAGAGGTAGCCAATTTATGACAGTCGCTAAAAGTAAAAGCTGGTCCTATCAGGAAGCATGTCAGTACTTTCCTGGAGGTGTTAACTCACCTGTTCGAGCCTGTTGTTCTGTAGGTATCGTTCCTCCGGTGATATCGAGAGCTTATAGAGATTTGTTTTTTGATCACAATGATCTTAAATATATTGATTTTTGCGGTTCTTGGGGGTCGTTAATTCATGGGCATTGTCATCCAGAAATTTTAGATGCTATTATTTCTTCTGTATCGCGTGGAACTTCATATGGATTGACTTGTGAATATGAGATTGCTTTTGCTTCTTACCTTTTCTCTGTTTTGAATTTATCTGAACATAAGATTCGTTTTGTGTCTTCTGGTACGGAGGCGACTATGACGGCTGTAAGACTAGCTTGTGCCTTTTCTGAAAGGAAGGTAGTTATTAAGTTTGCAGGTTGTTATCACGGACATTCTGACGTTTTACTTTCTGGTACTCCCATTACTCAAAATAATTGGCATATAGTTCGTGATATTGTTTCGAGTCATTCTGGAAGTTCTCTACCTTTGACTCTAGAATTGCCCTACAATGACGTTATTACATTGCAGAATGTCATGGAAGAAATAGGAGAAAGGGTAGCTTGCGTTATCTTCGAACCTGTATGTGCTAATATGGGGGTAGTTCTTCCTGATGAGGGATTTCTCGATTGTATTTTCGAAGAATGCCGTCGTTTTTCATCTATATCAATTATGGACGAGGTGGTTACGGGATTTCGTTTAGGTATTTCTGATAAGAATAATTCTGAAAATATACCGGATCTAACTGTTTATGGCAAAATCCTTGGCGGAGGAATGCCAGTTGCAGCACTTCTTGGTAAGGATAAAATTATGAAACACCTTAAACCTATAGGCTCAGTATTTCAGGCCGGCACGTTATCTGGAAATCCTATAGCTATGGCAGCAGGAAGAGCTTCGGTAAGGTTGTGTGCTCAAAGTGGTTTTTATAACCGGCTGGATGAATTAGTTGAGTTTTTTTTCCTCCCGATAGAGAAGATCATTGATACAGAGCATTTACCGGTTTCATTGGTCAGGACAGGATCTATGTTTTCTTTCTTTTTTCGAAGCCAAGCTCCTAGAAACTTACAAGAAGTTCTCCAATCTGATTCTGAATTGTTTCGCCGATTTTATTCTGAAGTGTTTGTCAAAGGAGTTTATCTATCTCCTTCTCCTGTAGAATCAAGTTTTATAAGTGCGGCACATTCTCAGGAACATCTACAGTATGCACAAAACGTCCTAATAGAAAGCTTATTAAAGGTTTTGCAATGAAAATTTGATTTATTGGGGGAGTTTTTCTATTTGCAGTTCTGTAGATTTTCGGTATGTTTAAACAAAAGCTGTAGCTAGTATGGGGTGGCTGTTGACTAGGTGGGCCTCAGTTTCGCTTTTTTCGTTTAGTATTATTGTGTCTAGTTTTTCGTGGTGGTCATTTTTCTATGGATAAAATATCCGATGCTGTTGCGGAAGCTTTAGAAAAAGCTTTTGAGTTAGCAAAATCAAAACAAAATCCCTATGTAACAGAGAATCATTTTTTGAAGTGTTTACTAGACAATACGGAATCCCTGTTTTATCTAGTTATCAAGGACATACATGGTAATCCTGGATTATTAGCTTCCGCAGTAGATGATGCTCTTTCTAGAGAGCCTACAGTGGTAGAGGGAGAGTTATTGCCCAAAGTATCCCCTAGTCTACAAAACTTGCTCTTATGTGCTAAAAATGAGGCAAAGGAATTGGGGGATGAATATCTCTCAGGCGATCATGTCCTTCTTGCTTTTTGGAAAGCTACTAAAGAACCATTTACTTCTTGGAGAAAGACGTTAAAAATTACCTTAGATGATCTCAAACAACTTATTATCAAACTACGAAGAGGGAATCGCATGGACTCTGCTAGCGCTGAAACTAATGTTCAAGGTCTTGAGAAATATTGTAAAAATTTAACTTCTTTGGCTAAAGATGGTAAATTGGATCCAGTGATTGGTAGAGATGAAGAGATTCGTCGTACTATTCAAGTATTATCTCGCAGAACTAAAAACAATCCTATGCTTATTGGAGAACCAGGTGTTGGGAAAACAGCTATTGCTGAAGGATTAGCTTTGCGTATTGTCCAGGGAGATATTCCAGAATCGTTAAAGGATAAACAGCTTTACGTTTTAGACATGGGAGCCTTGATTGCCGGAGCTAAGTATCGAGGCGAGTTTGAGGAAAGGTTAAAAAGCGTGCTCAAGGATGTTGAAGCTGCAGAAGGTAATAGTATATTGTTTATTGATGAGGTCCATACTTTAGTAGGTGCAGGTGCTACAGATGGTGCTATGGATGCGGCTAATCTGCTAAAGCCTGCATTGGCACGAGGAAGTCTTCATTGTATCGGTGCAACTACATTAAACGAGTATCAGAAATACATTGAAAAAGATGCTGCACTTGAACGTCGTTTTCAGCCTATTTTTGTTACAGAACCCTCTTTAGAGGATTCTGTGTTTATCCTTAGAGGTTTACGTGAGAAGTATGAGATTTTTCATGGGGTGCGCATTACAGAAGGGGCGTTAAATGCAGCTGTGCTTCTTTCTTATCGCTACATTACTGACAGGTTTTTGCCAGATAAAGCTATAGACTTAATTGACGAGGCAGCAAGTTTAATTCGTATGCAGATTGGCAGTCTTCCTTTACCAATTGACGAAAAAGAAAGAGAATTAGCCGCTCTTATAGTGAAGCAAGAGGCTATTAAAAGAGAGAAAGCGCCTTCTTATCAAGAAGAAGCTGAAAAGATGCAGAAGTCGATAGATCAAGTAAAAGACGAACTTGCAGTATTGCGTTTGCGTTGGGATGATGAAAAACGTTTAATTTCAGGATTAAAGGAGAAGAAGAATACCTTAGAGAATATGAAGTTTTCTGAGGAAGAAGCGGAGCGAGTCGCAGACTATAATCGGGTTGCGGAATTACGTTACAGTCTTATCCCTGCTTTGGAAGAAGAGATTAAGAAGGATGAAATGTCTTTAAATCAAAGAGATAATCGTCTTCTTCAGGAAGAAGTTGATGAAAGGCTAATAGCTCAAGTTGTTGCCAATTGGACAGGTATTCCTGTGCAAAAAATGTTAGAAGGCGAGGCAGAAAAGCTTTTAATTTTAGAGGAGTGTTTAGAGGAGCGTGTTGTTGGCCAACCTTTCGCCATCTCTGCTGTCAGTGATTCTATTCGAGCTGCTCGTGTTGGTCTTAGCGATCCTCAACGTCCTTTGGGGGTATTCTTATTCTTAGGCCCTACTGGGGTAGGGAAAACAGAATTAGCGAAAGCATTGGCTGATCTTCTGTTCAACAAAGAAGAAGCCATGGTTCGCTTCGATATGACTGAATATATGGAAAAACATTCTGTATCTAAACTTATAGGCTCTCCTCCAGGATATGTAGGCTATGAAGAAGGAGGAAGTCTGTCTGAAGCATTACGACGTCGTCCTTATTCTGTAGTTCTTTTTGATGAAATTGAAAAAGCAGACAAAGAAGTATTTAATATTTTGTTGCAAATTTTTGATGAAGGGATTCTTACAGATAGCAAGAAACGTAAGGTAAACTGTAAGAACGCCTTATTTATTATGACTTCGAATATTGGTTCCGAAGAATTATCTTCGTATTGTGCTAAGAAGGGTAGTTCTGTTACTAAAGATACGGTGCTGAATGTTGTGTCTCCGATTTTGAAAAAGTATTTTAGTCCTGAATTTATCAATCGTATTGACGATATCTTGCCTTTCGTTCCATTGAATACAGAGGATATTGTGAAAATTGTGGGTATTCAAATGCGTAGGGTAGCTCAAAGAATGGCAGAAAGACGGGTTACGCTAACTTGGGATGATTCTGTTGTTCTTTATCTTAGCGAAGAGGGATACGACAGTACATTTGGAGCCCGACCCTTAAAGCGATTAATTCAGCAAAAGATAGTAACTTTATTATCTAAGGCTTTGTTGAAGGGAGATATTAAGCCCGATACTGCTATTACACTTACTATTTCGAAAGGAGTATTGATATTCAAAAGAGTCGATGATCATATCAAAACTAACCCCTGAAATAAGTCTCAAGGGTATATTAAGAAAAGTTTTATGTAATATTAATTTCTAGAACTGTCTACAGTTTTGGCCAGCCATCGAAAAGAAATTGCCCGTCGTTATAAAAACAAATATCGTCTGCAAACATTCTGCCTTGGCGTAAGTCTCCTATTAGATCCCAATGCAAAGAGGATGTATTGGTATTTCCTGTTTCAGGATAACCTGCGCCTAAGGCGATATGGAACGTTTTTCCTATTTTTTCATCTAGAAGGATATTTTTTGTTACTTGTTTCAGCGCGTTATTTGTTCCTATGGCAATTTCTCCGACATATCGTGCACCTTTATCAGTATCTAACATCGCTAGTAGCAAATCTTGATTTGTTTTTGCTGAAGCAAACACAACACGTCCTTGCTCAAATTTTAATGAAATATCTTCGATTACGATACCTGAAAACATCGTGGGGAATGGAAAGCGTGCATAACCATTGATACC
Organism: Chlamydia ibidis 10-1398/6; assembly: GCF_000454725.1. Classification (NCBI taxonomy): domain Bacteria; kingdom Pseudomonadati; phylum Chlamydiota; class Chlamydiia; order Chlamydiales; family Chlamydiaceae; genus Chlamydia; species Chlamydia ibidis. The sequence continues at coordinate 255,721 of NZ_APJW01000002.1, read as the reverse complement.
GCCACAAGAAGACTTTAAATTGGGGCCTGTAAACACTTCCCCGTCAGGAAAGTTTCTTTTGCCGCAACTATTTTTCCACTTCATATTTTCGATATTTATAGCTAGCTCAACTTCAGAGCTTTTAATGACCAATTCTGTTTTTGTTTCTAAGAATTTTATCATTGCTTCATGTTGAGAAGATAATTCTTTCCATTTTTCGATAGGATCAGGAGCATCCAAAAAACATGCTTTGTAAAATAGTTCTTCAAACGCTTCCAATCCCATCTGAGCTTCTTGTGCATAAGCTGAGCATGGCATCATAGAAAGCACCCAATCTAAAGTATTAGAAGCTGAGCGTTCCATCATTGTACTTAGGACTTTTTTTCTCCTTTGGTTTAATAAAGCAAGCCTAGAAGAGGGTAAACCATGAAGCATTTGCGTATTAGTTGTGGAAAGGATGCGTATCATTTTGTTGCATTTTTCTGATAAGAGCTGGTCACTAGGAGAAGAGAACAATAATTGCTCATCTGTTCCATATCTTCCCAAATATTCTGTCCAAGAGTTTGCAGAAATATTAGATTCAACAAAAGCTCCACAATCGATAAGTTGTTTGTATAAACAAGATAGGAGAGGGAGACCTGATACATCTCCTTGCAACCACACAAGATCTTCCGCTTGTACATTTAGAGAGTAGTGAATCAGAATTTTAGAAAGTTTCTGATATAATTCTTGGCTAATCATAATCCCGAGCTCTTCTTTTACGAGTAAATCAAAGTTGCAGTTTTACTTGTGCACAAATATCTTCAGTTTTTCATGAAAACTTGCTTCTCACACGCCTGTAGGGCCAATATTGTGCGATTTTATATAATTAAGGAAGTGGTAGTTTTCTTACTATATAATTGTCTATGTTTTGATTTTGGTGAGGAACAAGCTTGTGAAATTAGTGAATATGGTTCATGACTTTAAAAATACTTAAACAACTGCTGTTATGATTAGATTATTGGGTTCTCATCTTCGTAAGATGTCTATAGTTTGTTTATTCCTGTTAGAGATAACGTTAATCTCGTCTCAAGGGCAGGGAATAGAAAAAAAAGTAAAATGTACGGAAAAGTTCTGGAATTTAGACCCGTATTCTTTAGAAGGACTGAGCGCACATTTTTTAATGTACAGTGACTGTGAAAGTCAAAAACAGTTACTACGCTTTTTCCCTATTCTTAGTAGTAATGAAGTCCCTATACTTTGTCATGCTATTATGTACTCTAAAAATCCTGAGTATAATTTTTCCAGTGAGGAAATAGATGTGATAAAAAAACTTAATTCTTTAGAGGGAGTATCTCTAGCATGTGCTTGTGGAGACTCTGATCTGAATCCAGATAAAGATTTAGCTCGAGCTCTTATTTTCGCAGAGTTTCCTGAGAAAGAAGCAAAAATCAAAGCAGATTATTACACGGTATATTTAGATATTCTTGCCTTAAGAATATACGTTCAGAGGTTGCGTCACATTGATAAATGTCACGCTATTCCTGGATCAGAGGAGTTTCATAGGTTCACTATAGAAGCTATTAATAAGATTCTTTTTTATGAAGAAGGAATACGTTACCCGTCAAAGAAAGAAATGTTTTCTGATGAATTTTCCTTTCTTTCTTCTGTAACTGATAAAAAGTTTGGTGTTTGCTTGGGAGTTTCCTCGCTTTACTATTCTCTGTCACAGCGTCTTTATTTACCTTTAGAAGCGGTAACCCCCCCAGGGCATATTTATCTTAGATATTTAGGAGGTAAAATTAACATAGAGACAACAGCTGGAGGGAGACACCTGTCTACCGATCATTACTGTGATTGTTTAAGTATAGAAGATTTACGTATTCGTTCTCCCAAAGAATTTATTGGACTAACTTTTGTAAACCAGGGGTCGTTTGCTTTACAAAGAAACCAATATGCTAATGCTGAATTAGCTTATACAGAAGCTATAAAATATATCGATGATGAAGAAGTTAAAGAGCTTTTAGGAATTGCTAAGATTCTAAATGGGAAAACAAGTGAAGGAAAGATTCTTCTCCAAAATTCTTCTCAGGTTAATATGAAAGGATCAGTGTCGTATGACTATCTTAATGGGAATATTGATAAATCAACTTTAGCGCTTTTGTTTAGTTATCCTGGTGATTCATTTACAGATTCTATGGCTTATTATGAGAAACTTAAAAAAGCCATAAAGCAGTCTCCTAAATGCAGTGAATGTCGACGACGTCTTGCGTCAATAGCTCTTCATTTAGGTAAGGTTGCCGAAGGTATCATTTTGTTAGAACAATGTGCTAAAGAGTCTCCGGATGATATGGTATTGCATTTAAAATTATGTAAAATGCACCTAGAACGGCATGATTACGCGAAAGCCGATGAGTATTTCAAAAAAGCCCAAGAATTAATGAATGAGTTAAATATAAATTGGAGAGAAGGAAAATCATATACTTTATTTTTAGAGATTTTTAAAAAAATATCTACCATATCTCCTTAATTATTGTAATTAGTTGAAATAATCTCTTTTCTAATTTAAAATTCTTCGAATTAATATTTATTTGTTTTTGTTTTTTATGAAAAAAGAGATTGGTCTTAATCAAGAAAGGCTCTGTGATTTATACAAAAGGAGAATGGCTCTTTACGAGGCAAAGGGGATGCGCAAAAGCCTTGTCCCTTCCCCAGTAGTAGAACTTAGTATGGCTATTGTGGGGGTGTTATCGATTTCGGCTTCTGTAGTTTTTTTGACCGGTATAGTTCCTTTTTCTTTTTCTCCTGTTTTGGGCGCGTTAGTCTTGTCTATAGGTGTTGGTCTTTTAATCGCATCTGTTGCTTCTGCTGTTTTAGTAAGTAGAGAGATCAAGAGAGAAAGATACTGGCGTAGCCAAGTCATGAAATGGGATGACTTATTTATGGATTGTCATTCTCATTGTAGTTCAATGTTGTCAATCAATCAGAATGCACGAGTTATTCCAAAGAAGACATTAGGAGAAAAACGTGTTGTTTCTAGTGCAACCAGTAGACGTTCTTCTCCTAAACTCTACTCTTCTTCGCTGAATCAAGAAGAGTATCTTTCTTGTCTTAGCGATTCATCCGATGATAATTAACTGTTAATTTCTCAAAATTAGAAATTCTTTATCGCTGTCTATCGAATCTATTTATTGGCGCATATTTCATATGTGTCCGTATTCTTTACCCTTTGTCATTGTGGTTTATAGGTTATTAACATAAACTTTGTATAATAATTTTTTGCTGTATTGAGTTTGTCGCGACTCGTATGGCCAGGAAGTAAACACACGACGTATTGAGTCGTTTATTATATTCGTCCTCTGTACATTTTGAGGCTTAGCTATTTGGTGGTATTATGCTTTCAGAACTACATAAAGAATATTGTGTTTCGGTTGTATCTGCTCTTGGATTTGAGAGCCTTTTGGAGTATGAGGTTAAGCCAGAATCTATGAAGTCAATTTCTAATATATCACGTATTATTGGTGCTATAATATCGGCATTCCTAGGACTTTCCTTTTTTATTTGTGGAATAGCTAGTTGTGCTATTGGAACTGTCTCCGCAATCATAATCGCAGGTTTAGGGTCATTAGTGTTTGGTTTAGGATTAATGGGATTGTCTGTACTTTGGTCTAAGCTGGCATTTGAAAGTATTCGTGGTTATCATCAACTGATGACATTTTAGTTAATTGTTACAGACAGGCAGGGATACTTCTTTCAATCATATTTTGCAAGTGTCCCTAGTCAATGTCGTAAAGTTGTTCTCCTTACAAGTTGTATTTATTTTCCTTTATCTTGATGTACTTAGGAAATCCTGCGCTCAGATTTATGTAGGGGTGTTTTTTATAAAAAGATTTTTTTTGTTCCTATGTACTTTAAATATAGTTTGCTATAAATTTCTCTCAAAAATTTTAAAGATTTAGAGGTTATCATGTTACAATTGAGCTCTATAAGGGAAGTACTTTCTGGGGTGGGTTCCTGCAACATGTCTACAGAGGCTGTGCCAGCTTTCCGTGCGGATAAGAAGTGTATAGATACTTGTAGATCTGTTCTCGCTGTTGTTGGAGCTGTACTTGCTGTTGCAGCAATTCTTGTTGGTGCCTTATGCATTAGTATGTGCTGCCAATTAGGTATGCTAGCCGGTGCTTTCTCTATAGTATTGGGAGCTGCTGTTATGTCTTGGTCGCTTATGATGTCTATTCGTTTGTTAGGGATTGGTAAAGCTCAATCTCTAGTTTCGGAGTCGCACTCCTCTGCTGCTCCTGTAAACCAAGGTACATCTGAAGGCGAGGGAACAAGAGTTGCCACTGTCTCATCAAGTGCTGCGGAATCAGGTGCTTCACCTGTTAAAGCTACAGGAGAGGGAGCTGTTGACGTTTCGTCAAGTACTACATCTGGATCACATGATGAAGTTGACGGTTGTTAGGTATCTGCTTCAAATGCTTAATGTTCTAGTTGAAACTATTGATTAAATGGGGTAGTTCAACGTCGAAGCCTTAATTATTTGACACTACGTAGTAATTCTAGTGCTATGTTTGTTGTTTGATTGGCCTTCTTCATGATGTTTAGGGAAGGCTAAAGTTTTTTTCTAGGGGGAGGCTTCGGTTTGTTTTTTTGATTCTTAGATATACCAAAGACCATTATTTGGGGTCTTTTATTAGTTTTTTCTACATTTTTGGCACTCCATTTCTTGTTTAGAGTTTTCTTTTTCAAACGCTTGAAAAAATAAGAGACAGAATTACTAAGCTTTGCCTATAGTGGCCTTAGGTTAGTTTCTTATGCCGAGATTAGAGTCAGTTTGGAAAATAGCTGTTATATTTCTCTATATAAATTGAGATCTTGGTCTATTACTTTAAGTTTGCTCTGTAATTCGTGGCGTGGTTATGTTCTTTCTTCTATTTTGTTGAGAATGAATGTGACCGTATGTTCGATTTTGAACGAAGTAATATGGATATTTCATAATCTCAGGTAAGCGGGGAGTTCTCTTATGGTTAGTATCGAAGAGTTAAAAGATGAATTTTTTGGTGACTATAGAATTGTCACTTACTTGGGTAAAACTCTATGGAGTCAGGATCTTCTTGCAGAACACCGATTTATTAAAAAACGCTATATTTTAAAAGTCGTGCGTGATGAATTAGCATCTTTAGATGGTTTCATGAGCGTATTTCATGAAACTATCGTAAAACTAGCGAAAGTACAGCATTTTGGCTTGTTAAATTTCGAAAACGTTTCACAATTTGAGGGAAGGTATTTTCTAGTCACTCAAGAAAAAGAATTGCCTATACTGAGTTTGAGTCAATACTTAGGAAGCAAAAATTTAGGAGAACTAGAAATTGTTAATATATTAGGACAATTAGCCAATGTTCTCGACTTTGCACATTCCCACGATCTTGTGCACGGAGGGTTAGACCTTGAATCAATATATATTGATGTTTCAGGTGATATGCCTAGGATTTCTCTTCCTGAGTTAGGGTTTGCTCATTTTCTCCGTAATTACCTCACTAAGATAAATTTGAATGATGGCGATAAAGATAACTTATTATCGAAAATTCAATATCTGAATATGTTTGAACCTCCAGAGGGAGGAGAGGCAACAGCAAGTCGAGATATTTATGCTTTTGGTGTAGTGGCATATATTCTTCTTATGGGGATATTTCCAAAAGGAATTTTCCCTATGCCTTCTCAAACTCTCCCTGATTATCATTACGATTGGGATCACCTACTGCTATCTTGTTTGTCTTATTCTCCTGAGTCAAGAGCGAATACCTTATCTTCTTTAATCGTAAAGAAAACTTTAGGAGAACAGTTCAATAATGTTAAAGCTAAGTGTAGTAGGGAAGAATTAAGAGTGATAGTTGAAGAAACTCTACCACAGGAAGACCAGCCTATTCCTCAAGCAATTATCAGACAGGGAGAAGAGTTTGCTTCCCCCGATTCTAGTCGTTTAGAATTTGTCCTTGTTGAAGCTAAATCAATTGATGAAGCTATGAATACTTCTATAGACGGACCAAAAGAGATTGTAGAAAAGGAAGATGGTTATTCTGAAGCTTTACAGTCTTTGTTGGTTCGTGAACCCGTGGTTAGTCGTTATATTGAGGAGGAAAAACAAGAAGCAAATCGACAACCTTTGTCTACGGAAATGGTCTTTATTGAAGGAGGTAGCTTTATTCGTGGAGGTCAAGAAGGACAACGGGATGAACAACCTGATCATGAAATATTGCTTCCAAGTTTTTTCCTCGATATTCATCCTGTTACTAATGAGCAATTCGTTAGATATTTAGAAAGTATCGGTAGCGAACAAGATAAACATTATAACGAATTAATTCGTTTGCGTGATTCTAGAATACAAAGACGTTCAGGGAAGCTAGTTATTGAACCTGGCTACGCTAAACATCCTGTTGTTGGCGTAACTTGGTATGGAGCTACAAGTTATGCTGCTTGGATAGGGAAGCGACTTCCTACGGAAGCTGAATGGGAAGTTGCAGCATCTGGAGGCAAGGCTCGTTTACGTTATCCTTGTGGTGAGGAGATTGATAAGAGTTTGGCAAATTTCTTTAGTTCAGATACGACACCAGTTATGAGCTATCCTGCTAATTCTTTAGGTCTTTATGATATGGCAGGTAATGTTTATGAGTGGTGCCAGGATTGGTATGGATACGATTTTTATGAGATTTCTGCTCAAGAGCCGGATGTTCCTCAAGGGCCTCCTCAGGGAGTGTACCGAGTTTTACGAGGAGGATGTTGGAAAAGCTTGAAAGAAGATCTTCGCTGTGCTCATCGTCATAGAAATAACCCTGGGGCGGTTAACAGTACATATGGTTTCCGGTGTGCTAAAGGGGTAGATTAGTAATTCTATGAAAGAGACATATTGCGAAGATCTGTATCTGAATTTATGTAGGGAAATAGGGGATTATGATTACTCCTATTATGTTTTGCACGCTCCAAAAATTTCAGATTATGACTATGATATGAAGATGAAAGAACTTCTTCTTATGGAAAGTCTTCACCCTGAATGGCAAGTTTTGTGGTCTCCTACTAAGCGTTTAGGGGATCAGATTTCTGGAGAATTTGCAGTTGTTGAGCATGCTCAGCCTATGCTTTCCATCGCTAATGCTTATTCCTTAGATGAGCTAAACGATTTTTTATTTCGTGTTGAGAAAACGTTAGGTTATTCTCCGCAATACACAGTTGAGCTAAAGATTGACGGTATTGCAGTTTCTCTTCGTTATGAATCAGGAATATTGGTGCAAGCGCTTACCAGAGGTAACGGGCGTAAAGGGGAAGATATTACGACTAATGTAAGAACTATTAGATCGCTCCCTTTACGTTTGTCTGAAAATGCACCAGATTTTTTAGAAGTTCGGGGTGAGATTTTTTTTAGTAAAATAGCGTTTCAGGATATCAATAATTATTGCGAAAAAATAGGAAGATCTCAGTTCGCGAATCCTAGAAATGCTGCTGGAGGCACTTTGAAGCTATTATCTTCAAAAGAAGTAGCTAAGCGTAAGCTCGATATTTCTATTTACGGTGTTTTTACGAACACTGGTGTGATTTCACATTATGCTAATTTAAAATTATGTGAATCTTGGGGACTACCAGTTTTCGGTAGGCCACATTTATGCCAAAATTGCCATGAAGTTGTTCGTGTGCTCGATACTATTGAAAATAGTCGTTACCAACTTCCTATGGAGATTGATGGTGCTGTCGTGAAAGTAGACGACATCGAAGCCCAGAAAGTATTGGGAATGACTAGCAAGCACTATCGCTGGGCTCTAGCTTATAAGTATGCTCCAGAAAGAGCTGAAACAATTATAGAGGATATTATTATTAATGTTGGGAGAACTGGAGTGCTTACCCCTGTTGCAAAACTCCGTCCTGTATTTTTATCTGGAACGACTGTGTCTCGTGCTTCTTTGTATAACGAGGAAGAAATACAAAGAAAGGATATTCGTATTGGAGATACAGTATATATAGAAAAAGGGGGAGAAATTATCCCCAAAGTAGTAGGAGTTTGTAAAGATAAACGTCCCGAGAATACTTCTCCTTGGCACATGCCTTCTGTTTGTCCTGTTTGTCAGTCGTTATTAGAAAGAGAATCTGATAGGGTTTCTGTGCGCTGTACTAATCCTAAATGTCTTGCCGGTGCAATAGAAAGGGTCTGTTTTTTTGCTGGGAAGAATGCCTTAGATATTGATCATTTTGGGGATAAGTTGGTGACCAAGTTATTTGATATGGGACTAGTTAGCAGATGTTCTGATATTTTTATGCTAAAAATGGAGGATCTCTTACAAGTATCTGGGTACAAGGAAAAGTCGGCTGAAAAATTGCTAAAAAGTATCGAAAAATCGAAAAGTGTACCTCTTGATCGTTTTATTGTAGCTCTGGGTATTCCTTTTGTAGGAGCTGGTGTAGCTGCTGCCTTGGCTGCACATTTTCATAATCTTGATAAGGTCGTTTCCTCTTCTATCGAGGAGCTGTTAACAATTGAAGGTATCGGTGAGAAAGTAGCCTCATCAATAGAGGAGTATTTTTCTGATGCTAGAAACTTGGAAGAAATTCATAGATTACAAGAGTTAGGCGTTAAAGTACTAACGCATACCACAGAGATTTCAAAGTGTTCAGGTAAGGTATTTGTTATCACAGGTTCTTTAGAAAATATTTCGAGAGCTGATATTGAAGCAGAGATTCGTAAACATGGAGGAAGGGTAGCATCTTCCGTTTCTAAAAATACGGATTTTCTAGTCGTTGGTAAAGATCCTGGGTCAAAATTAAATAAAGCTCAAGACCTAGGAATAAAAATTATAGATCAAAACAAATTGTTAGAATTTCTTTACAGAGAATAAGATAATAAAATCTTAACAATATAAATTCTCAATTCTCTCGTCGTGTAGTTTATATTATTTAATATTAATTCTATTTCGCTTTATAATGTTCTTCTATAAATTATAGAAGAGGCGTAAATGACTTCTGTTTTAGGAGAGAATTCTTCAATAGCACAAGTGGTTGATCGTGGAGATCTTTCAGGTGGGTCGATCCATACCAGTGCTCCTTTAAGTTGTGAAGCCAGGTCTATAAGATCAGCGTTTAGTTCTCATAATGATCTTATAGAAGTCGTGGAATCGCAGATCTCCTCTATGGAACAGTCTGACGTCAAAAAGCTTAAGCTTTTTAAGGTTGCTATTACCATTTTAACCATTGTAGGGCTGGCAATTCTATTTGTTTTACCACTTTGCATGGTGTGTGGTGTCTCTTTATGGGTCCCAGTTGTTGTTGTCGGATTAAGTAGTATAGCTATAGGATTTTCTGGTAACAAACTACGACAGCGGTACGAAGAAATAAAAGCAAAATATCGTTTGCTTAATCGTTATTATTCGCATTTACTTTCTCAACATGTCGATGTTAAAAAATCAGCGCTTTATAAGTATGATATTTCTCTAAATAATACAAAAACTACACGGGACTTAATCTTAGAAAAACTATGTCCCGATAAGCATAAAAAAACTTTTGATGGCGGAATTTCTCTTGATGAGAAATTAAATTTATCTGGTGAGTTGAACAGTCGTTATCAAGTGGAAGCTCTATTTGGAATAGATTCTTCTGAAGATGCAGAGTGGAAAAAGTTTATTGCTAGTGTCTCTAATGCAAAGATTGGATTATTGCAAGGGAAATCAGCAAACTCAGATCTTGATAATATTGCAAAATCCGCTCTACAGAATGTGGAAGGGAGCATTGCTTCTAAAGGACTAATCAACTTTGTTGATTTATCCAAGACTATTATGAGTGTGTGTCAATTCGGGGGACAAGTAGGTCTAGAAGTCCGGAAGATTATAGAGGCGTATGACGCGTCTTGTGCAAGTAGTCCTACAGTTTGTGGGTGGGTCTCAACTTTATCACCACATACGAAGTTATATTTTACGCAAGCAGCTGCTAGTATTGATCAGTCATTATGTATCTTTGAAGATTTAAATAGACTGGTTAGTAACTTGCATTTTGCTAACTGGTGTGAGAAATTCGACATCTTCTTATCTGAGATTAATCATTTAGAAGAAATCGATGATATCACATTAAATAGCCTGAAAACTGTCAAACATCTAGCTCATGAACTCTGTACTCATGATGCCAGTAACGAAAAACTAAATGCTATTATAAGAAATATCGTAAAAGTATCTGAGAATTGCGTTGAGGTAGCTTTATCGTCTTCTGGAAAAATTGTGAAAATAGAAGAAAATATTCATGAGTTTGTTAACGCAATTCATCAACAGAAACGTAAGATTTTTGGGAAGGATGAACAAAGAGGTTCTTCTGTTTCGGATACAGCTGAACAAGCGTTGGTTTGTTATCTTGCTAAATTAGGTCCTATAGATAAACTATTGGACAAAGTGAGGTCAGCATCTTTCTTAGGTAAATATGTCCTTCAAGACATTGAGAGAGCAGCGTCTCACCATCCTGATTTTCGTTATAAACAGGAGTGCGCAAAAGTTGATATGTTGCTCTATCGTCTTTCTCAAAAAGATTGGGGAGCGTCGTCAACAAAATCAGTAGAAGCTATCCTTTCTGAAAAACAAGAGCTCGTTCAATATCTTGAGCAAGCTAAACAATGTTTGGTGGATTGGTCAGATAAGTATTCAACATTTAAAGATCAAAAAATGAGCAGATTACTTCTGAAAGAGTTTTCCGAAGCACTTCCAGAAGTTCAAAAGGATATAATATCCTTAGGCACAACTCCTGTTGGCACGTCTCAAACTTATGAGTTTATTTTAGAAAGGAAAGCATTTTTAGATTCTGAATTTAAAAATCTGTTAGAAAATCAAAATTTACCATCAGAAGAAGAAATAACGTCTTTTTCTAAAGATTATCAACGTCTTCTACAGGAGTTAGAACAGATACACGTGGCTATTGAGGCGGCATCTGTTAAAGTCAAAGAGGAAGGGATTTCTCATAAATCTTTAGTTTGGCAAACATTATTTAACAGGGAATCAACTTTAGCGAAAAAGAAAATAAAAAAAGCCACAGAACTAGCTAAGTCGATAGAGAAGAAGCAGTCTTCTGATTGTCCTTCCAGTACGACAACCATACTTAAAATAGTGATGCAGAAAATGTCATCTATTGTCGAAAGTATGAATAGTCTTGATAGAGCTATAGGAGATGGTAACAACATCGATTTGGATAGAGTACGTGTTGCAGCAAATTCATTGTTTAGTTCGATGAATACCCTGGATCCTCAGTACCTATCTTCTTTAAAAGCCGTACTTACTGTAGGTAGTCAAGAAACTCAGATAGGGACAGGTAACCAAAATGAGAATCGTAGTGTATTGGAATTTAATGAAAGTCAGGCTACAAATTTATCCCAAGATCTTCGTGCCACGCAATCTTCTCAAGTTAGGTCGTTAGGGATTCGTCACAAACAGTTATCACAATTCTTAACCAATGTTGAGAAACAATCTCGAAATTGGAAATTGAGTAGGGACTTAGTAATGGTCTTACTTGGCTTGGTCGGCTTAGTGATCAGTCTTGTCCTTCTTTCTGTCCAAATTACTTGGTTACCTATAGGAATATGCGCTTTAGCCGTTGTTTTTCAATTTATTCCCATGTTCTTTAACAAAAAGATAAGTCAAAAAGAACAGGATGTCGAGGTTGCTAGGTTAGCTAAAGCGATGTCTGGAGAGATTAATGTTATCAGTGAGAGATTTAAGCCAGAGAATATTCAGAATTTGTCTAGGATTCAAAGTGAACTCAACTTAGATGGTGTGGAATTAGCTTGGTCTCGAGCAGTACATGAAGATATTGAAGAGATTGATAAACAGTCGAATTTTAGGGCTACCATTGCAAATCTACGTTCAGATGCTCGTACACTCAATCGTTTAATGAATTCTTCATCATATGGTGCTGCAGGAAACGAAAAAGGTCCTCAAGAACAGCAACTTGTCAAAAAGGAAACTTCCCAAGAAGACGCCAGAAGATGCAAACAAGTCAAAACAATAGATAATGCCCTAGCTGAACTCTCTATTTCCGAACACAAAATAATTCAACAACTTATAAGCTACAATAAGGAAGTAACTAAATACTATAAGCAGAAACACTATCAAGCTAGTTTGAAGAGTAGTATTGACGATATCCTGTCCTCATCGCTTCCTAATTGGCAAAATAGTGTTGTTGAGAATCAGCGATCTGTAGAAATTTTATCCCAAGCTCTTTCTGAAAAAGCTGAAGAACTAAAATCAGTTGACCCGACATCTCTTGAACAAGTTTTGACGTTAACTAGTCAAATTTATCACAATAGCGGTTCAAAAACAGAAAAAGACAGTGCAAAGGAAGCTTTTTCTCATCTGTTAAAAGATTTGTCTTCAAAAGGAGAACTTGATGCTCTACGTAATTCTTTGGAATTAGGAATGTGTACCGGGGGTACTGATTTAAAGTACAATCAATATCGACAAGATAAGGCTAGAAGTGGGGTTTTGACTCAAACAATTGAGAGCAAGTTATCACATACAGAGGAGTTATTGAAATTGCATTCCCTGGCTCATGTTGTCCCATTTCTTAGATTTTCTTCTTCCCAACTCTCTGATTCTGGGAGAACGATGGCAGAAAGCATCCTCAAAGAAACGGGGCTTCTTTTAGAAAAAATTGAGAATTCTGAAGTTACACCTGATGATTATAAGAGGGTCAATAATTTGCTTTCTAGGTATCTAGAACGACACGATAATCTAAAACATCTTACTTATGATGGTGTATTAGGAGGACAGCATTTTCAAAATGTTGCTAGTTTAATAAGAGAGAAGCATGCCTTATCGAATATCGTTTCCTTGAATATATCTTTAAATCGCAAAGATCTGTGTAAATTAGCTTTAAAGAGAATAGACCGTTGGATATCTCGTAAGTGTGCAAAACATTCTTATTCGAAGATTTGCTCAGATTTTATGATGTACCTACGATCTTGTTTAGATAATAATAGCGATTCTTCGAATTGTTCTACTACAGAAGATTTCCAAGAGATCTATAACAGTATCAAGAAGTTGCCGCGTTACGTTCTTTTAGATCGACTTCAGAATAGCAGAGTTCAATTTTTAATAAATGCTCAGAACATACAAAATTTAGAAAAGAAACAAAGAGAATTACAAGTTTTAGACCAGATCCTTAACGAAAAAGATAAGATGTTTTCTGAGAATAAAACTGATTGGGACAATCGTATAGGTGAGCTTAAAGAACGGCTGAAATCTATAGGAAAGGAACAGGAGAGCCTTCTTCTAGAAAAACAGAGGATCGCATTAGGATAGCAGCGCGCACTGTATTCTATGTCATCCTGATGCATTATTTTATCCGTTCGCTAGCAAAGATACGAAGCAAATAGGAAATCAGCTCGTGTAGCTTAAATGTGTGTGTTCTATACCCTATATATCGATCTGGGCGTATGATGAATAGAGATTCAGGATTGGCATGGTACAACTTTTGAACTTTTGATTCTTTGTTAACCACTACTTCCACCCAGTCCCCATATTCTTCTTTTAGCGCTTCCTGTAAATCTAAGCGATCCTTAAAAAATAGTAGCAAGTGTTTCGCACTTTTTAGATTATCCAGGAGGAAACTACCGTCTTCTAACTGAACATCGATAGCACGCGAACCAGGAGCAGGACCCGAAATCTCCCTGTCTTGAGACGAGATTTTGATAATATCACTACTTTGGTATCTCAAAGCTTTATGAGGAGGGTAATAATAGCCTCCTTCCTCCATGTCAAGCTGACGACAATTTTTGAGATAATAATATAGCAGTGCTGGTTTATAGAATTGCGAAAATAAAAGACTTCTCGTTCTTTTCTGTGCCGTCTCGCTAAAGTGTGGTAAAATATTTCCGCACTCCTTTTCTTTTGCTGTGATCAAATACTTCGAAGCCGCTCGTTTTACGACAGGAATTAATTTCCAAGCTAGATTAAACGCTGAATGCACATTGCTGTTTATCCCATTTAAATAGGAGAAGGTAAGATTATTAGCCATACTGCCTATGAAAAGGAAATTATGATAATCGGCAGGGTATTGGCAGAGGGTTGTTTTAATGTGGTAATGGTCATCAGAAATGCCTATGTTATAATTATAAAGTAACCTTTGTTTAAGCTTAGTAGAAAGTGGGAAATTCGTATTAGTGAGGCATAACTGTTTTGTACCCTTATTATGATTATAGAAAACAAAGTTCAAAAAATTCTTTGTTATGGGCAATAGATGGATATGACCTTCCTCAAAAGGCTCTCCTTCGTCGCAATCAATAAAAAGAAGTTCTTTGCAAATTTTCTTTAATCTTAATTGATTCTTAAATAAATCTTTAATCTCTGGATTAGCATCTGGTTCACAGGCTATAATCCATTTAGGCTTATAAATTTCTCGATTTTCAAAATTAGATGAGGAAGATGTACTTTCAATGAAAATACTATCTTCTACTAAGGTTACTGGACGAGTCCCCCAACCTATACTCCCTCCTTTTTCCTCAAACTTAGTAATAAGATGCTGATTAAAATCTTGGTAAGAAGTTGCCAGAGAGAAAGGAGACCTAGAGTTAGAAGACTGGTTAAATTTGAACAAAAGAGTACGTTTTTTCCAATGATAGCGTGCTCCAAAAAGCTTATGGCTTTTCTCTGCTAATCCTTCTAGTAAACCGGAGGTACCCAGAAGTTCCAAAGATGACGATGACAATATGACCGGGAGGACAGAAGTACCTGATATGCTATCAAGACTATCCCGATGGTCTATCACTTTGGTAGAAATCCCATAATCGATTAGCATATTCGCTACGATAAGACCTGTTGGATTGGCACCTATGACTAAAACATCTGCCATAATGATCTCTGTGTGTGAGATACATGAATGAGGCTAGTATAGGAGAATTTGTCAGAATGAATCAAGAAAGTAATGCTTAAATAATAGTTCTAGGTTAGATAAATCTTTGAGTGTAGAGCAATCAAAATCTTCAATGTAGACAACAAATGTTCTCTGAAACAAGGTTTCTAGGTTTCTCTGATTAAAGAAAAGATTGGAAATGCTTTACGATATCGTGAATGATTGTATCCACATGAGGAGAACCGTCTATACTGTGTCCAGTTCGTTCGTAAGATTTAAAACAAACATTTCCAGGAGCTGTATTCTGAAATAAGCTTTGATGGGTAAGACTGACTAAAGTATCATTCAATCCTTGTAAATGTAGAATAGGCACTTTTATGGGGAGAGAGTTTAATACAATATGATCTTGTAGAGAAAGGAAATAACTAACATCTTCAGAGCATAGAACCAAGGGAGCAGAGCCAAACCCAAAGTCTTTTCCAAAGAAATTATTCGCTAGGTCGACACTTCCATTTATATTTTTATATATCTCTTTAAATAAGATTGCTCCGTCAGCAACAGGAGCCCAAAGGCTAATTGCACGCAAAGAAAATTTAGAAGGAGAATAGAAGCGAGCTAAGTGTAGAGTGGTATGGCATCCTAAGGAAAAACCTGCAAGCCCAATACGTTTAGCATTGATTTCAGGATACTTTGCAACAGCATGGACAATATCTTCTCCATTTTGCAGATAAGTATGCATAGGAATTTCTTCTGGAATTCCTTCACTATCTCCGCAGCCAGCCATATCAAAACGTATGACAGCAATTCCGGCAGCTGCTAGGGCTGAACTAATTCTTTTATAGATTCCGAACTTGCTTCCACGGAAACCGTGGAATAAGATCACAGCAGGAAATCCTTCTTTCGGCATAGTACTTGTGGGTAAATGGAGGACGCCCAGGAGATTATGGTTACCGCTGCGTAGGTTGATAGCTGTTAGAGTCTCAGTCGTAGCTGAAATTTGGGTGTTGATTGTAATTAGGGAGTCGGGAATCTCAGGGAATCCGGGAACCTTTAAAGCTTCAACTGTTGCAGAAGTAGATAGTAAAAAAGAAAATAATGCAAATGCGGATAGTTTGCGCATTTTTATAAAACCTAAAATACAAACAATTGAGAAAAATTAAAATTAATCACGTTTTTTGTCAATATTTTGGATGGTTCGGTGCATTTAATTAAAAAATAATTAATAAGCCGATTTTTAGATCAACTTATTACACTAAGGTCAAGGATCGCATTAGAGCGAATGACTTTCTTAGCCTGTTACATGTCGGACGCAGTTCGTGTACTGCTCGGGGTATATTTTCTTGGAATTTTTCGTGGATTTGATTAACTCCTTGCCTTTAGGTTCGCAAGTATGTCAGACTCTCTATTTGTTTTTATAATCTTGGTTAAATTCTTCAGAGTGTTATGCGTTACGATCCTAGTTTAATAGAAAAGAAATGGCAGGAATTTTGGAAGCAACAACAAAGTTTTAAAGCAGAAGAAGATTCACATAAGCCAAAATACTACGTACTTGATATGTTTCCCTATCCTTCCGGGTCTGGTTTACATGTTGGGCACTTAATAGGCTATACAGCGACCGACATTATCGCTCGTTATAAGCGTGCCAAAGGATTTTCTGTTCTACATCCCATGGGATGGGATAGTTTCGGATTGCCCGCTGAGCAGTACGCAATTAAAACTGGCACACATCCGAGAGAAACCACTCAAGTCAATATAAACAATTTCAAAAGGCAGCTTTCTGCGATGGGCTTTTCGTATGATGAGAATAGGGAGTTTGCTACTAGTGATCCTGAATACTATCGTTGGACTCAAAAATTATTCCTCTATTTATACGAAAGAGGCTTAGCTTACATGGCTGATATGGCGGTGAATTATTGCCCAGAATTAGGCACAGTATTATCCAATGAAGAGGTTGAAAACGGTTTTTCTGTAGAGGGAGGATATCCTGTAGAAAGACGCATGCTACGCCAATGGGTTCTTAAGATCACAGCATATGCCGATAAACTTTTAGAAGGGCTGGAAGAACTAGATTGGCCAGAAAGTATCAAACAACTTCAAAGAAATTGGATAGGTAGGTCAGAAGGAGCTCAGGTTCGATTTCCTATTGATCAGGACACATTTCTTGAAGTGTTTACCACACGCCCTGATACTTTGGCCGGTGTGACTTTTTTAGTGATTGCTCCAGAACATCCAGAAGTAGATAGGCTTGTTACTAAAGAACAACAAGATGAGGTTCAGGCTTATATTCAAGAGAGTCTATCTAAGAGTGAACGAGAGCGTATTAGTGAGGTTAGAGTAAAAAGTGGTGTCTTTACAGGAAGTTATGTGCGTCATCCTGTCACAGATGATAAGATTCCTGTTTGGATAGCAGACTATGTTCTTTTGGGGTATGGCACTGGTGTAGTTATGGGAGTGCCAGGGCATGATGAAAGGGATAGAGAATTTGCCGAGATGTTTTCTTTGCCTATTCGTAAAGTTATTGACGAAGCTGGAGTATGCATCGCCAGTAATTATAATGATTTTTTATTAGACGGGCTGTCTGGTAAGGAGGCTACCTCATATGTTATAAATTACTTAGAAAACTTAGGGTTAGGGAAAGGTAAGATTGCTTACAAGTTGAGAGACTGGCTATTTTCTCGTCAGCGCTATTGGGGGGAACCAATTCCTATAATTCATTTTGATGACGGTACATGTCGTCCTTTAGAAGATGATGAGCTACCATTGCTGCCTCCAGAAATTACAGATTATCGTCCAAGAGGAGCTGGTGAGGGGCCTTTGGCACACGTAAAGGAATGGGTTCACATCATGGATTCTAAGACTGGACGAGAAGGTAAACGTGAAACGCATACAATGCCCCAATGGGCAGGTTCATGTTGGTATTATTTGCGTTTTTGTGATGCACATAATTCTCAAGCTCCATGGTCGGAAGAAAATGAGAGATATTGGATGCCAGTGGATTTATATATTGGCGGTGCTGAGCATGCAGTTTTGCATCTTCTTTATTCCCGTTTTTGGCATAGGGTTTTTTATGATGCGGGAATAGTATCGACCCCAGAGCCTTTTAAGAAATTGATTAATCAAGGGCTAGTTTTATCGACTTCTTATCGTATTCCAGGGAAGGGGTATGTGCGTCCAGAAAATGCTCAGCAAAGAGACGGTGAATGGTATGCTTCTACTGGAGAAGCCTTGGAAGTCCGGCAGGAAAAAATGTCTAAATCTAAACTTAATGGAGTAGATCCTCAAATTCTAATAGATGAGTATGGTGCTGATGCAGTTCGCATGTATGCTATGTTTTCTGGCCCGCTAGATAAGAATAAAGTCTGGTCAAATCAGGGAGTTGCCGGTTGCCGTAGGTTTTTGAACCGCTTCTATGATCTAGTCACATCTAATCGTGTGCAAGAAAGTAATGATACCCCATCCTTGTCTTTGGCATATAAGCTGGTTAATAGAGTAACTCAGGATTTAGAAAAGATGTCTTTGAATACTATTCCGTCTTCATTTATGGAATTTTTGAATGATTTTGCAAAACTACCCGTATACTCCAGAGAAGCTCTGTGTATTGTTGTAAGGGCATTAGCGCCGATAGCTCCTCACATTAGTGAAGAATTATGGATGCTATTAGGCCACACTCCTGGGATAGATCGGGCAGGTTGGCCTAAAGTAGAAGCTAAGTATTTAGAAGATGCTATAGTCACCTTTGTGGTGCAAGTGAATGGTAAATTACGTGCTAAGTTAGATGTTGATAAGAACACTCCTAAGGATGAGATCCTATCCTTAGCCAGGCAATCTGTTATTAAGCATCTGGGAAGCAGTGAGATAAAAAAAGAAGTGTTTGTCCCTAATAGGTTAGTGAATTTTGTTCTTTAATAGGCAATATTCCTTATCTTCCTGAGAAGTTGTTTTGAAAAACCTTGTAAAAATTTTACAAAAGTTATTCAGATTATTGCCTAGTGAAATAGTGAATTTGGGTGATGCTATGAGGAAATCAGGTCTGAAGCAATTGTATACATGGTTGTATGATGCTTTTCTTGTTTGTGCATTTGTTGTCGCTCTTCCTCGGATAGCCTATAAGGTAATCGTGCATGGGAAATATATTCGTACTTCTCGTGTACGTTTTGGTTTGGACAAACCTAAAATATGTAGTTCAAGACCAATTGTTTGGTTTCATGGTGCGTCTGTTGGTGAAGTATGTTTATTACAGCCTGTTATCGAGAAGTTTAATGAAGAGTATCCGGACTGGCATATTGTAGTTACAGCGTGCTCTGAATCAGGTGTTGAAAGCGCAAAAAGGCTTTTTCAGCCCTTAGGTGCGACAACATTCATATTACCTTTGGATTTAAGTATTATTATTAAACCAGTAGTTCGTCTAATTTCTCCTAAGTTAGTAGTGTTCTCTGAAGGAGATTGTTGGCTTAATTTTCTTGAAGAGGTTAAACGAATTGGTGCAATCGCAGTTGTGATTAACGGTAAGGTCTCTGAAACTTCTTGTAAATGGTTCACAATTTTAAAACGCTTTGGAAGAAATTATTTCAAGCCTATAGATGGATTTTTGCTTCAAGATGAGAAGTATAAGACTCGTTTTTTACATTTAGGTGTTTCTAAAGAAAAGTTATTTGTCACTGGTAATATTAAAACATTCACCAAATCAGAATCTTTAACAGACAGAAGAAATAATTGGCGTTCACGTTTATCGTTGCATCCGGAAGACCAGCTATTAGTTTTAGGATCTATCCATCCACGAGAAATGGATATCTGGTCCTCTGTTATTAGTTCTATTAATAATCGAAATTTTAAGGTTTTATGGGTTCCTCGTCATATAGAGAAAGCAAAAGAGTTATTAGTGCGTTTATCTAAAAAACATATCAAATCAGGCGTATGGAGTAAGGGCGACACCTTTTCAGATTCCAGTTCATTGATCATTGATGTGATTGGTTTATTAAAAAACCTATATTGTGCAGCAGATCTTGCATTTGTTGGTGGGACTTTTGACCCTAAAGTTGGTGGGCATAATCTTCTTGAACCTCTACAGTGTGAAGTGCCCTTGCTTTTTGGACCTTATGTACAATCTCAATCTCAGTTAGCCATGCGCTTAATAGATTATGGGGCTGGTTATCGTTTACATGAAGATAGGATTAGAGAATCAGTAGAATTTCTTTTAGATCATCCCGAAGAGAGAGCTGCCTATATCCATAAAGGGAAGGCTTTCTTGTCTGAGGAATCAATGTCTTTTTATCGTACTTGGGAAAAATTAAAAACGTATATTCCTTGTACAAAAATATAGTGATTTGCTAAATTGTCTCTCTTATCGCGGGATAGAGTAGTGGTCATCTCGTTGGGCTCATAACCCAAAGGTCGGAGGTTCGAATCCTTCTCCCGCTATTTTCTTTTTTTGTGGCGGTATAGCTCAGGTGGTTAGAGCAGCAGAATCATAATCTGCGTGTCGTTGGTTCAAGTCCGACTACCGCTATATTGGTCTAAGTTTTTCGTTCTTTTTAAGCGTTCTTTTTGCATTCCCAGAGTAGCGTAAGGGGCCTCTGATCTATGAGGCGGGTATCCTGAAAGTACTGTAGTGGACCAGGGAATTGATAAGCGTCTTCATACAGACATGTATCTTTAAGTCTGAGTAGGTATTGTGCTGCCGCTGATTCTGGATCTACAGAATCCGTTTTAATAACGGGAGTTGCTGCTCCTAGGCGAGTTTCTACGCACATCATTTTGTACAATGGTATTCCAGCACCCTTCCACATTGCATAGGGCTGTGCTAAGTTTTGAATTGTAATCATATAACCTGTTTTTTTCCTGACCAAAAATAGTGCAGCTGTGATCCCTAAGGCTAAACCATAATTTGAATCAAAATTGGATGGAAATGCAGCGCGTGATTCATATCCGAAGAAATGAGTAATAGGGTGAAATTCCATATTTGGAGCGCTTGCAGCAATCTCTTGCTTGACTAAAGAGGAAATTAATTCTTCTGTAGAAATTTTGGAAACACGCACGTTACCATAAGAATCTCGAGAAATCAGTAATTGCCTCTGTATATCACTGGGTAAAGAACGGAATGTTGTTGCTGCTGCAGGAGATAGTTTATCGAGTACATTCTCGTCTGGAGAACATTGATTTGCTAGGAGGATGTTCAGTTCATATATTAGAGCTTTGGTATCAATAAGGTACTCTATCAAGCCTTCTGGAATAAGAATTGTGCTATAATTTTTCCCTAATTCGTATCTTTGTATTAATCCTGAGGCAATTTCTTTGCAAAGTGTATTCAGGGTGATTTGTTTTCGTGCAATGTGCTCGCTAATCAGAGTAATATTTGGAAGAGTCTGCAACCCACATTCTAAGCTTGTATACGATGCTTGTTGTCCCATGAGACGTATGAAATGATGGTATTTTTTGATAGAGAGAGTATCCTTTGCAAGATTACCAATCATTTCAGAATATACTCTGCAAGATGTGTGAAAACCTAAAGAAGTTTCTATCCAACGATTGGTTAAATCTCCATCTATTGTTTTTGGGACCCCAATAATGGGAATATTACAATTATGTTTTAGGAAATACTCAGCCAGCATCGCTGTATCTGTATTTGAGTTATTCCCACCTATAATCAACAATCCATTAAGGCGTAACTTTTTGACAGTAGAAAGAATAGTGCTTTTTTGTTCTTTTGTTTTAATTTTTTCTCTGCTAGAGGAAAGCATGTCAAATCCGCCAGCATTATAGTAGTCATAGATGACGGAAATATCGAGATCCTTATAAATTCCTCTAGTTAGGCCTAGGGGACCTTGGATAAATCCAAATAATTTTGTTTTTGCATTAAATGCTTTCAATCCTTCAAATAGTCCTATCACCACATTGTGCCCCCCAGGTGCCTGACCTCCAGATAACAAGACCCCAATTCTTAGGGGGTCTGACAATGCAGCCGGACCAGGTTCTATGGTAACTTCCGGAATATCGCACAGATTAGGAATGTGGGATTTTAAATCAGAAGAAATGGAAGATATTGATGACGTTTCCCGAATATGAAGAGAGGAAATAGAATTTAAAAACTGTAAAGTCTCAGGACGATAATGTAATCGTTGTAATTCGAAATAACTTTTGTTTACGGATAAAAGCTCCACAATTTTTCCTAAACGTTAAGTTGATGTGTTATCCAAGAAATAAGATCGGAAAAAACTGTAGGAAATTGAGCAAAAGAGTGCCCGATTTCAGAGTAATTATGAATGTCGAGAAGAAGGCGTCTTGCTTTCATAGCATCGGAAAAAATCTTCTGATGTTGAACAGAGACAACAGGATCATTAAGACCTTGCATATATAAAATAGACAGAGATTGCGAAAATAATTTGATCTCTTTGATTATGTCCATTTCAATGAATTGTGAGCAAAAAGTTTTATTTAGTGGAATCCCAGAATAGAAAATTTGTTCTGTGGCGGTGTTTTGAGAGATACGACTATTGGCTGTATTTGCATTTTCTTGCAACCATAATGAACCACGAATTGTAGGAGCCCAAACTGCTAAGGCTTTAATGTAAGGAAGAGCGGGCATATTCAGAAGTGCTAAAGTGCCTCCTAAGGAAGATCCAAAAATACCAATCTTACCCGTATCAATATTAGGAAGGTTATAAGCGTAATTAATAATATCAAGCACACTGCTTGTATATTGGTCAAAGGCAAAATCAAATAATTGCCCCTCAGAGTCTCCATGTCCTGGAAGATCAACACGTAAAGAAGCAATGCCTTGCTTTGTTAACATTTCTGATATTCTTACATGAGACCGTAAGGAGCCCACTTTATCAGAAGCTAAGCCATGTAGAATAATAACAAGAGGGTAAGAGGAAGATCTAGTAAGAGGAGTATGAAGAACACCGAAAGTAGTTATATTATTTAGGGTATTTATCTTAAGTATAGTGCGTCGTTCATGTTTTGAGCAGACAGCTTCCATCTGATTCTTATCCCTATGTAGGAGACCTATAGGTTTTAATGTAATTTTTGAAAAGAAAATAGTCGAGCAAAAACTATTTGAATTCGTGTGGAAAAGAAATACCCTTAATTTGACTTAGTAATTACCATCAGGAATTTCTAGACAAATAGAACAACGTTTTTTCCATTCTTCATGGTTGAGAAGAAACATAAGCGGTGGGAAGTTGTCAGCGTGAACTTCGGGGGGAACTTCTGTTTGTACAGGGCCTGTGAAGCGATAGGAATCTTCTAAAGCCCAAATTTTTCTGTACAGTTTAAATTTCCGAAAAGCTGTGCTACCGATATCAATTAGATGTTTTCTAATGAGTGGCTGGATGGTTCCGTCAGATTTTTCTTGAGTAGTGAACATTTGTACAATAGGAATCGCTCGTAATTTCCACTTCTCTACAATATTTGTGAGCCCTTCAAGAGCTGTCAGATAGCCATTACAACGGT
The DNA here is from genome assembly GCF_000454725.1 of Chlamydia ibidis 10-1398/6. NCBI lineage: Bacteria > Pseudomonadati > Chlamydiota > Chlamydiia > Chlamydiales > Chlamydiaceae > Chlamydia > Chlamydia ibidis. The sequence goes on along the minus strand of NZ_APJW01000002.1, from coordinate 232,453 downwards.
TGTATACTAAAACTCCTGATCCATATCCTAAATTATAGCCGTAAGTATTATCAAATTTCGTAGGTAACCCAGTTCTGCCCTCATAGCCAAGAAAATGTGATGTTGCATTGAACGGTACAGATTTGAAATGTTTCTTTAAATAGTTATTTACAAGATGAATGAGAAGCTTATCGACAGGGATCTTTGACACATAGACATTACCGTGTGCATCACGGTCATTTAAAAGCTGATAAACAATAGATTCGGGAAAATCCTTCAATAAGTTCTGTGATTCAAGAGAGAGAGCAGAAATTTTGTTATCGGCACCTGAAATTTTTGCGATTTCTTTAACTAAATTATTAATCTCGGGGATGAATTCAATTATCCCTTCTGGAATAAGCACAACACCATAATACTTTCCTATGGCAGCGCGATCTGCGATAATCTTGCAGATTTTATGAATGATCTGATTCAGGGGAATATTTTTATCTGCGATTTCCTCTCCAATCAAAGTAATATTTGGGTGTGTTTGTAGGGCACATTCGAAAGCAATATGAGAAGCTGAGCGCCCCATTAGCTTGATAAAATGATATTGTGCCTTACAGGATAAGACATCCCGGGCAATATTGCTGATAATGGCAGAATAAAACTTAGTTGCTGTATCAAAGCCAAAGGTAATATCCAAGAAGAGATGTTGGAGATCACCATCTATGGTTTTTGGAACTCCAACGACGCTGATTTTGGGATAATGAGTTGAAAAATACTCAGCCAGAATAGCTGTTGCTGTATTTGAACCATCTCCTCCAATAATCACTAAACCATCGAGATTTAACTTTTTTACTGTTTTCAAACAGGCTGCTTTATTATCTTCAGTAATTATATTGGTTCTTCCCGTACCTATGCAATTGAAGCCCCCTGAATTGCAAAATTGCTTCATCAGAGAATCTGAAATTTCTATTGTACGGTTATTAATCAAACCAGTGCCGTTATCTAGAAACCCTAAGAGGGTACTTTCAGGATGAAAAGATTTTATACTGTGTAATAATCCCCAGATTACGTTATGCCCCCCTGGCGCTGGCCCACCAGACAACATTACGCCTACCTTTATAGGATGGCTAGACTTTCTTTCTTCATGACTGAATTTAAGATAGGGGTTGTTATAGGTATTCGGAAATAGTTTAGAAACTTCGCTCTTTGAACGAGAACAAAGACGAATATCAGGAGTGGCAAAGATATCAGGAGATTTTTGTAACTCCCTTGCTAAAGGAGGGGTATCGGGAGAAACCAAAGTGTCCAAATCTTTATAAAGAGAATGCATATCGGCGCACGCTACCTACTTATTACTGCAGGATAACTGCGTTGTATTTTCCAAACAACGGGAAATCTTAATAAGATTTCCCGTTGCAATTGCATAGTATTAGATAATTCCCAGGATTTTCCACCAAACAGTTCCTAATCCTACCCAGATGACAATATTGACAATACTAAGAATAAATCCAGATCTCCACCATTCTTTGACAGAAACTAATTGAGAGCCAAAGTACAGAGGGGCGGGACCTGAACCGTAGTGGGTAAGACCACCAAATAGGTTACTGGAAAATGCTAAAACGAGAACTGCAAAAATAGGATTTGTTCCTAAAGATACTGACACAGCTAGAAATACAGGATACATTGCACCGATATGGGCAGTATTACTCGCAAATAGGTAATGAGAATAGAAATATATTAGGAATAGAATTGGGAATCCTATTTTCCAAGATAAGCCAGAAACAGCGGTAGCAACAGATTCCCCAATAAGAGGAATAAACCCTAATTGGTTAAGGAACGAGGCCATCATAATCAACGCACCGAACCAGATAAAAGTTTCCCATGCTGTTGTATTAGCAATGACGTCTTTTTGCCAATCTAAAATATTCGTAAGAATCAACAGAGATAATCCGATCAATGCTGCTGTAGTGGCAGATATCCTAAGTACATCACCAAATGTCCAAAGGACAACCAAAAGAATAAAAATTGAAAGTATGACTTTTTCACCTTTTTTTAAAGGGCCCATTTCTTTCAAACGTAGTTTTGCTGTGCGAATTGCCTCTTCACAGGAAGTAATGGTAGGAGGATACAGTTTATAGAGGACTATGGGCATGAGCGTTAAGCTAATTATTCCGGGAATGAAAGCTGCTTTAGCCCAGGTAGCCCAGGTTAAAGAAACACCAATATTACTTGCTAAAGCCGCTACGAGAGGATTACCAGCCATTGCCGTTAAGAACATAGCACTAGTAATTACGGAACTTTGATATGCAACTTTGATCAAGAATGAGCCTATCAGACTTTCAGTTCCCTTTTCTGGCGAGCTTCCAAAGGATTCTGATAGTCCCATGACCACTGGATATAAAATGCCCCCAGATCGTGCTGTAACACTAGGAATTGCTGGAGCTAATAAACAATCTGTGATTACGAGGCCATAGCTTAGTCCCAAAGGATTCTTTCCTAAGATACTTACAAAAAAGTAAGCGACTCGTTCTCCCAGACCTGTTTTTATGATCCCTTTCGCAATAGAAAAGGATAAGAAAACTAACCAAGCAACAGGATTATGAAAACCGGAAAGACCTTGCTCTAGAGTGAGTGTTTGTGTCAATAGTAGTGTTGAAATGCCTATGATTACGATAGCTCCCATAGGAACTGGCTGCAAAATAATACCTAGGATGGTCGTAGTGAATATGGCAAAAAGATGCCACGCATTAGGATTTATAGCGGGGGGGTGAGGACAAAACCAAATACCTAACAAAACTAAGGTAAGAAATAAAAGAGACAGGAAACGTTTTTGTTTATTCACATGGAACCCCTTTACTTTAAAAAGCTTAGAAGATTTATGGTTCTATAGGAAAGTCTTCCAACCATTTTTCCATTTCTTCTAAGGTGTCGTTGATGAGTTCTGTGGAATCTAAAAGTTCTTGAAAACAGGACTCAACAGTTTCTTCATTTATGATATTTATCACGTCCTCCATACTGATGAAGGTGGCGTCTACTAAACCAGCATTAAATGCCTTACTGATAGGATAAAACAATTCTCCAGGATGTAAAGAACAGACGGATGCTATTAGAGTATCCCAAGCAAAAGAGGGTACTTTTTCTAATCTATAGTTCAGTAGTTCTCCAAAATAGCGAATAATTGTATCTCTGGAGAGTTTACCAACTCCTACTAAATTTACTAATCCGGAAATGGCTGCTGCTTTTACATAAGGATTAATATCAGGAGTTTCAATAAGTTCTTTTATCAATGTTTCATCATCACAAGTACTGGCCAATATTCTTCCTAAATCTTCAGTCAAAACATCGCCAGCAATAGCGTGAGGCGTTTCATCAGTAAAAGCAAATAGTTTGATAATCAGAGGCAGGGCTCGAGTTTCCCGAAACTGTGCTAAAAGATACATAGCATAAAGATGACCTTGGTAGCTGCCATCGTTAATAATTTCAGGAACTCGTTCTGTAGCGTCTTGTAGAATTTGAAGTAAGTAGGGTGTAATCTGTGAATGTTTGACGATAGCAGCTTCTATAGCTTCTCTGGGAAGAATTCCTTCGTCATACGCAAGGTCTTCCAAGATATGGGAAATTTCCATCGTCAATGATGCTCCACTTCAAAGGATATTCTAAATGAGTCGTAGCACGGCTAAGTTCTTCTGTCAATGCTTTCGGAAGTAAGGAGATTTATTCCTCCTTATTCCTTTTTTGGAATGAGATCACTAAAATTTGAGACAGAGCCCCGTATTATCACTATATTTAGAATTTATAGTAAAATCATACCAAACTAGAGCGGTGCGCCTTGCAGTATACATAACAGGTTACATACTACAAAGAACTTTAGGTCATAACCGTTTCTTATGGAGACTTTTGTTAATCAAACTAGCAGCTTTTCTTGCAATATGCCCCCATCAAGATACTTTTCTCTTTTGATGGAAAATAGGGGAATAGCGTCTAGAAGATCTTGAGTTTTTGGATGTTCCGGAGAAGAAAAAATCTTTTCTTTATCCCCATATTCAACCAGTTGCCCCTTGTCTAAAACGGCAATACTATCAGCCATATAGTAAGCTGCAGACATATCATGTGTGATAAACAATAAAGTAATCTGGTGTTTTTCTTTAATTGTTTGAAATAGTTCAAGAATTAATGCCTGGTTTAGAGTGTCTAGAGCTGAAATAGGTTCATCACAAATAAGTAAACTTGGTCGGCATACCAAAGCCTTTGCAATTGCTACACGTTGTTTTTGTCCGCCACTTAGCTTATGTGGTTTTAGTTTTAAAATTGATATAGGGAGATTAACAAGTTGTAAAACTTTATAAATCTCTTTTTCTTGTGTTTCCTTGGAGCGTATTCCTAAAATGTTCAGAGGTTCAGAAATTAGATCTCTGACAGACATGGTGGGATTTAAGCTGGAACACACATCTTGCCATACGATTTGAATAGCCTTTGCTTTGGGAGTTGCATGTACATGGAAATTAATCTCACCTTTATCCGCTTTAATAAGCCCAAGAATAGAGAGGGCTAATGAAGATTTTCCTGATCCACTAGCACCTACGACTGTAAGACATTCCCCTTTTTTTAGTTTTAAACTAATATTCCTAAGAATAGGTTGTTTGTGTATTGAAATTGATAGGTCATGAATAGTCAGTAGGTAGGTCATAAATCACCCTTGCTCTGATACGCATTATTTTCTGTGATAGCTCTACTAGAGATAGAGGAACCAGAAGAATGTATTGGAATTTTTGATACAGCATTGAGAAGACGTAATGTATAAGGATGTTTCGGATTTGAAAACACCTCTTTTACCGAACCAGTTTCAACAATTTCTCCACCTTTGATAATAGCAATATCATCACATAACTCTGAAACTAATGCGAGGTTATGTGTTACCAAAAGCATCGTAGTTTTCTTGTCTTTGTGTATTTTATGAAGAATACGTAGAACTTGAGATTGTGATACAGAATCCAATGCTGTTGTAGGTTCGTCTGCAAGAATGAGATCTGGATTGCTGGCTAGAGAAATAGCGATAACAACCCTTTGTCGCATGCCGCCACTTAGCTCAAACGGATACAAGGAGAGACAATGCTCTGGGTTGGCTATATGCACATTAGAAAGTAAATCTAAAGCTTTTGCATGAGCTTCTCTTTTAGAAAGATCTTCATGTTGTCGTAAAGTTTCAATAATTTGTGCTCCAACACGCATTGAAGGGGTTAGCGAGCCCATCGCATTTTGTAATATAGTGGCTATTCCTTTTCCTCGAATCTTACGGAACTCTTTTTGGGAAAATTGTGCAAGGTTGTAATTTTTGAAATAAATATCCCCTTCTAGAATTTCACAATTATCTGGAAGAAATCCTAAGACAGCTTTGGTAATGGTTGTTTTTCCTGAACCGTTTTCTCCTACCAAAGCGAGACTGGTATGTTTCCCTATTTTTAAGTTTAGTTTATGGACTAGTAGTTTAGAAGGGTTTGTAGAGGATATAGTAAGATTTTCTATGTTCAATATTGGTTTAGACATGAGTATTTTCCTCTAAAAACAAAGCTTTAGCCCCTTCACCAATAAGATTGAAGCTTACTGATAAAATGATCATAAAGAATGAGGGAATAAAGAATAACCATGGATAGTAATCTATAGCGTTTATCCCTTCCTTAACTAATGTCCCTAAGCTGGCTTGGGGTGGTTGTATACCTAATCCTAAGAAACTGATAAACGCTTCAGTATATATTGCTCCTGGAATAGTAAAGATGAGAGTTGAGATAATGTGAGTGAAAGTATTTGGAAGAAGATGTTTTCTAAGAATATGAAGAGAGGAGGCATTCATAGATTTAGCGGATAATACGAAAGCTTTATTTTCCAAGAGTAGAAATTGTCCGTAAATGATTCTTGCAATAGGAATCCATCCTGTTAATGTCATAGCAAAAATTAAAGGGAGCATACCGTGATTAAAAATTACCAGTAGGAGAATAATTACAGGAATTCGCGGAATAGAAAATAGTATTTCTGTAATACGCATCATAAAAAAGGCAAACCTTTTTCCAGAAGATAAAGCTATTGTCGACCATAATAAACCAATAAACACATCAATAAGAGTTGCGGTTATCGCAATAAGTAAAGACAAACATATTCCTCGAATGGTGCGTGCCAGCATGCAACGTCCCAGAGAATCTGTGCCAAATGGGAAAGCTTTTCCAGGAGGCTGCAGTATATGTTCTAAAGAGGTCTGTTCGTAGTTTGGATAGATCCAAGGCAAGATGATAGCAGAGCACACGAGAACACCAAGCAAAGACACCCCAGACATAAACATGGTGTTTTTCCTTACACGTTTCCAAAAAGTCTGTGATGTTAGTTGTAAGGAAATATCCATAGAATGCTCGTGATTATGTTGCAATTTATAATTTTCTTTCTGAACACAATGAGTAATTTACTTACGATTCAGACTTATCTGCAGTAAGATGAGTGTCCATATGTCCAATTTTATTATGCTTCTTTGTATAGGAATATCTAAGCTGCGGATCTATCATTGCTTGAAGTAAGTCAGATAGTAATGAAGCTAACATAAAGAAGGCTCCATAAAACACAGATAAACCTAACGTCACAGGATAATCTCTTTGTTTTATACTGCAAATGAACCATTTGCCTAGTCCAGGTATGCAAAAAATATTTTCTATAGCAAAAGTTCCTGTCATCACGGTTGTAACTAAAAAAGCGGCATAAGAAATAGTTGGAAATACTGCATAAGGCAAGATGTGTTTCAGGACAACTTTAATAGGGGATAAACCTTTAGCATAAGCTAACAATACATAATCCTTGTTCAAAGCTGAGGATACAGAGGAAAAAGTAAGCTGAGTGATGAATGCCATGGGAGTAATAGCTAAAGAAATCGCAGGAAGAATTGTATGATTAAAATTTCCCCAGCAAGCAATAGGAAAAATAGGAAGTTTTACAGCAAACAGATATTGTAGCATCGTAGCTAGAACAAAAGTAGGTATGGAGATTTGAAAAATCGATGAGAGTATAATATAGCGGCCTTTTCCTTTTCTCCTAAGGGCAGCTAGAGTTCCTAGTGAGATACCACCTATAAGAGAAAGAGCTAAACTTTCAAGACCAAGAATAGCTGAAGCAGGGAAAGCTGTTGAAATAATGCTAGTTACGGAACGATCCTTATAAACTAATGAATTGCCGAAATTTAAAGTAAATAGCGACTTCACGTATTGCATGTACTGATAATGTAAGGGTTTATCTAAACCGTACCGGGCCTTTAGAATCTGGAGTGTGTGTTCTGATAATGTGTTGCTATTCTCATCATTAAAAGGGTCACCGGGAATGCTTTTCATTACTAGGAAAGTCAAGGTCAGAACAACCCATAAAGAAAGCAAGTTAAATGCTAGACGCTTCTTTATATAGTGAAACATAATTGACCAACCCTAATGTACTTCTGATGCTAGTCTTACTGATGAGATCAGGCCGTACTCCCCCAGACAGTATATCTTTGTCTTAACTCATCTTCAATATAAAATAATTTCTACTTGGATATGAGTTTTCCTTACTAACAGTTAGCAGAGTTTCACTCCAGAACCAAATGAGTATATCTCAATAGTGACTATGGGATATATGAAATTAGCAACACATTTTACTGCAAATTAAAAATAAGATTAGAGATTTACTCCCTAACAATTTCAAGTCTTTTAATATCGATATACCCCAGAGCAGACTCATAGAGGTTATTGATTTTAGGATTGATAGCGTAGCTGTACTTAAAATGATATAGGGGGATAATTGGAAGATCTTCGGCTATAAGATGCTCAGCATTACGCTGATCATTTTCATCCCCTCTTGAAAAATATAGTTTGCATAAAAGGTTATTGTATTCGGGATTGTCCCATTTTGTCAGAGATTGTGTTGGTTGATCTTGCTTTAGGTTCCCTAAAATTGCGAGAAATGAACTGGGCTGTGGATAATCGGCCATCCATTTTCCTGTTGCTAGAGAAAAATCCCCGCGATTTCTTTTTTCTACAAAGCAGTGATATTCCATGCCTTGGATATTGATATGTATTCCTAATACATTCTTTATTTGTTGCTGTATCTCTTGAATAATAGCGTTTAAAGCTCCTGACTCTAAAGGATAGATAATAGACAATTCGGAGATTTGCTTGGATGAAAGTGTTTTTTCAGCTTCCTTAAAGTAAAACTGAGCTTTTTTACGCCGCTCTTCGGTGGTCAGTTTAGGATAGTCATTGTATCGAGAAAGATTACAGGGAAGGAAACTTTCGGCTACTTCGCAATTATTTATGAATTGTAAGAGGGATGCCTTATCGATAGCGTAGCTAAGAGCTCTTCGTAATGCGAGATTATACAAAGGGCTTGTGTTCAGGTTGCATATAAGCGCCATAGTCCCTAAGACAGGGTAGCTATGAAATTTCTCTTCAGATATATGCATCTGGTCCTCTTTAGAAATTGGTGAGCTCCATGGCGAGCCTATCCAGTCAATGAGGTCTTTTTGTAGCATTTGTGTTGCTGTATATGAATCGGGAACGATTTGAAATACGATCGTATTTAGAGAAACATTATCTCTGTCGTGATACAAAGGATTTTTTTTAAAATCAGCTGATTTTGTGGTTGGTAATTACTAATAATGAAAGGACCATTTGTTATGGGCAGTGTTATAGATTTACCAGTCGTATAATAATCTCTTAGAGTTTTGTGTACAGGGAAGAACACGGGATGCGCGACTGTATTTAGAAAGCAGGATTGAGGTTTTTCTAAAATAATTTCTAAAGTATGATTATCGATGGCTCGAATGCCTAAAGAATCTATTGGTAGCTGATGATTCATGACTTCTTGAGCATTTTTGATCATTAAAGGAAGAGTTGATGATGAACAAACTACTTCTTTTTGATAGATTTGCTTTATGGATTCTTCGAAATCATAAGCGGTAATTTCATCCCCGTTACTCCACTGAACTTGTTTTAAGAAGAAAAGGTAGGTTGTCCCGTCCTGTGAAACTGTATACTTCTCAGCTATCCCATTAACTAATTCACCGGCATTATCTCTTAGTAATCCTTCGTATAGGGCATAGGCAAGAGATAAATCCTTGCTTAAAGAAGCGGAACGAGGATCCAAAGATATGGGATCATGGCTCATGGCTATTCTTAAGGTATTGTTTCCTTGAGTAGAGATACGATTATGGCATCCAGTACATAGAAACACACCTGCAGATAACAAAAATTTGAACGCGAGTGCTGTAGTTTTTGTGATTATGTCTCTCATGCCCATTTTGGAGGGATTACTGTCCTTGAAGAACGATCATTTATCACGACTCTTTTATGACAACGAGTAGTCGTTATGAGGAATAAAGTATACGCTGATGTTTATCGGTCTTCAATAAAAATACTTGCTATGTTTTATATAATCTGCTTCATGTAAGAAGATTATGTTCATGTTTCAAAGTTAATTAACTATTTCAACTCCTCGGAGATCTATGTGGCCCAAAGGAGAAGCGTAAATATTCGTAATCCCTGGCCTAGCAATATATGCATAGTTGTAATGATATAGTGGGAATATTGGGCTCTCTTCTTGTATTAACTCTTCAGCATAAATTTGATCCTCTACAGAGAAAGAATTACTGCTATATTTTTTTATTAAATCATTATAAACAGGGTGTTCCCATTTAGAGAGTCTGTAACCCTCAGAAACAGTTGGGCTCCCTATGGTTGACAAGAAATTTTTCGCATCTAGATACTCTGCAATCCACCCGCCCATCGAAATATAAAAATCCCCTTGTTTTCTTTTTTCTAAAAAACAAAAGTACTCTGTTCCTTGTATGGGGATATGAATTCCTAAAACGCGCTTTATTTGTTGTTGTATTTCCTGAACTACTAAAGAAACTGCAGTTGACTCAAAGGGGTAGATGATCACCAGTTCGGAAATTTGTTCTGGCGATAGAGTAGTCATCGCTTCTTTGAAATATTGTCGGGCTTTATGTTCTCTTTCTTGTTGTGTCATAGTTAGATGATTAGGAGTTAATTTAGAGAGCTCTGGTGGAATGAACGATCTTGCAATTCTACCTACATTAACAAGGGAAATAAGAGCTTCCTTATCTATGGAGTAACTGATAGCTTTTCTTAGTGCTTTATTAGCAAGGGCACTGGTATGTAAATTATAAATTAATAGTGATGTAGCGCATACAGGGTAGATATGTCTCTCTTTTTCAGAGGCGTGAAGAAAAATTTCTTTAGGGATTGTAGAAATCCATGGGTTGCCGAGAATATCAATAAGATTATTCTTAAATAATTTTACTGCAGTATGGGGGTCTGAGACAATTTTAAAAATAATTGATTGAAGTTTGACTTTCTCTTCAGAATGATAGTAGGGATTTTTTTCGACAATAAGATGCTTTTGAGGGAGGTATTCTCTTATAATAAAAGGGCCATTAGATATGTAGATAGTTTGCTTTTCAGAATTGCAATACCGCTCTCTTAAAGATTTATGTACAGGGAAAAAAAGCGGGTGGGAGAGAATTTCTAGGAAATTATCTATAGGATTTTCTAACTGAATTTCTAATATATAATCCTCAATAGCTCTTACTCCAAGAATCTCTATAGGTTCTCCTTCTAGTACTCTTTTCGAGTTCTTTATGGTATGGAGAAGATTGTGTTGAGATATAGATAATTCTTTAGAATAAATCTGTTTTATAGATGCTTCAAAATCATGGGCTGTTAGAGGATCGCCATTTGACCAAAAAGTATTTTTCAGGCGGAAAGTGTAGGTACATTCTGACTCATCTAGAGTATAGCTATCAGCTATGCCTAAAATAACTTCTCCGCTGCTTAATTTTTCACGCGAGATACCCTCGTATAATACTTTGGCTATAGAAATATCTTTTTTTAAGTAGGTAGCTCGTGGATCGAGAGATACTGGATCGTAGGACATCCCAATCCGCAACTCTTTTTGCAAAGTAGCAAGTTTAAACTGGTGACATCCTGAAGCTAGTGGAATGAATAAGAAGCACAAAAAGGAAAATTTTCGGAGAGTTTTAATAGACATAAGCTGTTTTATCTCAAGGTGTAATATGTCATAAATCCGACACATATGAACTGTGCCCCCAAGAATATACAGAAACAACTCTTTTCAGGAGAAGTTGATAAAAATAATTTTGTTCCCGCTAATTACTCAGAGACGTATATTTTAAATCAACGGAACCGGAAGCATTATAAATTACATTATCCATAATTTTTGAGCTAAGATAGTCGTAACTCATATGATACAAAGGAATGATCTCTAGATTTTTCAGGAGTTTTTCTTCATGAGGAAGAATAGGCGCACCGTGATAGCAGGAGATCCCCGTTGCTGTAGCAATTGTAAAATCGTGAATATTTCTTCGGTTGTTAAACACATGGTACTCAACACCTTCTAAAAATAAATCTATCCCCACAGATTTGCATTGCTCTTTCAATATTTCTGCGATTCTCTGACATCTTAAGATATTTGCAGGATAAGTTAGGGTAAGCTTTTCTGGCGGAGTAATTTTTGTCTGTATCTGGTAGTTAATTTGTACAGAAGAATTCCTTGATATTCCGAATGCAGGCAACTGGTTGCCTTGCAAAGCGTAATCAACAAGAGCTTGTTTATTAATCGCTGCAGCGAATCTATAGCGATTCTGAAGTTCTTTGAGTTTTGGATGCTTCGTATTTAACACGAGCCAAAATGTCCCCTCTATTGGATATTCAACATAGTGGAGATGGGGAGCATTTTTTAATTCTTTTGGAAGACCCTGATGCCAAGGCTGACCTAGCCAATGTATTTTTTTCTTATTGAGTAGCAAAAATGCGGTATGAATATCAGGAATAACTAAAAGACTGATATTGCTAATATTTAATTTTTCTTTGTCATAGTAGTAAGGGTTTTTTTTAAGCAGCATACAGTGACCAGGGGTATATGAAATTACCCGAAATGGGCCTGTATAGAGGTTCAAATTGTGAGGGTTAAATATGGAAAAAGCAGGGAATGCTAATAAATGAAGTAGTTTTGGATTTGGGTTTTTTAGAGTAATAGTAACTGATAAAGGCGAGCTTTCATAGAAGTCGATACCAGAAAATAGTTCACTATGCGGAGAATAAGATCGAGCATGGCTCCAAGATTCGATAACATCTTTAGCTGTGATTTGTGCACCATTGCTCCAGCGAGCATTCTCACGAATAAAAAAAGTATATTCTAAAAGGTCTTCGGATACAGTATAATGACTAGCTAATGCCATTTCAATGCAATCAGGCCTAAGAGTATTCTCTCTTGTTAAACTATCGAAAGTCATTTTAGCTACGGATAAGTCCAAAGCGCGCTTGGCTTCTGCAGGAGATAGAGAAGAGGGGTCGTCATGGATGGCGATGATCAAAGACTGTGATTGCTTCAGAGTATCGGACTGGCAGCTACTTAGGGGAAGAAGAAGAGAAACAAAAGCAAGCCAAGACTTACGAATCATAGAGAAAAAATACTCATGTGGTTTTATTAATGGAAAGCATCAGCCTAATCGCTGGGGGCAGGCCCATGCCCACATCCCTTGAATTCAATCTAGCATTTCCTAGACATCATAAAACAAACCGATTCCAACTCATTAACCGCAATCAGAGCACTGCAGGGAAATAGAGGTTACGTATTTGATCTTTTTAATAAAAGGTATTTTTTGGGGTTGAAAAAAGGAATCAGGGTTCTCTAATATAGCGAAAATCAACTACTCCTGTTGAGGAAAAACCTAAATTATTCAATTTTCTATGGAAAGCGCATTGTATAGCATCATGATATATTGGTTCGATTATATGAAATTTCTCTAGATATAGCGCGGCTTCAGATATCATAATTGCACGCTTTTGGGGATCTGTTTCTTTTTGAATTGTGTGTATGAGATTTTGGAATTCTTTTTGATGAATGACATATGGAGCAATTCCGAACGGGTCCGCAAAAATAGTAAGAAAAGCCATTGGATCAGGAAAATCTGCGAACCAGCCTCCTGTAGCTAGGAAAAAGTTTCCCGAAGATAGATCTGACTGAAGAACTGAAAATTCTTTTCCGAAAATTGGAATAACGAATCCTAGAGTTTCTTTCCATTGCTCTCGAATCATTTGAACTAGTAGGGCATTAGTAGGTGAAGTTGAGGGGAAGATGATAGACAAATTTTCTAGGTCTTTTGAGCATATTCCAAGTTCTTGTAAAGCTTCTTGAAATAGTTGTTTTGCTAACCGGACCCTTTCTTGTTGGCTCATAATATTGCTCGCAGGATAGGTGTGCAAATTTCTGGGTAAGAGATGGTCCGTAGGTTTTGCTTTATCCAAAAAAATCGTTGACACTAGAGCGTTCTTATCTATAGCTAATGACAAAGCTTTACGTAACTTAATATGGTTGAGAGGAGGAGTATTTACATTAAAAGTAAGCCACGAGGTACCTAGTACGTCAAAAGAATGTAAGTGCCCTTTAGATTGCAGATGGGCTAGGGTTTCTTTAGGGATCGGTTGCCCCCAAGGAGGCCCTTGCCAGTGGAGTTTACCCTGATTAAACATAAGCGCTGCGGTATTGGGGTCTGGGATGAAATGAATAGTAATTCTCTGGGTGCTAACCTTGTCCTTATTGTAATAGTGCGGATTTTTAGCAAGTTTAAGCCACTGTTTTTGTTTGATTTTTTTAGGATAGAACGCACTAGTTGTTATTGGTAAATTAGGAGAACGTTGCCTTTGTGTTTTATGTACTGGGAAGAAAATTGGCAAAGCAAGAAGTTGTAAAAAATGCGCAGTAGCTTCTTCTAATTCAATAATTATAGTAGTGTCATCTTTAGCATAAAATCCAACACTATCTAACTCGGCTAAACCTTTCTGAATATTATTTACGTTTTTTATAGGAGATAACGCGAAAGTATAGATGCTAGAGATTTCCTCAGTAATAATTTGTTTCCATGAATCAACGAAATCCTGAGCTTGAATCCTATCCCCATTACTCCAGAAAGCTTCCCTTAGTTTGAAGGTATATGTTTTTCTATCTTGGGAAATTTCATAACTTTTTGCTAATGCGGGTTCTAGAATTTCCGTTCCAGGGATCTCCTGAACAAGCCCCTCATAGAGATGTTTAATCAGATTAATATCAGAAAGCAGGCGAACTTCTCTTGGGTCCAAAGATCTAGGATCATCTTTCATATTTACCACTAATTCTCCGGATGAAGATCGGGTGGCACTGCAACTAGTTAGCAAGAAAGCTGAGGAGATCCAGATTCTGAAACAGATTCCCAGTGATATCTTGCGCATGGAGTTATTCTCGAAGGTAAATGATTTGACAGAAAAAGCTCTCTTCCTAAACCAGCAATCATTGCGGCGTTATCTGTACATAACGATGGGGGGGGAGCGAATATTGGTAAATCCGTAGCTTTCTGTAGTAAATTGCGAAGATATCTATTATTCGCAACACCGCCTCCTATTAAGACGGATCTACAAGAAAATTCTTTTACAATAGACGAAAGTTTTTGCGCAATCGTTGTGCAAGCAGCTTTTTGAAATGAAGCTGCAAGGTCATATTTTTCTTGTTCTGATAGTTTTGGAATAGGGGTACGCTGATTACTATTGTTGCCTTTAATAGCATAGAGTACAGCAGTTTTCAAACCACTAAAGGAAAAATCGTATCCTGGCAATTTGCTGGGAGAAAATTTGTAGGTGTTCTCAGAACCTCGTGTTGCAAAGGATTCAATTAACTGACCTCCGGGATAGGGTAGGCCTAAGAATCTTGCTACCTTGTCAAACGTTTCCCCAATAGCATCATCTCGAGTTTTCCCGATTAACTTGTAAGTAATCGGGTTCTCCATAAGGAATACTGAAGTGTGAGCCCCTGACACAACTAACCCTATTGCAGGAAATTCTATTTGGTCTGAAGTCATATAAGCTGCATAAAGATGAGCTTCTACGTGATTTACACCAATAAGTGGTTTTTGGCATCCTGTTGCTAACCCTTTGGCGAAGTTTACTCCAATAGCAAGAGAACCGATGAGACCAGGTGTGTGTGTGACAGATATAAGCTCGACATCACTTAACGAAACCCCGGCTGTTTTCAGAGCGTGAGAAACTACCTGAGGGAATGCATGAAGATGAGCCCTAGAGGCTAGCTCTGGAACGACTCCTCCATAAGTGGCATGAATGTCTTGAGATGCTATAACATTTGCTAGTATATCTTTATGGGAAGAAATCAGAGAGCAAGAAGTCTCGTCGCAAGAGCTTTCTAAGCCTAATGTGAGCATAAACAACCAAAAAAGCAGACATAACTTACCCGAACAATAGTAGAGGGGAGATCAGAATATCGGCAAGGAAAAGTTGGAGGAAACTAGATGGAAAAGAAAACGGACGTAGGAGAAAGGCTAAAAGAAATTCTAATGCAAGAGGGAGCTGCAACGCAAGAAGAAATTTGTATTAAACTTGGCTCTCTTGGTATAGACATCACCCAATCTTCCATATCTCGTTGGTTGCGTAAGGTGGGTGCAATTAGGAAGTCCACAGAACATGGGGCCTATTATTCTCTACCCCACTCTCAAGATGATCTTCGATTTCATAAGTTAGTTTTCGCAGTGCATCATAATAATTCTTTAATTGTGGTCCGCACTGCTCCTGGTTCTGCTTCTTGGATTGCGGGACTAATTGACAAAGAATTTTCTAAAAAAATTCTAGGAACCCTTGCGGGGGATGATACTATCTTCGTATCCCCGATCCAAGAGGATAAAATCGCCATATTATCCAAAGAAATCGGAAACTTCTTGCGTATTTTCTTGTCTTGACCGCATAATTATGAATTTATTCTAATAAATATGCATCCTATGGTGTTCCTTTGTTTATAGAAAGACTCATTCTGCGTGGATGTGCGTATACTTTGTTTATCAGCAGTGTTTCTATAGTATTCGGGTTCATATTGGGCTTATCTATAGGTACGGTAACTTCTCGCTATTGCTCGTCTCGTACTCTTCGTTGTATAGGTAATGCCTATGTGAATATTATTCGTGGCACCCCCTTATTTATTCAGATTTTAATTATATATTTTGGTCTTCCTTCAATAAGTAAACTAGATCCTTCTCCTTTAGTTGCCGGACTAATTGCTTTGAGTATTAATTCTGCTGCCTACCTCGGAGAGAGTGTTCGTGGAGGAATTAATGCTTTATCTTTAGGACAATGGGAATCTGCTAAAGTTTTGGGATATAAAAGGCATCAGATTTTTATCTACATAATATATCCTCAAGTTCTTAGAAATATCCTTCCCTCTTTAACTAATGAATTTATTACTTTGATTAAAGAAAGCAGTATTTTAATGGTTGTTGGGGTGCCGGAGCTGACTAAGGTTTCTCGTGATATCGTTGCTAGAGAATTGAATCCTATGGAGATGTATACAATTACGGCTGGGTTGTATTTACTTATGACTTCCGCATTCGCTTATATTGCTAGATTTGCTGAGAGGAAAAAGAAGTATGACAGTTAGAGTAGAGCATCTTACTTATTCTATAAAAGATAGGGAAGTGTTATCAGATATATCTTTTATTTTAGAAGAGGGAAGAATAACATTTTTTTTAGGAAAAAGTGGTTCTGGAAAAACAACTATATTTAGGAGCTTAGCCGGGCTTATTAAGCCTAGTTATGGAGAAATCATTATTAAGGGGGAATCTCCTGCATTAGTGTTTCAACAACCAGAGTTATTTCCACACATGACCGTGCTTGGGAATTGTGTTCATCCGCAGATGATAGTGCAAGGGAAAAGTAAAGAAGAAGCATTGGATCAAACCCATACTCTATTGCAGATGCTAGAAATCGAAAGTTTATTCGATCGTTATCCACATGAATTATCTGGAGGGCAGAAACAACGTGTTGCTATTGCGAGAGCTCTGTGTTTAAATAAACGTACAATTCTTTTTGATGAACCGACTTCTGCATTAGATCCTTTTTCTACTTCTGCATTTGAGAAGCTTTTAGAATCTTTAAAAGAACGAAAACTCACATTAGCAATATCTACTCACGATATGTATTTTATAAAACGTTGTTTAGACAAGGTTTATCTTGTAGAGAACGGGTCTATTATTGGTAGCTATGATTCAGAAAACGGTGAATTAGAACGCGATCATCCCTTGTATGCATACTTTGATAAGTGCACTCCAAATATTTAAAAAAAGCTAATGATTATATTTTGCTTTTTCATTTTCCTTCTCTTCTTCCCAAGGTAAGGGTGATACAGTTTGTGGGGGAGTAGAGTCGCCTAGAGACGAGAATAACTTGTCAGCCAAGCTATTGAATGGGCCTGCTATTGTGTAACTTTTGAGTAGTGCGATGCGTGCATAAGCCGATGACCAGTCAAATTCTGGTGATGCGATAGATCCGCGTATTTTAATTAGAAAGAAATTTTTCGTTTTTAATGATGTGTTATGGAAGTACTTTTTTATAACTTCTGGGTCGATTCCCAAAGTCATGTGAATCTGATCTCTGATAATGTCGGTCTTTCCCCAGAGGGCTAAGCGGATCCTGTTATCAATTAAAGCATCGAATCTTTTACAGATAATACTTCCTTTTTGTACTGAAAAGAATATAGGTGTGAACCAAGACTCGACGAATTGTTTATTTTCTTCTATGTCTAGAAATTGGAATAAATCGTACATAGTGCCCGAATTTGCAATCGAAATTTTTCCAAAATCCAAAAATGCAGATTGTATTCTGAACTCTTCGAAAGAGTAGGGGCGTATTGGAAGATAAAAGTTTTCTTTACTTACGTGCAATAGTACAGGGTATTGTGAATACGCGCTGCCTGAAATTAAGGGGTTAAATTCTTGTAAAAACGCTTTATTAATTTCCTCATTAATCTGCAGAGTTGCTGTAAGATTGTCATTAAGGAGGATGGCTTTTTCGGTCAACACTAGGGGAATATAAGCTTGTAAATTAGCAGAATCTACTTTAATGGTGACTGGTCCTGTGCCTTGAGAAATTTCATTTTTAATGAAAACATGTATTCTGGGGCCAGCTAGTGAGGATATTTTTGTTTTTACAGCGCGAGAAATAGGGAAAATACCCGTAATAAAAGAGGAGGGGATGTTTTGCCATTCTGCATTTTGTAAAAATATCCTTTGTGAAGGTGTTAATAGGTGTTCAAAAGAACCTTGAATCGATAATTCTGCTGGTAGTTTATGATCCTGTGTTGCAGATAGGCAGGTACCTTTTAAATCGTACTCTATTTTTGTATCCAAGTTATTGGATTTCAAAGATCCAGAAAAATTATTAATAATGAAAGTATCTTTTGAAGTATGGTCATAGAAAATCAAAGGACTAGATGTCAAATATCCAGAAAACCCACCTTCGGTTAATAAAGAAAGACATGATAATCCTGTTTTTTGATCAGCACAGGATATTTTAGATATCTCAAGACGGGTTGTCGCTGTTCTATGCAGTAGGCAAGAGGGTAAGCATGATGCATTAGAAAAGAAAGATTGATACCGTTCGGGAGATACTTCCCATTCTAATGTTCCTTCTGTTTTGGATGACAATAACATATCTTCATCCATTACCAATTTCACATCACCTTTTAAGGCCTCTGTTTTGAACGAGGACAACAATACTAAACGGTCCTCATCTTTCGTATTATAGTGGATGGAGAACGACATATCGCCAGTTACTCCTACATAAGTGGATAATTTTGCTTCTTTATTTTGAAGTTTTAATAGACGATCAATAGGAAAGTCGATGACTTCACCAGAAGCTTGTAACGCGATATTATTTCCCGCAATATCCTTGGAAGAATCCGCACAGGAGATCAATAAATTGGGGAGCAGAATTCTTGATGGAGTTAAGGTAGGATTTTCTGGATCTTCTATTAAGATCTGTAGATTTCCTTTTGCTAATGACTTACTCCCATCTGTATGTAGAGAGAAAGTCCCCTTGGTCATTTGTAGCGGGGCTAGTTTAGATGAAATTACTCGTAGTGGAAATAGAAAAATTTTTCCATGAATAAGTGAGGAACATGTTGTCCTGGTTATAGGTTCATTTGGTTTGCCTAATTTTGCATGAAAGAAGAGTTCATTTTCTCCTGCAGAGATTTTCCCTGAAAGTTTTGGGAAATATAAATGTTGAAGGATTTGCATTTTCCCAGAAAATATAGTTTCTACATGAGAAAAATTTTGAGAAAATTTCTTTTTTAAGTTCTCGGTTAAGTAATAGGACCCTTGTCCTTGAAATAGTAATGACGGCCATGTTCCTGAGAAAGAACAACTCATTTTTAACAAAGGATTATTCAGGAGCACGTCCATAAGGATATGCCCATTTTTATTTTCTCCCTGCATTTCCAATGAATAGTAAGAGACTTCTAAAGGCAGATTTATGGATAATGGGGCAGGGAATAAAGCCCTTATATATGTGTGTGGCAAAATATCTTGATGCAGGTAGAATGTTGTTTTCTTTTTTTTACTATCCATAGATAGGAAGCCACGGACGTGAGATTGAGAGGATCCCCCTAGTGCTAGTGTACTGGCTCCTCGCACATTTAAGAATCTGGATGTTTTTTTAATCCCTACTTCAATGTCATTCATCTGTATCGAAAGATTAGGGTCGGGTGTATCTAAGTATATCTCAGGCAAAATCATATTTGCTGATAGTTCAGAGTGCTTCCATCTTGCGATATCCAGAGGTATGTTTGCTTTTTCTATTCGGATATAGGCGCGGTCGCTTCGTGCTCTGCCAGGTAATGAGAGGAACTCTGAGCACCAAAAAGAAGAAATTTTAGGCTGAAGTTCTATAAAAGAACCGCTGCCCTCAATGATATGAAAAGATGAGTTGTGAATATATCCTTTGAGATTCGCTTTTGTTTCGCTTCCCTCTGCTTTCACTGTCATTAAAATTTGTCCATTGTCTTGTTCTGCAGTAGCTTGTAGATTAATAGCTTCTTCTTCTGAAAGGATGCGGTCAAAAAATGACGAAGTTATAAAGAGCTTAAAAAATGATAAGGGGACATTATCTAGTTGGGCTAAAATGTCCACTTTAGGCGCAAACGAACTTTCTACTAAGATTCTTCCTGTTGTTTCTCTTTCTTTAATCAAACCTTTAATGATAAGTTTATGAGGAGTCTTCTCAAAATAAAATCCCGATAAAGTAAGAGTCGTTCCTCGTATGGTGTGCATTGTAATAGATCCATGTTCTAGTAATACGGAACTATTTTTTAAGTAGGAGGCACAAGCACCTGGGTCCAGATTTTCAACGGAGGGATTATCAATAGATAGGGTTTCGTCAACTTCTAAATGCCAGCCAGATACATGGATTCCCTTAGGTTGTCTGTATAAAAGAAGACGTACCAAAGAACCTTGTATGTCTATTTTTTCTGCTATAAATGTTTCTGCCTCTTTATTTTTCCCAAAAATTTTAATTTTTTTAGCAGATTGTGGACCAAACCAAGATAAACTAAGTTCATCAACATGACAGGTTAGGCCAGTTTCCTTGTTTAGCAGAGTAAGGAATAAGTATTTCCCTGATCCTTTAGATAATATCGTAGGAACAAGGCTTAAAAAAGATATCAGAAAACCAATACCGAAGAAGATTATGAAAGATTTGTACCAGGATATGCGCTTCATTTTAGTTTCTTAGAAAGCTCCGAAAGTGTCATATTATAAGAACTTTGAGTTCCTTCATGAAAAACATGTTTTAATCTTTCCTGAATATTTCTAATCGTAGCATTGTGATCTGCATGTAATAACTCTGATAAATTGAATAATTTATCTAACACTTGTTGAATGGTAAGGTTAGAGATATTGAAGGCAGGTTTAAGATTATTATTATGGGTAATAATTAAACCTTCTTTTTCTAAAATATTTAAAGATTGGGAGATTTCACCTATTGGAATTTTGGAATCTTTTGCCAAGCTCTGTTCTGTTGGAGAAGGTAGAGCTTTGTCAAAATTTTTCAAAATAACGGAGAGTAAATAAATGCAAATGGTTGCTTTAAAGTACGAATCTGGCAGAGGTTTTTTCCCGGCATATTCAAAATGGAAGCCTTGATTTTGCATCAGAAATGTAAAGGCTCCACCGAAGAGATAAATGATGGCATAACAATAAAGAAGCAAGAGAAAAGAGGGTAGAGCTACCAGTGCTCCATAGGTAAAACTATAGTTGAATAGGTGAAACTGAAGAATAAAAAATAATCTTTGAAAAACCACCCACACGCTGCCAATAATTAATGCTGAGATTAGGGCAAACTTTTTTTGTACAGATACCCTAGGTAAAAACGCATAACAACAAAATAATGTTAGATAGATTAGAAAATACGGAAGCATTTGAGAGATTACATATAGAATTGTCATCGAATAGTTTAGTGAAAATATGCGTGAGTACTGGGTTGGCATTATTTGTGTGATATAAATCCATGAACCACAGAAAATAATGAATACCATAGGACTAATTAATGTAATCACTAGATAAGCGATTAAACGTTGAATAGATATTGAAGTGTGTCCTACGCGAAATATTTTATTTAGCCCATCTTCTAGAGACAGAAGCATAAGGATGCCTGCCCAGCAAAATACAAAAAAACTACCAAGCAGCACAAGACCTATGCTACTTGCTGTTGAGTGATAAGCTGTATCTACTATAGCTAGAATAGGTTCTTTATAATCTGGGAATTTAAGAAGTAACCATTCTTTGAAGTCTAAATTGGAAAACAGGTGTTGAGATAGTCTAAGAAAAAACATCAATATAGGGATGCAACTAAACAATCCATAATAACTTATAACGCAAGCTTCTTTCGAAGTTTCATTGCACATAAGTAGGTTAGGAGATAATAATAAAGATTTAAGAATATAATGGTTGCGAAGTCTCCCTGGAGATTTTTTTTCTTTTTTGTAAATAAAAGGAGTTTTCGAAACATATACAAATTAAAAAAATTAGACTTTTTCTTATTTTAATAAAATCTAACTTTTAATTCTAAGAGTTGTGACTTTTGTTTATGTTAATTTAGTACATGCAATCAAAAGAAATAACGGAAATTCTTTTCTACTAAAGTTTTCTGCTTTTGCCCGTTTTCCTGCTGATATTTTTGGTGAAGTCCATTCTTGGATATTGTTTATTACAAAATTGTGTTTAAACAAACTCTGGGCCCAATAAGCTAAAGGAAAATGAAAAGAAACTGTTGTTGCAGAATCACTTTTGCTTGGATGGGCAACAATGGGAACTTTCAAAGGAGAGAGATAGCGATCAAGCCTTCGGAATATTAGTTTTTTAGATTCATCGTATCCCCAAGATGATACTCTAGGAATACGAAAACAGGGATGATTAAGGACTAAGAAAAATTTGGCACCATCTTTTAATAAACTAGCAGTATTTGCAATAGCTAGTTCAGGGTTTTGCATGTTTTGCAAAGACAATATTGCTATAGCATGAGAAAACTGTCGTCCTAGCTCCTTCTTCAAAGGAAGCGTTAGATCATGAAGAAGAAATTGATGTTTATGAACACAACTAAGTTTTTTTGCTATTTTTAATAAACTTGAAGACAGATCAATGCCCAGATAGTCACAAGCTTGCGGAATCGCTCTTTCTAAAATTCCTTGCCCACACCCGATGTCTAAAACAGAGGAATCAGGAGTTAGAGAAAGTAAGGGGAGAAGATTAGGAAGAATCACTTTTTTATGATAGTAATGCCCGTCTTCTTTAACGGTTTTATGGTAATCATTAGCAACAGATTCCCAAGAAGTATCTTGAGTTTTCTGATCATATGGTGGGAATTTCTTATTTTTTATGGGATATTTTTTTGGCATACAGAGTAATTTACCTTAGTGATAGGAAAAAGCACAAGAGAAACACTGTACACGGGGATATGTAGCAAGTATCTAGTCGATAAATGGTTTCCTACAGATCTTCTGTAAGAAACCGAAACAAATTAACATAGTATTTTATACTTTATGGGATAAACCAGTGGGTGTTTACTTGTGATGTCGAGCTAGTTGTGTTGTTTGGGGATGCGGTAGACTCTGGGTTTGTAGAATGCAATGACATAGACTCGAGGTTAGCAGCATGAGCTATTAGGCTGGCTTCTACTTTTTTTAAGGAAGTTATTGTGCCTTTTAGATCTTTTACTGACTCTTCTAGCTCTAGTTTTTTAATTGATAAAAAATCTAACTCTTTTCTTTGCTGTTCAGCTTGTTCTCGCATATTGTTAAGCACTGTTGTAAGAAGTGATAGCTGGCCACGTAGTTCGGCTACTGTATTGGTGAGTGCAGTAACACTTTCTTGCGAGAACGTAGCTCTCATAGACTCTGCTAATCGTAAAAATGGTTGTAAGGTGTCGTCTACTTTATCCCCGATGGTTTTAAAACGTTCTACTTCTTCTTGGAAGTTTCGGACAAGATCCCCAAAGTCTCCAGTATGAGTTTCTAATTTATTTCCAAATGATTCTAAAGTACTGTGTAGAAGTTTTAATTGGTCTAGTTGGGATTTAAGTTCGTTATTTGTATTTTGCAAACTACTTATTTCCGTGTTTAAACGGACATTCTCACGGTGCAGCACTTGTAACCCAGTTTGCATTTTTCTATAAATTGCTGCTGAACTACTGCTACCCAAAGCAAGTAATACGATAACGAATGATAATAACATAATACTGATCATTGTTACAGCAGCTCCAATTGGTAAAGCTACGCAAGAGCAAGCGCACCCTATAGCTAATATCCCTAATCCAAGTAGTGTCAATAGCGCTGTGATTTGAGCAACTCGTAAAACTTTTTCTAACGTCGAGAGTTTCATTTCTGCATTATGAACACTGGAAGGCACTGCATACGGACAGGATTTATCTCCCGCATGATGGCATGACGTATTTTGGAAAGACAAGGATGGTATAGTTGAGTTATTCAAAGGCGATGACATTATTAGTCCATGAATTTTTTTTTGAAAAGTCGAGAAGATTATCTACTCATTGTCTTATAAATCAAGATGTTTGATACCCAAGATTGTTAAGATTATATTCATTAATAGATTTCAATAATTTATTTTATGCTGGGTACATATACGTTAACTTTTCTAAGAAATTGTCGCGTTGCTATGTAGATACGTATAGGAGGAGACCAGAAAAATCGCCTTTATGAATAGCTTGGTTAGCCCGTTATTAAAAAGATTAGGAAAGTTATTGCTTGTTTATGAAGAAATTAGTCTCAAGTTTTTCTTGTAGTTATCACCTAAATGACGCTATGCTTTGGTTTCACCTCTCATGTTTGGGATAGAACAGTGCGAGGACGAAGTCGGTTCTTAAGTTATAGGGAAGACCTCTTGATATAAACTCTTAGTTGGTTTTTATGATAGAGGGTTTTCTGAGCTCTTGGGACTCATAGTGCAGAGATGCCTGAGCTTTCTAATCTCGTTTTAGGCGGGACAGGTTTCTTTCAAAGGCTTATTTGCTACCACTCGTGTTTGTATTGTTTAGGTGGCATGCTAGTGTTAAAGAGAATTTTGGGATTGGCATAGGTGGTTAAACAGCGTTTTCTGCAGGTCGCTCCTTCTATTATGGGGGCGGACCTTACTCGTATAGGGTTGGAAGCAAAAAGGATAGAGGAGTCGGGTGCTGACTTCGTTCATATTGATGTGATGGATGGCCATTTTGTTCCTAATCTTACTTTTGGTCCGGGAATCATAGCAGCTATTAATCGGTCTACGGATCTTTTTTTAGAAGTTCATGCTATGATGTATAACCCCTTTGGTTTTGTGGAATCTTTTGTACAGTCTGGCGCGGACAGGATTATAGTTCACTTTGAAGCTGAAGAAAATCTTAAGGATCTCTTGTTGTATATCAAAAAGTGTGGGGTTGAGGCTGGTCTAGCTTTTTCTCCGGAAACTTCTATGGAGTTTATACCCTCTTTCTTACCTTATTGTGATGTTGTTTTATTAATGTCTGTTAACCCGGGTTTCTGTGGGCAGGCATTTCTGGAAAATACCCTTGATAAGGTCCGTTTTGTAAAGCAAGCAAGAACTACTTTGGGGTTGGAAGGGAGTTGTTTGATAGAAGTTGATGGGGGGATAGATGATAGCACGGCTAATTTATGTCGAAAAGCCGGTGCGGATATTGTTGTTGCGGGTTCGTATTTCTTTCGGAACGATATAATTAGCATGCAAGAAAAAGTCGCGCTACTTAAAGGAGAAGATCATGGTGTTGAGTAGCCAGCTCTCTGTGGGGATGTTTATTTCTACAAAGGACGGTCTATATAAGGTTGTTTCTGTATCTAAGGTAACAGGGAACAAAGGAGATTCTTTTATTAAGGCCTCTCTTAAGGCCACGGATTCTGATGTTATTGTTGAAAGAAATTTCAAAATAGGCCAGGAGATCAAAGAGGCTCAATTTGAAGCTAGAAACCTAGAATACTTATATCCCGAAGGTGAAAGTTATCTTTTTCTGGATTTAGGAAATTATGAAAAGATGTACATTTCCAAAGAAATTATGAAAGATAATTTTCTTTTCCTGAAAGCGGGGGTTACGGTTTCTGCTATGGTTCATGAAGATGTGGTGTTTTCCGTGGAATTGCCACATTTTTTAGAACTTATGGTATCTAAGACGGATTTTCCTGGGGATTCTCTTTGCCTGGCGTCGGGTTCGAAGAAGGCGTTATTGGAAACAGGAGTGGAAGTTATGGTCCCACCGTTTGTGGAAATCGGTGATGTTATAAAAATTGATACGCGTACGTGTGAATATATTCAGCGTGTTTAACTAATCTGGGGTAGAGAACCAAGAGAATAGTAGGTATGGATTTAAAACAAATCGAAAAGCTAATGATTGCTATGGGACGTAATAGCATGAAGCGTTTCGCTATAAAACGAGAAGGTTTAGAGCTTGAATTGGAGAGAGAGACAGGAGAAAGGAGTAGCCAAGATCCTCTCTTCTATGATAGTAGGCTTTTTGCTGGATTTTCTCAGGAGCGTCCAATCCCGACAGATCCACATAAAGTATCACCGAAGGATTGTGTTTCTGAAGTTCCAGAAGTTGAAGTGAAACAGCATTCCGGTGATTTCATTAGCTCACCTTTGGTAGGCACTTTTTATAGTGCACCATCTCCAGATTCCCCTCCTTTTGTTAAACCTGGGGACATGGTTTCTGAAGATAGCATCGTATGTATCGTAGAAGCAATGAAAGTGATGAATGAGGTGAAAGCTGGAATGTCAGGGCGAGTCGTCGAAGTATTAATTACTAATGGTGATCCTGTACAATTTGGTTCTAAACTATTCCGTATTGTCAAGTCTGAGTAATGAAGAAAGTATTAATTGCTAATCGAGGGGAAATTGCAGTACGTATCATACGTGCGTGTCATGATCTAGGCTTGTCTACTGTTGCGGTCTATTCCCTAGCTGATCAAGAAGCACTACATGTTTTATTGGCTGATGAAGCTGTTTGTATTGGTGAGCCGCATGCAGCTAAGTCCTACTTAAAAATAGCAAATATTTTGGCTGCTTGTGAGATTACAGGTGCTGATGCGGTCCATCCTGGTTATGGTTTTTTAAGTGAAAATGCAAACTTCGCATCGATATGCGAAAGTTGTGGCCTAACTTTTATAGGCCCAAGTTCTGATTCTATCGCAACTATGGGAGATAAAGTTGCTGCTAAGCAATTAGCAAGGAGAGTCAAATGCCCAGTTATTCCTGGATCTGATGGTGTCGTACAGGACGAAGCTGAAGGTCTTAAAATTGCTGAAAAAATAGGTTTCCCTGTTGTTATTAAAGCTGTTGCTGGTGGTGGAGGCCGTGGTATTCGTATCGTTCGAGAGAAGGATGAGTTCTATCGAGCGTTTTCTGCAGCAAGATCTGAAGCAGAGGCTGGATTCAATAACCCAAGTGTCTATATCGAGAAGCTTATAGAAAATCCTCGTCACTTGGAGGTGCAAATTTTAGGTGATAAACATGGAAATTATGTTCATCTTGGTGAACGTGATTGCACTGTTCAACGCCGTCGTCAGAAGCTAATTGAAGAGACACCTAGTCCTATTTTAACTCCAGAACTTCGTTCTCGGGTTGGTAAGGTAGCTGTTGATTTAGCAAAAAGTGCTGGCTATTATTCTGCAGGGACTGTGGAATTTCTCCTTGATAAAGATAAGAAATTTTACTTTATGGAGATGAATACTCGTATTCAGGTCGAGCATACGATTACTGAAGAGGTCACGGGTATTGATCTAGTCAAAGAGCAAATCCGTGTAGCGATGGGTAATAAATTGCCATGGAAACAAAAGAGTATTACTTTCACGGGACACGTAATACAATGTCGAATCAATGCTGAAGATCCTAGTAATAATTTTGCTCCTTCTCCAGGGCAACTGGATTATTATTTACCTCCGGCAGGCCCTGCTGTACGTGTAGATGGAGCTTGTTATAGTGGATATAACATCTCTCCGTATTATGACTCCATGATCGCTAAGGTAATTACTAAAGGAAGAGATCGTAACGAAGCCATCGCTATTATGAAACGAGCTTTAAAAGAATTTCATATTGGCGGCGTACATTCAACGATTCCTTTTCATCAATTCATGTTAGACAATCCTAAATTTGTAAATTCTGATTATGACATAAATTATGTTGATCAGTTGTTGTCAGAAGGAAACTCTTTATTTTAAGAGCTATTGATTGATCTTTTAATTTGGAGTGGGGGGTTGGTAAATTAGCTTAAGTTAAGCATATGCCCAGCTTCTTACTTCGTTCAGTTACAGTCTTGTTTCTGCTTATAGTTTCTCCATTTCTCTCTGTTTTGTTTTCGAACAGTATAGAGCTCTCCCAGAGTTCTGAAGATTGCTATCCTATTTTTGTT
Organism: Chlamydia ibidis 10-1398/6; assembly: GCF_000454725.1. Lineage (NCBI taxonomy): Bacteria > Pseudomonadati > Chlamydiota > Chlamydiia > Chlamydiales > Chlamydiaceae > Chlamydia > Chlamydia ibidis. Next base: position 204,671 of record NZ_APJW01000002.1, on the reverse strand, counting down.
TCTCGATATAATCTTGCACCTTACCCTCCTGCATATACTGTATCACAGATTATGTCAAAAGAGTGCGAAAACCCGATTATTGTATCTAAGACTGAAAAGGAATCAAGGGCTATTTGGAAAGAAATTCAGTCTCATTTAAACCCAGAATCTTCTTATATTCCTATGATAGCTTATGGGAGTTTGATGAATCTTGAATCGGCTAAGAAAACAATAAGCGACTATATAATCGTTGATTATGTTTGGGTACATGATTATCAAAGAGTCTTTAATTTAGATTACGCGATCTTTTTCCAAAAATGTGATTTTCCTGAGAGCGCGGTTCTCAATATCAGGCCATCTATAGGTAGTAGATGTAATTCTGTTCTTTTGTTTATTAATGAGGATGATTTTGTTGCCTGTCGTCAAAGAGAAAAAATTTATTGGCTTGTTCCTGTCAATATCTCACCCTATCCAGTGGGAACAAAGCAGTATACGGCCTTTGCATGGGTAGCATTTGATGCTTTATCTAGGGATATCTTACCATTAAGATCTTACTATCAAATGGTTTGGGATGGTATTGTTGGTTATAAAGATTTTGCAGAGGATTATCTTAACACGACATTTCTAGCAAATGGGCAAAGCATACGTGATATTCACCAAGCATACATAACTATTCAGAGCAACTGATTACTATCCCTATTCTGTTTGTAAAAAATCGATGTAATAAGTGTCCGAAATCTTTCAATTATAGATTATTCCACTGTTTTTAATATTTCTTTTCAGATAAAATACTTTGGTTTTCGGGGAACTTTGGACCTGTCTATCCATCTCGTCTGTTTTTGAAAAATTTTCTTGCAATAATGTGGTATAAAAGGGCGATTTTTTTAGTAGACGTCTATAAATAGTGAAGAGTTCAATCTTTATTGAATTTCTTTAAATAGTTTAAAAATTATTTAGTCGCCTAGCGTTACTTTTTTTTCGATAAATTATTTTGATATTTCTTTGTAGTTATTAGGTTTGAGAGATTTCAATTAATATGTTTTGAAAATTGGTGGCTATAAAAGGTAGGATTTATGGCAGTATCATTTTTTCAACGTATAGTTTTTTCACAATCTTTTCTTCAGAATCTCAAAACTTCATATAACAAGACTCCTGTATTAGAAAGTATTATCAACGTTATAGACTCTTCTGTAGATTGTTGTTGTGTGAATAATTGTCTTTTGATTGATCAAATCAATTCGGAAGGCTATTTGCTTTATGAGAGGGTCAAATTTAAAAAATCTAGTCGCGAACAATTCGTTAATTTGATTCTGAAGTTGCTAGTGATTCCTTTTATAGTTCTCTTAATTATAAAGGTAATAACTAGAATAGCTTTGTATTTGAAATACACAGGACTACAATCAGGAGCTGATAATTTTTATGATTCGGTATGGAGATCTTTTTCTCAACGTCGATCTAATGTCAATAGTATGTATTCTGAAGCAGAAGTTGAGGCAGCGGATTTTTGTATGCCACCCTTAAAGAATCAGGATTTAGTTCGTCTACGAGATATTCATAATACCATACGTTCTAGAAAGACGCGATCTGAATTATACTCGTTCGGATACAAGGTATACCCTTGCGAGAGGAGTGGTGAAAACGTATTATGTGCAACAGACGAGATCGTATTTCGTGTCTCAGGATTTCCAAACTTGCAATTTACAAGCGTTTGCAGAGAGAGACTTGATAGTTTAGAAGGAGAATCTGCGGAGGAACTTATACGCCTTAATTTAGAAGAATTAATAACTTTGCAAAAACTAAAATTGTTGAGCAAGCGTGGACCAAAAGTACAGCCCCCACGACCTTGTAGATGTAGGTCAGAAGAGATGGGAGAATATATCCTCATCATTTCGGAAGTAGAATAGAAGAGCTAACTCTTCCTTAGAGGATTTTCTAAGGAAGAGTTGGAGTGCGCCGAACAAGGTTAGTTCACGCTGACTCGCTTGATGATGAAAACAGAACTATTTTTTTCTGGAGTTCTTGTGAGCGTTTGTCTTCCGTCCTTGTTACTAAACGTAGCTAGGTATTGGTCACTACTCGTATGCTTAAAGCGAACTCGGTCTCCATCACGAATTACTGGGTCATCCGCACTTAGCTTTTCGATTTCAAATCCGCAATCATCTAAGTTAGAACCATCATCTAGATAAGCTTGAGGGAAGCCACTATAGAAGGAAATAGTATCATAATCCATGAACTGTGCACCGAAAGCACCCCTGTTTGTAAATAATGAACATATAGAACAGAAAGTGTTATTTAACATTTTTTGAACATTGTCGTTGTCCCCAATACGGAAGTAAAGTACTAGTGGTGGGTTAGACTGTTCCTTTAAAGTAGGGAATAAGTAAGGCATAAATCCTCTTTGACCTACATAAGGGTTGCTGACTATTAAAGGAGCATCAGCGACTTGTAACATGAAGTAGGATGAACGGGAATATACACCGGAAGTGAATTCAGCACCTGGAGCCGGGACAGGGGATTGATGACCATATAAGTATAATTTAGTGAATTCCTCTACCATACTCCTTTTTCTACTTAGCAAATTGCTATCTATGTTGGGGAAGAAGTCAGGAATCATTAACTCTGAAAGCAATGACACAGAAACTTGTAGAGGAATGGGTTCTTTAGGGACACTTTCGGACCATTCTTTAAAGTCTAACTTATTGTCATGCATACTAGGTAGTACAGTGCCTCCTAGGAATACTGTTTTCGACGAACTCTTTCCTGTGTAGGATGAGTATCCTGATTCTGTTTTGTTGGTCACAGACCCTTGTAGTAATGAGTCAGAAGCTGCAGCAGAAACGGTAACCCCATCTTCTTTTAGTTGTTCGACTTGATCTGATGTCATTTTTAATACTTGAAATCCTAAACCACCATAAGTGACCCCAGTAGTGTAGTGCGTACCCACTTGGAAGATAAACGCATCAATACTATCTGGTTTATCGGGATCTATTTTTTCTACCCACTGAATAAATTCAGGGTCTAATTTTAGCTGTTTTGGAGTAGCAGTTTTATCTATTTGCAGAAGATATAATGAATGAGATGCTGTAGAACATGTTACAGTATTTTTTAGCTCTCTAGTATTACGGGTAACAAATGAGAAGGTGGCACTCAAAGAGAATGCGGATCCAGAAGCTAGAGAGGCGTCATCAAAATGTGGATGATCTGCGTCTTTATCTAAGAAGTCGAAGGATCCTAAAACTGCTGGTGTTTCATCCTCTGAGGACAGAGTTAATAAATTAGCCCCGAACCCAGATCTAAAACTCACTTGATAAATATGGCTATCATCTAAACTCTGTTGGAATGCCGACTTAATTTTTCTAATGGCGTATACTTGCTCAGACTGTCTTGAAATATCTGCAATTCCTCTTTCGATTAATGCTGTAGATATAGTATGGCCACCCACTTGAATTTGATAATTGAAGTTTTTGTTATCCAAGCCTTGTAAGTCTAAACGAACTTCACCTTCAGTCAATATTTGACTTTTAGGTTGTGTTCTCCAGAGATTTAAAAATGTTATTTTGTTGATAAGTATTTTGGCATCCCTCTTATATCTTCTAACAATATCTTCTAGCTTAGGTGTATAGCTAGAAAATAGAGGTTTACGTGTAACTACAATTTCTCGTTGAGGAGCATTTCTATCGTTAACTGTTTCATTTTCTGTAAAACCTAAGACGGTTGGCAATCCAATGGCAGGGGGAACAGGGACATTGATAGTAAGGGTTGAAGAGAAACTTTCAGAAAATGATGTCCTTTCTTCAAATACAGATGTGTCGACAGAAACATCTAAAGAAGGCTTTGGTAGTAATTTAGTTGCTGGAGGAATCCCATAACGTCCATCGGAACTGGGAATAGCTGTAGCTTCAGAAAAAGAAAAATCTATAGCAGATATATTGCTGATGGTATTAAGAATATTCAAAGGATCTAACTTAACAATATCAACAACTCTTCCCAAAAAGGAAATATTTTTGACCAACTCGAGATTAGAAGCTAATAGAACAGGCTTGGAAGAGACAGTTTCTGGAACGTCTTCTGTGATAAGATAAGAAATACCCGTTTGACTACTTTGTTCCAGGGCAGATTTCACTTCGGCTAATAAATCTGCATTCCAACTATTTGGATTTTCACCCGTTCCTACTATAGAAGAAGCTACACAGTTAAATAGGAAGTTAGAAATTACTTGATAACGTACGCCTTCTGAAGATTGAGAGACAATAAATTGGAACCCATCATTATCCTTGCGATCTTTATTTATTGATGAGCTAGCGTTTAGGAAATCATTAGCTGTTAGACTATCAATATAATCGAACAATGCAATTTCTTCACTCATCCGACCAGGAGCAATAGGCATTCCTGAGGGAATTTCGTTGATATCCAATCTAGAATCAAAAGAGCTTAAAGGAGTTGTTAGATAGTGCTTAGTATTCGCCACAATAACCTCATTAGATCACAGTATGAAATATGTCAAAAAGGTCAGCCCGGTATATCGAGAGCTATCTCGACAAGTTAAAAAAGCTTGCCAATTAACGACATGGGGTGATTAATCCAGTTTTTAATTTTTTTGTAAACAACGGATCTTGGTATTGAAATGGAAACATGCCGTAACCTGAAATAAGTTACGGCATGTAGCAAGAAAATATAAAATTAATGTTTAGGTTTTTCTAAGATAAAAATAGCGTCGTTTGGACTATCCGTTCTGGTTAAAGTATTATGACCATCGCGCATGCTAATATTCGATAAATATTTATTGCTTGCTGTATGTTTGAGGCGCACTTCGTCTCCAGCTCGGATGATATTGTCTTTACTCCTATTAACTTTCTCTATTTCAAACCCGCATCTATCTGTATAGTATGAAGTGTCAAGGTAAGCTTCCTGCCAACTGCCATAAAAAGCGATAAAAGCATAGTCAACAAAATTTGATCTGTACAAACCTTTTCTAACGTCAACTACTCCTATATTACAAAAAGTATTATGAACTATTTTTTGCTGTATTCGATCATTTTCAACTTGGAAATAAAAAACTAAAGGAACAGCAGCAGATTCTTCTTCTATCGTGGGGAAAAGGTAAGGTAGGGTAGACCAGTAGCCGAGATAAGGTGCGCTCACTATAGAAGAGGAATTTCCTGATCGCAAAATGAACTGAGAAGAACGTAGGGCAATACCCGAAGTAAATTCTTCATATAATTTTGCTAGTCCTGGTTTGTGTTTTCTCAGATACGCATTAACAGCTGTCTGAATAGCCTGTTTTTTTTCTTCTAAAGAAGCTACCTCAATTGTTGGGAAATGCTGAGGGATAAGAATATCAGTTATAGGAGAAACGGCAATTTGTATAGGAATAGGGTCTAAAGGTACACTTTCAGACCAATCTTTAAAATCCAAATGATCTTCTTGCATTGTTGGTAAAACAGTTCCACCTAAAAACACGGTTTGCGCCGAGCTAGTCAAGATTAAGGAAGAGTATCCTGATTCTGTTTTATTTGTGACAGAGCCTTTCAAAAGAGAGCTAGCTGCAGCTGTAGATATTGAAATTTTTTCTTGTTCTAGCTTCTCAATTTGTTCAAAACTAATTTTTAATACTTGAAATCCTACTCCACCGTATGTCACAGAAGTAGTATAGTGAGTGCCGACGTTTGAAATAAAAGCTTCTATATGTTTAGGGTCTTTTGTATTAAGAGTTTCTATAATTTGTTGAAATTCTTTATCTATTTTCAAATTTGCAGGATCTGAGGCCCGGTCTTGCTGCAAAGTGTATAGAGAATGTGAGGCTGTTGTGCATGTTACAGTATTCTTAGAATGTTGTGTATTTTGCTTTACAAAACTATAAGTAAAACTAGCAGAAAAAGCTGCATCCTCTGCTAGGCTATGTTCTTCTTCGTCATCATTAACAGATCCTAAGCTAAGAGGTGTGTCTGAAAGATGGGGAGGCTTTTTTAGACTGATTTGATAAATGTGACAGTCATCTAAGCTTTTTTGAAATCCGGATTTGATTTTTCTAATAGCATAAGTTTGTTCTGAGGAAGAGCGAATTTCGGATACCTGTTTGCTAATTAAAACAGCAGATATGGTGTGACTACCCACTTGAATTTGGTAGTTGAAATTTGTGCTATCCATCCCCTGTAGATCAAGTCGGACATCTCCTTGTGTTAAAATTTGACTTTTGGCTTGATTTCTCCATAAGTTTTTAAAAGTTATTTTGTTAATAAGTATTTTAGCATCCCTTTTATATTTCTTAATAATGTCTAAAAGTTTAGGGGAATAGCTTGGAAATAATTGTTTTTTTGTTACAAAGATTTCAGTTTGAGCATCTCCAAAACTCGTGTTGGGCAAATTAGAGCTTCCTAAACTAAGCGAGATGTTAGGCAAGAAGTAGGGGACATTAATGGTTACTGTAGTAGAAAATTCTTTTGAAAATGATGTTTTCTCTTCGAATATCGATGTGCTTACTGAGACATCCAGAGAGGGTTTAGGAAATAGTTTAGTGCCAGGAGGGATTCCTAGATGCGCGTCAGAACTAGGGATTGCTGTTTCTTCTGTGAAAGAATAATCCAGGATGTTTATATTCCGTAAGCTATTCAGAATATTTACAGGGTCCAAAGTGACGATATCGAGAGCTCTCCCTAGAAAAGATACATTCCGCACTAATTCATAAGAATCTGATTGGATTAACGGAGTATTCTGTAAAAGGTTGTCTTCTCGTGTAATTAGAAATTGCACCCCATTTTGGCTGCTAAGAAGCAAAGATGATTTGATTTCTTCGAGAAGGGTATCTGGGTAAGGGTGTCCTGAGAGTACAGAGTCTACAATGCACGAGGCAACACAGCCTAGGATTTTTGGTTCTATAATTTCATAAAATGTTCCTTTTTCGTGAGTTCCTTTGCAGTATAGTTGGTATTCAGATGAAGAGGTATTTATATCAGAGGTTGCACTAGAGAAATCATGAGCTTGTAAATTATTTATAAACATTTCTAAGTCGTTTTCTGCATCTATAGGGAAGGGAGAGGATACAATGGACGAGAACTCTTCTAAGAGTGCCTGTGAGTCTAATCTCAAATCGAAAGTGTCATAAGGTATTGAGACGTAGTTTAAAGCATTTGGCATGCTGTTATTGTGTATGGCATTATCTGACATATACGCTATTTTCAACCTACGCAAATGGAAACCGATTCTCTGGATTATTAGTTATATATTCAATGGTTTTTTTGTTTATAAAATATTAAGATTATAATTTTTAAAGATTTAAATCTTGTTTTATATAAACAGAAATCATAAAATTTTCCGTCATTATTTAAAAATAGTCGTATTTTTATGGGTGTTACATTTTTTAACCCAATTTCTTTTTCTTCACGTTATCTCGAAGATCGTAAAAACTTGAATCAATCCGTACTTCTCGAAAAATGTGTAAAGTATGCAGATAGTTTTTTTCATTTTAGAGGAAGTGTAGCAGAAGTTTATTCGTTACCTACCTCCAATATTTTATCTTACCAAATGGTTTCAGAAGACTGTTCCTATGCAAAAAATGTGATAAAAATTATAGCATACCTTCTTATTATTCCTATTGTAGTGGCCTTAGTAATAAAAATTATTGCTCGTACTATACTGCTTTGTAAATACCGATTGCGTCCTAATTATTACTCCAGTCCTACTAGCCACTCTAATAGTAGGGAAAACCTTCTTTCTTCACATAATAGCTCCGTAAACAGTACACTCGTATCGTCTAGAGAGATTAATCTGTCAGAACATGATTCAATGTTAATCAGAAGAGAGAGACCAAATCTTTCTGACAGTTTTCTTAATTTATTAGAAAATAATTTTCCGGTTTTTATTCCTACTCTTTTTAGGGATCAGAACTTTTCTCCCGAAGAGGTAGGTTTATTTTTTAAGTATATTAATGTTATTTTATCACAAGATTCTTTAGTTGCGGCTCTTGATGTTTTCCCTGTGCTAAAAACTAAGATTATGAACTTTGGTCTGGATAGAATCGAAAATATAGATTCTGAAACAGCTGAGTTATACAAGAGAAAGTTTAAAGATATTTTACTTTCTTATTGTCCTTTTTTCTGGTTATCGAAATTTTGTTTTTCTAATAGCGATGATGATGCAACAAGGCTCTCATATTGGATATCTCTTTCTATAAAGGGGACCGTTATTCTTTCCCCTGTTTGGAAAATATTTGCAGAAGTAGTGAAGGAAGAGGAGTTTAATAGTCTGGTAAATCACATAAACCGCGGTGCCTGGGGTAATCAAGGGGATAGTATATCTATCGTCTCTGCTATCCAAGAGAGATATGAGCAGTACATTATCAGTAATCCAGATTATAAAAATTATTCTAACCAACTAACCAGAATAAGGCTGCGTTACGTATTAAACTGTGGTTTCTCCTTCAAAGGTATTTGTTTGCTAAAAAATCTTACTTTGCAGCAAGTTTTGACATTCCAAACGTTAACTGAGAATAGAAAACTATTGGACTGGGAATCCTTAGGAATTCTATGTCGGCCATCCTTGGAATCTTTAAACAGTGCTCTATTAATTACTTGGGAAGATTTATGTGTTCATGGGATGAGCAAGAACAGTGAGGAATTTAAAAGATATCTTAGAGAAATTTCGAGATAATATGTGATGCTATATAGCCTTACATTGCTAAAATTTATGTGCCATTGATGGAATGGGCTTCACGCTTTCCCGTTGCAGTTCTTAAAATCAATGCTCTATAGACTAAGTTCAAACAATCCACGTTTTTAATTTTTTTATCTTTCTTCCCTCTGCTTGGAGTTATCTGAGAGAGGGGTGGGAGATAGTAATGCATTAGCAAGTAGTTTGTTTGTGTAGAGGAAAAAGTATTAAATTTTAAATTCTATTTTTTGATTACTAGAACTACCTATTAATAGGTAGTGTTAATTCCTTTATTGTGGGGTTCAATTTCATAATATTTATTGTTTGCCTGAGGTCTGTTATTACTTTCTTATACCTCGTTCTCATTGATAGCGTCACTATGTTGGATTACCATCCTCACTCCTTCTGTGACAAAACTTATATCTTTGAAGATAATCAGTTAGAGTTTATGTCAGTGGACAAATGGCTCAGATAATATAAGAAGAGTTAGTTACACTTGTAACCCTAGATAGATCTAGAGTTTTTTTAATAGAAAGAGTGTTTATCCCAGTTTATGGGGCGTTGATAGCAGCTCACAGGAACACTTTCTTTTTCATATTCGGTAACTATTCTAGACTTCAAGCGACCTATAAGGACGATCACGGTTATAGCAAATCCTAAGATAATAGCTGCTGAAACTCCGATACTAATAGGAGCAGCAACTATGGATAGTCCTCCCAAGGTTCCTAAGGCTACCAAAGAAACTAGAGATAGTATGGATAAAATGGCTATGATAGAGATAGTCATGATTCTGGATTTTCCTTGTAGGGGAGACGGGAGTTTTACTTGGATGGGGTGGTATATGGTGAAGTGAGGAATTTCTGTTTTTGATCCATAGTATTTTACATTTCCCAGAGTTATGCCATATTTTGTTCCATCACCGATTTTACACACACGATTAAGGTAATTTCTTATTTGATAGTAGTGGTCAAATAATCCTTGTAGAATGCCTAATCCAGCTTTGTTATCGCTGTTTTTTGCTACTTCTAATACGTGTTCTGCTCCACTTTCGACATCTTCAATATCATTAGTTAGCCAACTAGGCAAAGAGAAATGGAGAGATCGAAGGGTCTCCTTTAACTTTTCTATATCTCGCAGTAAAAACTCAGCATCATTTGGCGATGAAACGGTGTACTCAACAGGTCTTTGGGGTTTACTTCTTTCATTTGCTTCGGAAGCATCTAGTTCATCGTTTAAAACGCAGGCTAAGGCTGCTATGCCAGATATTGCACCAATTATGCCTAAAGCTTTTCCGACCATTAAACTTCCTCCACAACTTTAAATAATTAAATTAGATATATTTTACCAAATCAATAATTTATCAAAATTTATTATCAACTTTTTAAAAAAAGTAATTATTAAGATTTTTAAAATAATTTCCCGTTATTCTCATGGGCTTGCACTTATCCTTAACGTACATAAGAAGATTCTGAGATAATGTGTGTGTAAAATATATAAATTTTTTTAGACTGAAACTCGATGAATCGCAAAGCTTTATAAATAAATGACAAATGAGAAACAAAGAACTTGTTGGGAGCTTTTTGTGAAAAATATATAATCCTTGGCTTCCCAAAATGAGTTAAATACTTTATGAGTCTGCCGGAAAAAATTAGTTCACCGAATTCTTCTCAAAATCATAATAATAACTCTTCTTATCATCTTCATAATAAAACTTTTCAGAATGTTTCAACATCATTTAATAGTGATAACGACATAACCCTTTATAACGCTTTAATAAACCAGAATAATACTACAGAAGATGTTGTTAAAATTGGTGGACTGATTCAGAACAGCATTCACCATGCTTTGAAAAAAAAAGGGGGGTAACTCCTTCGCATCATACAGGCAACTGGAAAACCTCGCTTTTATATAATACGTCTCGGCTTCTTGCACATTTATTTTCCACGACAATACAACCGGCTAAAATTATCCGTCCTACAGTCCTACCCCGGTCAGATCATCTGCAGAAGACAACACCAATGTCCTCTGCCAAAAAGTCGGCCCCCCTCCAAACAAGTGGTGTATCTTTTTCTACCTCTCCGAGTCCGATTACTAGAAAGATAAAAACGCATCTTCCTCAGGATAATAAAACATCGGAACACCGGGTATCTAGGAAGAAGCGTGCAGTGGTAGATTCAAATGGGGGACCAGTACCAAAGTATGATCTTACTGATAAAAATATTGTTGCCCGTCTTCAACTAACTGATGAGCAGCAAAAGACCTGTCAGAAAACTATTAATAATCTCAGAAAGGCAACAAATCGTTACCAAAGTCTTCGTGAAAAAAACTCCAGAGCAGGTCAAAGTTTATTAGTTAAGCAAGCAGAGTTTTTGGAAGAAATTCAAAAGAGACTCAAATTATCTCAAGATCATCCTACTTTTAAAGTAATGGAAATCATCAAAAACGAGTACAAATCTCACCGAGTAAAAGTGGATAAGTTTCTCCATGGGATTTGGGTTGCTGGTTCACCTCCAGATGGTACAGATGAGTATATCAGGACATTCTTGGAAGCATACGATGATTTTTCGTTCTATCTTTGGGTAGATGAAAAAGCATATGGGGCTGCTAAGTTTACCTCCATTATGAAGAAAATAGCCTTTGACTCAGCGATTAAGAAATTAAGAGAAAGCATACCTGAATCCGATCAAGCATTTATTAAGAAATATGATGAATTAAGAAAGAAATATGGCGCTACAAAAAATCCTAAACTCCAAGATCAATATCTTAAAGATATACAATCTATGAGAGAGGCTTATGTTGGATTACATAAGAATATTCAGGACGCTTTTAATGCTTTTCTTCTCCAACAGACGGTAATACAACAAGATAATTTTTTCAATTTTTGTACTCTCAAGGGAGTGGACTCTATTTCTGATCAAACACGTATAGATTATCTCGAGAAGGAACTGGGGCTTTCAACAGACGAGGTAGAAGACTACAAAAAGCTTATAGAGAAAAATAAGAAAAAAATCCAAGACATAGTTGCTAAAGTTAATAAGGATTTAGGGAAGGATAAGGTTTTTATCAAGGATATTAAAGAACTAAAATCTATGAGTAATCCTATTAATCGTTATAACTATGATACGGAGATGTTTTTACGATGGAATTACGCGGCTGCAACAGATCAAGTCAGAATGTACATGCTTGGAGAGATTGGAGGGATTTATACAGACTTGGACATGATGCCAGCTTATTCTGCAGAGGTTAATCAGATAATCTATGATGTCGGGGGGAATGCATTTTTCGAAGATCTTCAAACTAGACGCGCTATATCTTATATTGTTCTAAAGCTCGTCAGCGATAGCTCTAAGGAAATTTCTCTAGGTCAGATTGCTACAGATGTAGATATATCCAAGATATCATCAGAAGATAAAACAAAACTTTCTAAATTAATTGATGAACTGAAAACATTTTTGACATCACATAAGAAGAAGGCTTTGTTTGCAAGAATGTCCTCAGATGTTGTTCGTGATTTTATGCCAATTTTGCAGCGATACCATAAGAGGATAACAGGATGGAACGTTAGAGGATTAAATGGCTTAATGATGTCCCATAAGGGAAGTGGTATGGTCGAGTCTGTTATTAAGGCTCAGAGGCAAGCTTATGAAGAACTAAAAAATTTGAGACAAAATGTTTTAAGTGGTCAATTTTTTAATGGTTTACAAGATCTTTCACAATTAGATCATATGTCAGTAGTGGGAGGAGCATTAGTTAAAGATTACCTTGAGAAATCTTTATTTTTTGATTTTCGTCAGGACTCGATCATTCCTGGTGCAGTTAGTACTCTAGGTATTTCTGGGCCTGATTTAATTATGAAAGAAATGAAAAAATATTTTCGTTCACAAGGTCCTATAGGGCAGGATTTTCTTGAAAATCAAGGAAGAAAATTAGGGAAACAGGCTTTTTTAGGGGCTTATAATAGAATACCAGGGGATACTATTGGATTTGATTGGCTCAATCCCATAACTATTGGAGCCAATGACGTGACTCCTGCAGACGACAGTACCTGGTGTGGAATTAAAAATCGAGACCCTAATGATTTATTATTTTCTTATCCTTCAAAATTAAGTGATAAGCCATTAAAAGGCATATCTAGGACCACGATTGATGTGAAAGAATTTACCAAACTATGGTCTGATAATTCAAAAGTTGTGTGTTCTGAAGAATTATTACAACGTTTTAACAAAGTTATCTCTGACCCGTCATTAGATATTGGTGAAGTGTCTGAGTTAGACAGGGATCTCACTCTTGCAATGCAAGATCTATCTGGGGATAGGATAGCTAGGGAAGGGGTATTCTCTTTACAATTACAGTTGGCTGAACTTGTGAGATCTGTAAAATTCCCGGTATCCAATCAGGTGAATTTCTTCCCAGATGGGTATAGTAATTTTGAGGCGGATCTAGAAAAAGCAGTTAAGCTATACCTAAATGCTGATCCACAAACAAAAGTTGTTCTTTGGAAGAGCTCTCTAAATGATCGAGTCTTATTCCTCAAAGATATGATTTCCATATCTGAAAGATTGTTAGCTATATCTAATTTTATTGATTCCGTAGATGAAACTCCTCCGTCTGGCACTGAGATTACCCTTTTAACGCAATATGGTGAACTTAAGGCAAAAGAAAGCCTGGATCTTTTATCTAATGTAGAGCTTGAAGATTTTTTAGAGCTCACAAATAGAATTTCAGAAAACGAAAGATTGCGAAATAAAGTTGCTGATATCGAATTTCTAGTTTCTTCAGGGCATCTATATAGCAGTTATAAAACACACTTATCTTCTTGGTTGAATTTACCTGAGAAGGAGTTAAAGAAAGCTATTCTAGCTTTTGCTCAGGACATATCATCAGACGGTAGTTTAAGTAAAGACGAACAAAAAACTAGAAATAATTGGTACACGGATATTTGTAATCAAATATACAAACAACGTGTTACTGAATCCTCGTCTCGTATAACAGAGTTTGCGAAGAAGTTTGAAAAAAATGAACGCGTTGTTGTGATGGACATGGATAGATATTTATCAGAGCACCCTTTGTTTGACAGGATTCAAAAAGATGGATACGCCTTTAAGGATTTCCAAAACGTTGCCCGACTAATACTAGCAAACTCTGGCGTTTCGGGTATTTTGTTATCTGAAAGTTCATTCCCAGCGCCTTCAAAGCTGTTAGTTGATTCTATGAAATCAGTGGTAGGGGATAACTATGATGAGATTAGTAGTAGAGCAATGCCTCTTGTATATGACCTCCTAGCTGCAGATAAGAATAGTGAAGCAGTTAATCAAATTTTGCAACGTATAAACCAAGAGGGATTAGGAGATTTAGGAGAGAAATTATCAAGATACTCTCCTTCAGATCTATTAGCCCCACCTACTGACAGTAGTGTGACAGCATTAGGTAGGCGTTATGGGATCGAGTATGGAAGAGAATCAGAACAAACCATTGTGAACCTTGCTGCCGGGATATTTAATCCTTCTGGTTATACTATGGATCTTTATTTAGAAGCTCTTTATGAAATACATAAAGAAGTTCATGCAGGAACTTTGACTAAGGAAAAAGCTCAATCTATTCTTCAAGATAAAAGAGCTGATTGTTTTATAAGTGATCAAGGTCTTGAGTCACTAGTTAAATACTCGGACAGTATGTACTACTGCTCCTTAACGGAAGTTCACAGGATATTAAGTGGGCAGTATTTTTTAGCAGAAGCAACAAAGAATTTAATTGCTGGAGCTCTTCCTGGAATCAGCCCAATTCTTAATAGTGATAAGAATTTAGGACGCCCGTTGCTGACAGCTATAACATCTTCTCCAGTGGTAAATCCCTATGATTATCGCGGTGTAGGATTAAGCAAGGATTTGTTGTCGGCTCCTCATGATGTACCTTCAATACGTGCTGTTGTAGAAGGGGCAAAATACACAGCATCGTCTTGGTCTGAGTTTTTCAATGTACACTCAGAAAGATGGTCAGATTTGGCAAATCGTTTGGGGAGTAAATCAATAGATATTCATCCCCAGACTTTTTTATATCGAGTCGAGGGTCGCTGTGTAGGCCTGTCAATGCTATACTTGTTAGCAAAAGATGTAACGTCTTACAGCCTTATTCAGGATAATCTTATGACGGTTTCATCTTTATATCAGGAAAAAGAGATAAAAGGACTGTCATTAACGGAAACAGATCAGAAGTTGTTAGATAGAAGTACTTCACTAATCGATTGGTTACAATTTCAAGGGAACAAATACCTGAAGTCTTCAGATGCTTTTTCTTCTATACCCTGGAGTATTCTTACATTAAAAGATAAGTTTGAGAAAACATCATTAAAAAGTGTTTTAATCACTACACCAACTCATAGTTTGACCCTACAGAAGCTAGGTGAAGATATATATAGGCTTACGGATCCTAATTTTGGACACGTAGACTTTCCAGCTGTTAATCAGGCTTTTTATTTTGTATGCGGAATAATGGAGGAATCTTATGAGATAAAACGGCGTTACGGATTCTCGGATTATATGCCTGTTCAAAATCAGATAAAGGTATATGTTCCAAATGCTCATTTATTTGATAACACATTGTTTGCTAGCGCCGATTTAGGATTAACTTCTAAACACCAATCCACGACCTTAGAGAAAATGATTGCAAGAGGAGGTGTGTCAATTGGTCAGATCGAAACATCATGGCGTACCCTATACGAAATCGGTGGGACCGTTGACCATACAAGAATATCAGAAACCACAACAACAGAAGATTTGGATCGCTTGAAGATAGATGGGGATGTTTTGAGCGATTATCTCTCCAGAAATGTACTAGATTCAGATACTTCCGTTTTGCTTCAAACTGTCCTAAAAACTTATGGCCTGGAACCTGGCACTAAAAGGGTGCGAGGAAGAGCAATTATAGACACCCCTAATGAAGTTGCCTCTCTCATAAAGACATCAAAGAACAGGATTGCAAAGATTCAATCTTCTTTGAAAGCGATGCTTCGTATTATTTCTAAGAAACTTAAATCGGCATCCATTACTGATATTGATAAAGCAAAGATCAAAAATGTAAATATTGATGAGCAAGATCTTATAAAGATAGAATTAGAAACCATTGATAAACAATCTAAAACTATTACGTTTGATGGGGAGGTGATGGCTGTTTCGTTTAGACGTTTTGGCAGAATGCTTAATGAATTATCTAGCACCGGGGTTATGGATTTAGATTTGGGTATGTCTGTAGTTTCTCTTGTTCAATATGCCCGGATGGTAGAACAAGGAAAATCTACCGATGCGTTAGCAGAATTTAACTTAGTGATGGATGTTAAAGCAATGTCAGAATTGACACTGGGATCCGTCATTCAAGTAATGGGTAAGAAATTTATTACAGAGTCAGGGGTGAATACTTTTAGATTAGAGAGTGCCTTAGCATCTAAATTGCAAACAGTAGCCCAAAAGGTTGGAGGAAGCACAGGAAGGGCTTTATCGAGTGCAGCTAGGGTTTTAGAACTTCCTGTTTTAGAAACTGTCGCTGGTGTTTGGAATCTTTATAATAGCGTTAGCATTCTTATGGAAGAAACGTCTCATAGCGAACAGATGGCAGCACGAGTTCAGGTGGCTTTTGATGCTATTTCTCTCGCTCTTACGTTATCCGCTGTTGCTGCTCCATCTCTAATGTTGGCCGCAGGTCCTATTGCAGCTATCGGTATGGGAGCGGCATCGATTGCACGTAACGTGGCTTATCATGAATCGCGTCACGAAACATGGCTAAGATATAAGGAGTTTTTAGAAAAAGGCAGCGAAAATATTGTCGTTAGTTTGCCTGAAAGAGGAATACTCGATCTTTCGGGGAATCAGGTTTTAGGAAATGTCTTTTTAGACTTACGGAAAAATCCACCGATTTTTAAAGGAGATCGGTCATACAACGCTAATCGATGGTTTGGTCATCACCCGGAACTGACAGATTGGCAAATTCGTGATATGTTGAGTTATGCCTATAGTATTAGCCCAACGCGAGCATTAGCACTAGGACACGCTAATAGCTATTGGCCTAGACAGATTCCTTCCATACCTAAAGGAACCTATACTACAGTCATTTTGGGATACGGTATTCAGTATAAAGCTGTTACTGAAGTTATTTACCTTTCCAATTGGATTGTTTGGCGGGAAGCTGTCATGGAACAAGATTCGCGATATTATCAGCCTCCTTTAACTCCTGTATCGGAACAAACAAAAATCATAGCAGGAAATGCTCCACTAACTGTTCTACCAGTACGCCTATTGGACGGAGATTCTAAGGAAACGTTGCAAGCACGTATGGAACAAGCTAAGTCTTACAAGAAGTATAAAATTATTGTCGAAGGAGGAGCTGGAGGATTAGTAGTTCAAATTGGTGGTGCTGGATTTTATGATTTAAAAGGGGATCCGAAAGCGAATAATGTTATCTCATTCCGTGCCATACCGGATCCATACTTTGTTAGTTTTGACCTTAGCCAAAAGGAACAAACTGCCAATTTATTTAAGAATGATGGAAGCACTGTTGTAGCTTATGATATTCTCAAAATTCGTCAAACAGGTTTCAATACTATTATTGGCTCTGCATCGGGTTACGATAATTTACATGGAAATCATGATACAAAATTCTTTTTAAGTCCTTCTGGTGGGGTTATTTATTCCGGTTCAGGAATCTGCGAGTACGATGTACAAGATCTTTCAAAAAATATAATGGTTTTTTTAGAAGAAAATTCTACGCGTCACGAATTCAGCCTCCAACATTACTCTAATGAGGTTGTGCCCATGCTGGAATTAAATGAGTATATTCCTATGGTAACACTTTTAGGTTTACTGCCTAAAAAGCAGACAGATGACCCAAGATCTGGATTATATGTGGGTTACAGGTTGGGTAGTTCAAGGGACAATTATGAACAATGGATTGGTAAAATTAAATTGTTTTTATTAGATGGAGTTCAGCTTGAAGCAACAAAACGTCAACAAAATTTTCTGATTTTTGTAATCGTTAGCTGTGATCATGCGACATGGCAAAAACAACACCCAGAAGAACCTGGGTATCCAGAGAACATCTTAGAGTCACTGAAAAAATTGGGGTTACCTTTTGGTGATACATTTACCTTAGTGCGTAAGGATAGTTCAGTAGTATTTAGTTTTATAAAACAGGCCTTTACCTATTACCCTCACCCATATGCAGATGTTTCAGTTCGCACCAGTTCTCAATATGACGTAGTGGTACAAGGAGAAGAAGGATGTACTTATCTCATCAAATCTCTTCCGAATATTATGTCAAAAAACATCACAATTCTATTGCCGGACAGTAGAGCAGTTTCGGCAATTCTTGATTTATATTCTCTCGTTATTAGTTCTATAGAAGGCAGAATTCCTTCAAATTCAAATAATAGTATAGAGCTAACTATTTCGTCTCCTAGATATCACATTCCTCTGATTTTGGAATGGTCAGGAGAAGTGCCTAGAGGAACATTGATAGAAGTTACCGATGGAGTTCATGGTAATCTAGGAAAATGGTACGACTTGCTGATCAAAAACCGGGGAACCAAGCAATCTCTTTACAGACGGAGTATGTTAGTTGCTGACAGAATAGAAAGCGTAAGGAGTTTAGATGATGCTATTACTCTACTTAATGCCGAGGATGATCAAGGTGATAACCCTATCCAAATTTTAGGCTTAGAAAATAAAGAAGATGCGGATTTACAAGTTTCTGGAAGCTTACAATCAGGAACTTTTATAGGAAGCATGGAAAATTTAAGATGGGTTACTACAAGGCCTTCCAAAGTATTTAACGTGACTGTTCCTGCGCGTAATATTAAATATTTGTCCTTCCAAGGAGGGGAAAAGTCTGGGAAAAACATAGTCTTCTATAGTAAGATTGCTCCTTCTGTCATTGAAGCAAAGCAACAACCGACAATTCTAATATCACGAAATCAATGGAAATCTTGTAGCCGGATAGACGTTTACTTTACTTCTCTACAACTGGGAGATTTCAATCGTTATCGTGTCAGTAATGAAAGAGTAGAGCTTACTAGACAGTTGATGTATGCTCAGAATTTAGTAAGAGTAGATGCACGAGATTTTATTTTAAGGTTCTTCTACGTGCGAGGAGGAGATGGAATAGGTAGCATTGATCTTAGATTTAGAGATTTCTTTAGCGAATCTGGAGAGAACAATAAGGACTCATCTCAAAATATAGATGAGCAAAATTTATTAATTAATGAGCGGTATCGAGATCATTTAAACCTAAAATTAGGGTCAGAAACATTTAATTTAGCACTTTTCGCAAGCG
Source organism: Chlamydia ibidis 10-1398/6 (assembly GCF_000454725.1). Taxonomy (NCBI): domain Bacteria; kingdom Pseudomonadati; phylum Chlamydiota; class Chlamydiia; order Chlamydiales; family Chlamydiaceae; genus Chlamydia; species Chlamydia ibidis. The sequence goes on along the minus strand of NZ_APJW01000002.1, from coordinate 185,729 downwards.
AATTCTCAGCAGTCCGTCATGTAACTAACTTAGAACATCATAACAACGTCAAATACCGATTAGAGTTTCCTGCAGGTGGTCCTCGGTTCCCTAATAGTAATATATTTGCTTACACGGTCAATCCTAATGTTACTTATAGTACCCAAAGTGATTTGCGTTGGTTGCCAATAGATTCCTCTATGAAAAAATATGAACTTCCTGGATTAACTATACGAGGTGCTTCTTATTACCTAGATCCTGAGTCCGGAGACTTATACTTAACTCGAGTAACATTATTTGGGGACACTGGAACAGAGGCTCTTCTAGTGAAATTTCCTGAATACAAGTGTAAGTGGCGAGAGTTTCAGAAAGTAATAGTGACAGGAAGAGACATACTCACTATTGCAAATCGTGAGACTATCTCCTTGTCTGGAACAACATTTTCTGGTCCTTCTGTACAACGCCTACGATTTGATTATGAAAAATGGATGCGAAGAATTTCTTCTAGCGCGGCTATTATCTCAATAGAAGTTGGAGTAAATTCAAATAGTGATCAGGTTGTTCATTATGATTTTATGAAAGGTGGAAAGCATCATTCATTGGTCGACGTTGGTTTGTGGGATTTGCGAGATAGATTTAAAAAATCTGTTAGATCTAGGATATATGACAATTATTTATTAAAAGAAGCTACCCATTTTTGTGATAAGGAACAGAAATGGGAAATTCCTGCAAGCATGTTAGAATATGCCGTTGGCTATTATTCTCAAGTTTCCTCCACATGGGTCATAGGCCATGTAACAACTGGTACAAAGTTATCTTTACCAGCAAACTCTACAACAATGTCTCTGATAACATCTCAAGGAGCTATGTTTGCTAAGCCACAAGAACGATCCGGGTATGCTGTACATTACAGGGTGACAGGACTGCACAGGATCAGTAGCGATGTCGTTATCAATCAGACTCCGGGTGAAATGCTATGTACTTTCAAAAAAGATGTCACTGTGCTTATCCAAAAAGTAGACGACTCTCAATACAACAGCAAGAACATTTACATAGTCGCCGAAGTAGTGACTGATGATCAATCAACCAAAGTGTTTTAATTATTGAAAAACCTCTTATTTTCAACAATCTTACTTTTGTTAAGATTTTTATTAAAATACGCTTTTGGAAAAGTATAGTTGAAAAACTTGGGATAGATTAGAATCTTTCCATATTATTTATTGTAAATAAGAGGTTTAGAGGTTTTTATGAGTGTGAATTTCTTTACCCCACTACGGTTTTCTCGACAGTGTTTAAATGAAATGACACAATCCAAAAAACCTACTTGTTTAGAGAGATTATCCGGGCATGTGGATAATTTACTTATTCAAAGTTCACAGGGTGTAGAAATAAAATCTTTAGGGAAAGACGGAGAGTTATCGTATGAAAGATTCAAAAAAGTTGAATCAATAACTTCTCTATGTCTAAAAGCACTTTTAGTTGTTCTTATCGTCCCAGTGATTATTGCCTTAATATTAAAAATCATTGTCAGGGTGTATCTCTATCTAAAATATTCAGGAAAGACTCAAGAAATAATAGCTCCTGTTGTTCCTAGGATAGAACCCTGCATCCCGGTTCCCTTAACTCGGACGGAAATCTTGGAGAAGTTTCTTACGCTTCCTAGATTATCTCAAGAACAGCGTTCCCTATTGATTACATCTACTGAACTTTTGTGTTCGCGAGGTTGTGCTAGTCAGGAGGAGTATGCAAATAGAGGAATCCTTATTAAGGATTTGCCTAAAAAAAATAGCACCCAACCTATTGAATTTAGATTAACAGGCATTCCTGGATGCAGTTTCATCCATTACCCTGGTCGTTTACATATATGGGATAGCGGTGATCAAGACATCATTTCATCATCAACTAGAACTTGTGATGTATGCCGGACTAGATTAGATGCTACTGTTAATTTTTTAATGGGTATACCGGTTAGAAATGGTGCGACTCAAGAAGAGGTGGAAAATCTTATCAAGGAAGAAAGCAAAACAAATCCGATCTTAGGGATTGTCGGTGTAGAAACCTTTTCTATCCATCAAACTATGTTTTCTTTAGGAGAACATGTTGGAGTGTTAATGGAAAAGGATTTTGTTTAGATAATTCTATTTTTTTGGGGGAAAGATCTTATGACGTGTAAAGCAGTAGACCTCTATTTTTCCAAATCAATATCGTTTTCTCCTGCATATTTAGAGAGAAAAGTATCTTTAGGCCGGTCAGTGCTTTTAGAGAAAATAGTGGGATGTGTTGACGATTTTCTTAGTATTCGTGGTGCTAAAATTCAAGTAGTAGATCAGTCTGAGAAAGGGGAGTTATATTGCAAAGTAGTTAATTCAGAGTTTTCTTGCGTGAAAAGTTGTATGAAGATACCCGGATATCTTCTGGTTATTCCTGTAATTGTAGCTTTGGTTATTAAACTTATTTCTCATATCCTATTATTTAGAAAGTATCAGCTTCGACAACAGGACAAAGGCGATGATAAAGTCCACCAAATAGCTACTCAAACAATGTTAAGTAACATACAAGAAGGGGATACAGGAGGGGGATTTACGGTTATTTCTCAAGATCTATTAGCAATTTTTCTAGATAACTTCCCGAAAGTTATAGGAGATTTGCTAATAGAGCAAAATCTTAATTTTGAAGAGTTCCAGGAGTTTATGGACATGCTTATCCGTATTAAACTTTCTGGCTCACTAAGTGTCCTACCTTCTTCTTCTCTTAAGGAGAAGTTGAGAAAGTTTGGTATAACAAGAATTTCTAGGTTTCTGGCAGCTGAAAGTACAGAATCTCTTTCTATGTATCAAAGGAAGCTTAAAGATGTTTTGTTATCCCATTGTCCATTTATGTGGTTATCAAACTTTTGTGATAGGAGTGCTGTGGGAAGCAATAGTTTTGCGATATCTCCTGTTCCTAGAGAAGCTTGGAAATCTAGAGCGTCCCTCTGTTCGTATTGGGTTTCTCGCTTAGGTTTTTCAGACGAGAATATCACTATTTTTTCCCCTGTTTTCTGGATACTTGCCGAAGCATTAACAGATAATGAGTACAAAATGCTCGCTTATTTTTCAAGCACAGACTCTTGGGAGCAAGTTAGGGGTATTATCAGCGAGCTACTGGTTCGTTATCGTCAGTATATTTCCAGAAGTCCAGAATTTAGTGCTCTGGATATTGATGAAAGTCTTTTTTCAAAGTATCTACTTTTATTTATGAAGCACGGGTTTTCTTTGCCTGGGATACGTCTTTTGCGGTCTCTTACTTTAGATCAACTTCTAACTTTGCAAGATTTGACAATAGGAGCAGGAGGGAATAGATTATCAAAATGGATGAAATCCCTTGGAGGTTTATTCTATAACCCAGATCTTCCGCATGCTATATGTTTGCCGTTTGATGCGTTCAATAACTTTTCTCAAGAACTATTATTGCTTACATGGTCAGAATTAAGCACCCACGGAATTAATAAAAACGATATAGAGTTTTCTAGTTATCTTAGTGAGATATGCGGCTGTCCAATTGTTATTGCAGATCCTGTGTCTTATAAAGAGGAGAAGCAAGTAAGAAAATATGACTTAGAGTCAGGAGAGTGTGTACTTACTCTTCAACCAGGATCGGATTCTGTAGCAGAGCTAAGATGGACGAATTGGTCTCGATCTGTGCATCCAAAAAAAAGATGTTCACGTCTGTCACTTTCATAAGATGGAAATGGAAAATGCTGTCATTATAGTGTTGAAGTATTTATAACTAACGTCTGATAATGTCTATTATGTTGCATTTGATTGATATTTTTGCTTCATAACCAAACCTATAAGGCCGCGCTTTGATTTAATTTCGATGTAACGTGAAACACCTGCAGATTCAGCTCGGAAATCTGTTTTCATAGTATTAGCTAGCCAGTTTATAATACTATTCCTATAGGATTTTGCTATATCAGAAGTAATTTTACCTCTGGGCTTATCAAGAAATAAGCGAAACCGCGATTCAGTTACTGCCTCCATTGCCAGTGAAGTAGATGTCTTTTGAGCAATGTACATATTTTCATAAGATCTGTACTGTGTGGGTAAATAATAGAAACGGGCGTCTGGAATAGCTACTAATTCAAATGCCAAAGTTAACTTGGATCCCAGCTCTAAATAACTAATTGGGTTAAATAATCTAATTCCATTTTTCTGTAGAATCGTATCACTGACATTATCTGCAAACATTAAATTGATACTATCTTTTAAAAGCTTTTGTTCATCATTTGATAAATCACGACAGATAAAAAGTTTGTGGAATTCAGAATCCGATAATACAACCTCTCGTTGTTGTTCAGGATACCTGCGACAAAGTAGATATCTTAAGATAATCTTACATACTACTGCAATGACAATGGGCACAATTAATAAACAGGATAGTATCTTAATACACTTCTCTCCTGCTGAGTATGTTTTTTTAGAATCTACGTATGTAAGCCCAATTCTTGGATTTACCGAAGTAATCTCGTATACCTCTCCTCCAAAATGCAAACAACGGTCACAAATTTCGCATAATTTTTCTAAAAATAAACCCCTGTCCATTCTCCTAATATTAATATTCTGAATGGAAAACTCACTGAATACTATTGGCTTGCTAAGCAACATAAATCTATCTCTGTAAACTAAGAGTTAGTAGAAGTAAAAATACGCTAAATTCGCTTTCATGTGCTTTTTTTCTCTATCATGTTCATTCTTATAGTATTAATTGAAAATTAATCCTAGATTTATGTTAAAAACTTAACACGCTTCTTTTTGCATTATCGGGAAGCTGAGTAGGGCGACAGCCTTTAAGACTATGTATATAAAACTTTACACTTTTTAAAAGATTTAAATTTATATGTTTTAATTTCCCTGTTTTATTTATAATAGTATAAATTTTAATTCTATTCTTTTGGTGAAAATGAGTATTCAAACAAATAGAGATCTTCTTGCCGCAGGAACTATTGGAGCCCTTTGCTCTATAGCTGCCTTAGGTTGTCTCGAGTCTGAATCTTGTGACACTAGCTCTGAAAATCCATTGTTGTTCTTGGGTGGAAATGAGCGTCCTAGAGAATATACAGCTACACCTGAAAGTTGCGAGAAGATTATAAAAGATATTAAAAAATTAAGATCTATATCTGATTCTATCACTCCCTCTTTGCCATCGTGGCTAGAAGATGAGATTTTAAGTATCGAAGCTGATGCATGGAAAGTGGCGAGAAACTTCGGTAATTGGGGTTATGGTTTAAAAGAAACTCAAGAATTGCTGGATAGATATTATGATGTAAGAAAAACATTAAAGAACTTATACCATGTTGGATATACTACCCGATTCGGAGATTTTGCAATCAGGCCCGCATCTTCTATAAGCCACCTAGATGAAAAAGATGTACGTGTCTGTCCTTCGATTATTAGAGGAACACAGCGTACAGCAGTGATTGCGGTTACCTCGCTTATAACCCTGCTCGGTGTTGCAGTCATCTGTACTTTGATTCCTTTGGGTGTGTTAGGATTAGTAGGGCTACCTGTCTGCGTATCTGTCGTGCTGTCCGTTGCTCTTCTGTTGTCAACATTGAGTTCTATTGCGATCAAGCTAACCAGAGCGCGATTAGAACTTAAAGAATCACCTAGCAGTATCTACTCGTCTAAGGGTAGCGTCTGGCAGAGTAGTATATATTAGTTTTTCCAGTGGTCAATAGTAAGTAAGGCTTTATTGAGAAGTTTAGGGGTAGGCTACGTAAGAAGATGGAATTTTTCAGTTTTCACACAACGTTAACTCCTAGTTTTATCGAATCTTGTATTACATACCTAGACTCCCTACTGTCTTTAGAAAAATCTTCAGGTCTACTAGCGTTATCTAAAGATTCTGATAATAGGGTTCTATGCCTGTCCCTACCCCCATGTTTGAAAGAAAGATTCACAGCCACAACAATTATCAAAAGTATCCTGTGCGTGCTTCTATTTCCCATTACCATCTTAATATGGGTGCTGCGCTCTCTATTGATAACAAGTTGGAAGTCTCAATACACAATAGTAGTCATTAATGATTTAATCTCAAAAAACGACATTCCTGTATTGATAGAAAACCCACAAAGTTTACAGAATATCCGACATTTACCCCCCGTTTATACAGCTCTTCCTTTCTCTTGTTGCCGTCTCGATATTAACCCTTCTGCTACCCCCACCGCCGTTTTTTGGATTGATTACTCTAAACTATTTCAGAATATCAATCTGGATCATATTACCCTCCCTATTAGTAAATTAGTCAAAGTGGCAAAACAAAGCTGTTCTCCGATTTCTGAAATGTCGATCAATTTTTCAAGTCTTTGCAAGGCAATAATTGAGGATGAATCAGGAGATTATGTAAGTAATAAGGGGAAATTGAAGTTAGCGCGCTTATTCACAGCTTATATCATATTTGCATCTCAGAAGAACGATTCTGGACGTTTTACTACCACAATCCCTCTAGATTCAGAAACATTTCTTTGGGGGAAACTATTATTTTTTGACTACGCTGACTACGAATGTGTTAACTTAATGGGGCCGGCAATTATTCAAGAATTAGAGGCGCAAGGAGTCTTATCTAAAGGTAAGGTTCTTTACACAAAAGATCGTGTAATAATTGACTGGGGAAGGAGGTAGTTAATTGTGTTCCAATGCAATTATTATTAAATTTTTTTGATAACCAGCCAATCAATACTTTCAGTCGAGTTATTAGAAGTTTGACGTATAAACGGAAATGTTATTTAATATATCGGATTTTCTTACAAATGGCTGTTTCCATGGTATTGGATAAATTAAATAGCTCAGATCAAGTTCAACCAAAAAGCTTAGAGGCTAAGTCTTCTCAGAAAGGTTGGTTTAAAAATTTGGGTGTTTTCGAACGTACACTGATTGTTTCGGGTATTATTACTGCAATTGCAACTATGACTTTTGTAGTTTTGGGTTTAGTAGGATTTGCTGTTAGTGCTCCAGTCCTTATTTCCATTGGATATATAGGAGTAGCGGTATGTGGTGCATTAGGCCTGGCTCTTCTTGTCTCGACTTTGGTTAGATTGTGTGTTTTGCATTGCCAGTCTTCTACTCCCTCTTCTCCTGCACCTCATACGTTTGTTCATCAAAAAGATTTAGGCACTTCTGTTTAACTATCCTGTTCCCTGTTCTTTTTAACGTTCATATATTGTACCAGTTATAGGTTATTCTTCCGTTTTTGATAGAAAACGCCAAAAAAAGAAGAATAACTCAACTAAATGTGTTTCAGTTAATCACAGTCATTTCTAAGGCTCTTATTTCCCTAAACTGACTGGGGAAACTCGTATTTGGATCTTTTCTTATTTTTAACTTAATAATTAGGTTCGTTATGTCTAATACAACACCCCGATCCCCCTCTTCTTTGTATGTAAACAATGATGGAGAAGTTTTTCCGCTCAAAAGAAACGGTGCCTCGGTCTGCTCTCATCGTTTGAGCGCTGTGAAAATAGCTTTAATAGCTACTCTGCTAATCACTGGGGTTATTCTTGCTACACTGGGAGGAATGGGGGTATTAGGTATTGCAAGTGTACCACTTCTATATACAGGTATCTCTATATTTCTTTTGGGAATAGTGTTAACAGGAATAGTAATGTGCTATCGAGGAAATCAGCCAAAAAAAATCATGATAGAGGAAAAAACTGCATCAAACAGAACAGTGTCCAATCTTAACAATCTGGTTGAAACAGAAGGTGAACTTCCAGGGCATTTAAATCAAGCATCTAATTTTGAAGAGACAAATGTTCAAGAAATGGCGGGAAATGTTCTTAGCTCAGAAAATGATTTTATGTCCAAAATACTATCTTCTGTGAATGCAATGTTAGAGGAAGAAGCTGTACCAAATAGAGACGTGTCTGATCTTAAGAAGATAATTAGAGAAGAAGATGGCCTTTCTGAGGCTGTAAAGCGATTACTAGAGTTAAGAGAGAAACGAATTAAAGGAATGAGTGTGTTAACTGGGGGCTCTGATAACCCATCGACAATTCTGATGCCTAGAAATGTTATGCGATACGAACGATTAGTTACAGAATGTATGCAAATTAATTTTGCTATTGCAGAGCATAAGTTTAATTCTTTAGAAGCAGCAAATACCTCAGAGCAAAAGGTATCACATCATTTAGAGGAAATGATCGAGCAAAGCCAACTGTTGTATTTTTTACCTTCTTTATATCAACACGTAAGATTCTCCTACTTGATATATGATGATATTAGCAGTAGTGAAAAAGAGGCTATGGCTGCAAAGTTTTATACTCCAGGAACTCCTGAAAATTACTGGAGACAATTATACAATGCTTTTTGTAGTCGAGCACGTTCATTTTTAGGTGATACCACTTCCCCTAGAACCAGAGCAAGCCGACTTTATAAAAATAGTGTGATGGATACGAATGAGGATACTTTTTTAACAGGATCTGTGTTGGTTGATATGGATAATCCTTAAATATTGTTCAACGCTTATAACACTTTTTAGACAACACTGCTTTGCTTCTGGAATTTTTTCCAATTTCTTGTGTGTTTCGACTATCGATTAACTTTTGCAATCTAGATATCTCTTTATTTTTTTCCAGGAGATGTTTTTTTAATGTGCCAGATAGTCCTTGATCTACCGTTTTAACCAGAGAAACTGTGCCAAGGCTTACGAAAACTACTCCTAGTACTATAAGGATGGATGAAAGCATTATACTAGTCGTGTCTAGCATACATAGTCCATTTAAAAAGAACAGAACAGTAAAAATAGAAATTATGGTAGCTATCCCCAACACAATAGTTATCGTATGTAAAAATAACTTGTAAAAATTTTTTCCAGAGCTTTCCAGAGCTTGACAACCAGTTAGCAAGGACAGTGAGGAATTATGTACAGACAAAGAACGTTGTACAGGATTTGTATGCGCAGACATATTCATTCCCCAACTTTTTGATCGGGAACGATTGTGTCAAAATATTTTTTTAATATCAAATATATCTTTAGGTATGATCCCGCCTGCTTTCTTAAGATAATTAACTCCTGATATTTATTGGAGCCTATGGTGGGTTTGTTCTTATCAAATCTTAAAGGTTTTTTGAGAATTTAGGAAATAAACAAAATTAAATAACTTACCTTTGAGCGTAGCTTAATTAAAAAAAGGAAAAAATCATGTCGTCCATTAAAGATACCTGTTGGTCATTTTTAGATGACCATACACAAGCAAGGTACGATACATCTTTGCGATCTATAAGTCAGGATATGGACTTAGAACTCTCAATAACACAAAGTGTACTAGCTGCTCTACCGTTTCTAGGCAATATATGCGGTTATTTAAGATTAAAAAGTGTGCATTCTCATAGGATGTTTTTAGATACCAGGCTACTTGTTACCTACCATACTATAATCGGTTTGGGCGAACTATTAGGTTTTGGAGCTATTATCTTATTGGCTAAAATTTTGTATTATTTTCTGAATCAACTGATATACCTAATGACTTATTTGGCCTGCTCCTTAGTTTTACAATGTTGTGTTTCTCTACTCACATAGTAATCGTTTAAATTTTGACGATACTTAAGAACCTAATTTTATATAATGAACTAATCTCAGAGTTCTCTTGCTTGATAGTAATTCATTTGTAAAATGGTATAACCGTGATTGGATTATGTGTATGAGTAAACGATATGTGGCAAAATGAACTTATCTTTGTCTCGCAAGCTATAATTGTAATTAGTTTAGGATTAGTTAGTGCTATTAGGGGTATAGGGTGGCTAACCGGTTGGCTTGGGCTGCTAACTGTAGTTATGAATGTTTTTGTTTTGAAACAAATACATCTATTCAATTTTGAAGTGACTTCAGGTGATGTTTATATGATAGGCATGCTAACCTGTTTGAACTATGCTAGAGAAATTTACGGAAAAAAACTAGTCAATGATGCAATTATGGGCTCTTGGTTTATCAATTTAGGGTTCCTTTTACTTACATATTTGCATCTTGCTCTATCCCCTTCTTTTAATGACTGTACGCAAGTACATTTTTTATCTCTGTTTTCTCCAACTCTACGGTTAGTTTTAGCCTCTTTAGTAACTATTGCTCTAGTACAACTAATTGACCTTGCCTTTTTTGTTTATCTTAAAAAATTCTTTAAAAATAGGGCGTTCGGTGTGCGTTCTGCAATATCAATGATAGTCTCTCAAGTAATTGATACACTATTATTTTCGTTTCTTGGCTTGTATGGTATAGCTTCTTGCTTGTCTGATGTAATTATCTTTTCTTTAATAACTAAAATTGCAATTATAATTATTTCTATTCCCACAATGTTTGTTGTTAGATTTCTAAAACAACAATATAAAGTTATTAACAACTAGGTTAGTTTATATTATTTTCTTAATCGGGAGCTAAGTTGTTTTATATCTGTTGCTAAAATCTTTTCTTTGTTATCATTTTCTGAAAAAATAATTTGAGATTTTTGTGTCATTAAAATTTCGCGTTATTCATAAGTCCAAAATTTCTCGTGCTCGTGTTGGACAAATAGAAACAGCACATGGGGTTATTGATACCCCAGCGTTTGTCCCCGTAGCGACCAACGGTGCATTAAAAGGTGTGATTGATCATGCAAAGATTCCTTTAATATTTTGCAATACTTATCACCTAATTATACACCCAGGTACAGAGGCAATTGCACAACTAGGCGGGATACATAAGTTTATCAATCGCAATGCTCCTATTATCACAGATTCAGGTGGGTTTCAGATTTTTAGCCTTGCTTATGGATCTGTAGTCGAAGAAATCAAGAGTCAGGGGAAAAAAAAGGAACATCATCTATTTTAAAAATCACTGATGACGGAGTCTGGTTTAAGTCCTATCGCGACGGTAGGAAGTTATTTCTATCTCCTGAGGTTTCTATTGAAGCACAAAAGAATTTAGGTGCCGATATTATCATCCCTCTTGATGAATTATTACCATTTCATACGGAAAAAAAATATTTTTTAGATTCTTGTTCTAGAACTTATATTTGGGAAAAGCGGTCCCTCGATTACCATAAACGAAATCCTGGGTACCAATCAATGTACGGGGTAATTCACGGTGGCATAGATCCTGAACAAAGGAAAATAGGTTGTCAATTTGTAGAGGATAATCCTTTTGATGGGTTTGCTATTGGAGGCAGTCTGGGAAGAAATATTAAAGAATTAATAGATGTGGTTAATGTCACGACATCACACCTTACTTGGGAACGTCCTGTACATCTTCTGGGAATTGGTGATCTTCCCTCTATTCGTTCTACCATAAGTTTTGGTATCGATTCCTTTGACAGTTCCTATCCTACAAAAGCAGCTCGGCATGGGCTAATATTATCCTCTCAAGGGCCAATTAAAATAGAAAACCGCATATATGCCAATGATTTAAGTCCAATAGATAACTCTTGCACGTGTCTAACTTGCTCTTCTAAAATATCTAGAGCTTATTTACGGCATTTGTTCAAAGCATCCGAACCTAATGCTGTAATTTGGGCGTCTATTCATAATCTCCATTATATGCAGCAGTTTATGCAAGATTTAAGGCAAAAAATTTTAGAAGACAAGATCTGAATAAATCAACAGGTCAAGTAGTCGGAGATTCGGAAATGTGCTCTATTAACATCTATTCAAGCAATCAAGAATTTGCAAACAATTTAGCAGAACGTGGGATAACACATCCTCATCTTTTGGGATATGTTAGAAACGAATATACGCTTTTTTCTGCTCACGAAGATTGGAACATATTTTCAGATCGCCGCGGATTAAATGACTGTTTACGTTGTTTACCTGTTATAGGCAATATCTTAGGAATTATTAAATTGCAAAGTGTGTGGTCCACTAAGGATCCTGAAGATCATATTTTTGACGTTGTCATGCATACAATATCTGGAGTCTTAGAGACAATAGGCTTGGGGCTTATTGTTGTGGCACTGAAAGTGGTTTATAGCTTATTCTACACTATCTTCATAAGCATACCTTCTAATATCTTAGTAAGAGCAAGACCTTCCAAATATTATTAACAGCTTTTTATCTCTCTAGAAAGAATCAATAAAGAAGAGATAGCACAAAATGCTACGGCTGACGCCATGGGAATGGTCACAAAGCTAAAAATGAATAACTTCGCTGTACAAGATACTTTACCACAAATATCAATACTTAGCCCAGCTATCTCCTGAATACACACTTGATAAGTAGCTATTAACATTCCCATAATGGAGAGAGGGAGAACATAAATTTTTATGGAATCTTGCTGAAGATAAGCTGCTATCCCTAAAATTATAGTCATTGGGAACAAACATATTCTCTGGTAATGACATAAAACACAAGGCTCTATGTTTAGAAAATAGCTATAATAAACACTGATCAATGTGCCCATGCAAGATATTAACCAAGCAAAATAGAGTGCATAATTTCTTAGAAACCTAATCATTTTTTTCCTCTATAGCTTGTAAGTATTGAAGTTGTTTAATGACGCGTTCAAGCTCATCGAAGGTAGGGTCTTCTATTAAGTAGTCTCCGACTACAGCTGTTGGAGTAGCTAATTGTCCTCCCATAACTTGAGATCCATAAACATTATTTTTCTTAATTTGCTCAGCATAAATATTTGAGGCAATGCACTGCACTAATCCTTTCGGATTTATACTCCTTCCAGAATTTGTGGTTAAACCTTCTGTAAGTTTTACCAAAACATCATTTGTAGCCCATCTCGCCCCTTTCTGTTTGGGATATGTCAAAATTCTATGAAAATATTCTATATAAGCATTTGCATCGACTTGCTTGGGATTATGATAATAGACACATAGAAGCGCTTGTGCTGCAGGCATAGAACCACGGATAAAACAAACAGGGATCAATGTGAAAGACACTTCTCCAGTATCCACATAACGTTCTTTTAACTTTGGGAATACTTCAGTAGAAAATTCTGCACAAGCCAAGCAAGAAGGCTCTTCAAATACAGTTATATTGATGGGAGCATAAGGATTACCTATAGTAGGAAAATTCTTAGCGTTCACAGGTATATGCGCTTTGGAAGGTAAGCTAGTTCTCTTTCGATAACACATAAATCCAAAGCAAGACAAGAAAAACAGTGCCGTAACAACAACAAGGATTTTTTTATTCAATTCGGCTTCTCTTTATCTTAAGACACTTCACACTATGAAATAAAACAAAAGAATAAAAATAAAAACTATTTTTTAAGTCCTTGACACACATTTTTGTTCCTAATCCTTAGAAAAGAAACTACCTAAAATAATGGTAAAATTCTTTTTATTCTATTATTGATAGTTTTATCAAAACTAGGTTTACGGGAAGGTTATAATTCTTCATGGATAAGGAGACTGTAGAGAATATCTATAAACATTTTCGTTACCGTTTTTTTAAACTGAGTATTCTTCCTGCCTTTCTAGGATTGCTATTAATATTCACTCCTATAACATTAGATTATCAAGATACTCAAGTTATTCTATCAGAGCGCATCTGCGGAAGCTTACTTATATTTTTAGCAATACTTTCTTTTAGAGTTCGCGCTGTATTGTGGGTTGGGGTTTTTATAGGTATATGGGTTACTTGGTTTGCTTGTTATCCCGAAAGATCATCTCTAGTTTTCGCTAACGACACTTTATTAGGTTTTGCAATTCTTGCTCTTGTTTGCATACCACCAACTCGACCTGATGCTCTAGAAGTAGGGCCTACGTTGCCAGAAGGAATAGCCTATAATCCCTCTGCTGGCGGAAGGCGTGCTGCTGTTTTATTTCTAAGCTTACTAGGATGGTTGCAATCTCGATATCTTACAGCCTCTTTATTAGGGATATCTTCCGAAAAATTTGATTGTGATAATCAGATTTACACAGTGATGATGATTACCTATTCAATACTAGTTGTATTAGCGTTATCTGGCGGAGAACGTCGTTGGCATACTAGACCCAAAATCGTGCTAGCTACGGCTTGCGCCCTAATTGTAGTGGTTATATCCTCGTTATGGTCAATCATCCAAGGTGACATACGCTTTGATTGCTGGATCTGTTTATGTTTAGCAGTGGAACCAGCATTTGCTGTGGTATTTGCATACGACGAAATATTGGCGACTAGTAAGTATTTAGCGCAATTTTCTAAAGACAAAAAGAATCTTCTAAAAACCGCTTTACTGGGTTCGGAGTATTATAGGGATTCCCTATTTTGGGAAGAACGTACAGTCTTACCGTTTGGTAAAGCTTGTCAACAAGCATTTCGAGGTATTTCATTTCCCCTACATCGTTTAGCGGCTATCGTTCTCACGTTTACATTTGTAAAGATGAATTATGGTATGGCTCTTAGCAATGGGGCTAGAAGTTATATCAATATATGCGGTTGGTTTATTATTGTTTTATCAATAATTTCATTTGCCGAAAGCTTAAGACATTTTCGGTGGTTGTGTTTAATTTTTTCTATTGCGATACTGCTGTCCCCTGTCGTCTTTCACCTCCCTCTACACGCTCCCATGCTAATACCGACGATATTTACGGGCATTGCTTTGGTCTTCCTGTCGATAGGAAAAATTTCTCCGCAAAAAAAATAGGTTATCTAAGTAATAAATTATCGGCAGAACCGGAATAAGCACTGGGTGTGCCAGTTTTTTTACTTGCTAAACTTTCTTTTTGATCCTCTTCTCTTCTTTCTCGGTCACTCATAAATACTCGATCAAAGGCAGATTCAATTGCTTCTCTAATCAAAGAATCATGAATAAACGACTCAGGAGATTGTTTCTTAGGAATTGCTTTCCGAGTATGGGATAGTGTTGATTGAGAAAATAACTTAGGATATTCCTTCAGTAAAACAAAATCCTCAATAAACTTTACTACAGAATGTTTACTTATTTTATGAGAATTAGTCTCACAAAAACGACGGATTGCCAGATAGTTGTCTCGAGCTAACTTTTTGTGTTTCTCAATAATTTGAGTATTGTGACGAGCTGAGCAAATGCCCATAGGGATAACAAGAAAAATAACAGCACATACAGATGGGAGTATGAATGGCAAGATAGCTTCATAAAAAAGGCAAACATGTTGAGGTGCTAAATTTATATAAGCAAACCCTGTAATCAATCCTACTAAAGAAATTAAGAACAAAAGAAAAGAAATTATTGCTAAAGGCACTCCATACCAATGATGAGAAGAGATAGAGAGGTATAACGACACTTTATCCTGAGATGTTAATATACTATCTTTTGCTAAATTGGAAATGCCAGAATTAAGAATGGGCAAAGTCATGAGAAAAATAGTCTTTTAAATAAGCAATTAAGGCAGATGAATTATCGGCTTCACGCAGTGAACTTGTAATTTCCAACGGTATAATATTTCGATTTTTAATCACATAGAACCTATCCCCTAAAAAAGCAACATCACGAAAATCATGAGTCACAAGCATAACAGTTTTCTTCTCTCTCTTTGCTAGTAGAAGAATATCGCTATACAGCAGCTCTTTTGTCATTACGTCTAATGAAGAAAAAGGTTCGTCGAGTAGTAGTATAGGCTTAGTGGAAAGACATTGGATAGCTAAAGACACTCGCTGTCTTTGACCTTCAGAAATTTCATCAGGATAACGTTCCAGAAGATTGGTTAATTGAAAACTACTGACCACATGTTCTAAACGTGGGTCTGTAGTTTTCATTTTAGAAAATTTATCCCCCAACTCTGTACTAAGCAACAAATTTTTCCAAACAGTCCGCCAAGGCAAAAGAGAGTCTTTTTGACTCATATAAGCAACATTTAAAGGAGAGACTGGATGCCCCTGCCATGTTATTTTACCCTTATCAGGAAAGATAAATCCACAAATCAAACGAAACAAAGTGGTTTTACCGACCCCAGAAGGCCCTAAAAGCACCGTAATTTCTCCAGGATAAGCACAAATAGAGGACCGAACAAAAACTTCCTGACCGGAATAGGAATAAAACAGAGAGGATACTTCTAACATAAAAGAAACCTGCTTCTGAAAGAAAAAAAGCAGAGTACGACTTGCGGTTACCAAGACTTGAACTTGGGACCTCGACATTATCAGTGTCGCGCTCTAACCAACTGAGCTATAACCGCAGAAAACAAATGGAGACTAGGAGATTCGAACTCCTGACCTTCTGAATGCAAATCAGACGCTCTACCAACTAAGCTAAGTCCCCGTCTGCAACTCCTTCAAAAGAGAAAGAAGCTGTTATCTTACTTAGGGATAGATTTATCTACAACTAAAGATTTCAGAATATTAAGATTTTCTGTTCCTATCAGCCGATTAAAAGAGCTTATCTAAGAACATGTTATAAGTACTAGATGATAAGGGAAGACGTGGTCAAATACAGATGTTAGTTACAGATTGACTCTTTTTTTTAGATCTATCATCCTGGACTCTCTGACCTTGGTAACCTTAAAAGAGTCTGTAAACGTTTCATATTCTTTATTCAGTGCCTTAGGATCTTTATTCTTATAGACCATAAACACTTGGTACAAAGTGTGGTTTACTGATATCAGCATGCCTCGAAAATAGATATCGTCGCAAGCTATCCAAAATTCTAACGCTTTGTGCCCCTGTTTTTCTGTCGCTTGCATGAATAAGACCTGAGACTCAGGTAATGCTTGTAACATTCCAGAAAATCCTTCTTGTAGATTTAGTTCTGGTCGACTAATGTCTACCTTTTCAGGATACTCCCATACAGAGACTACATATACAGTACTATCGTGTGGGGTCTCTGTAATGTATGTATCATAGCGTATAGTAAGCTCAGATTGTGGCACCTCTATAATTTGTCCAGAGTGGTCTGGGTCACCCGGAAATGCAGCAGAAAATCCGCAAGTCTGAGTATAGTCGTAACGTTTCCAGTTCAGGCTATCCTTTATCTTAGAGATAACTAGCTCTTCTTCCTTGCCCTCTTTCTTCCCAAACCAGTTCCTAACCTTAGAAAAGAACCCTGTCCCAGTTTCTTCTGCGCTCAAATCTCCTGTGAAAAATTGAAGAGATATTAAAGCGGTTAATAAGAGCTTACTTATTCTTGAAAGCATAACAAAAACAAAAACAAATCATATTTATTAATTTAATAATATCTTTCTTCGGTATTTTTATTATAAACAAAAAAAGCTTTCTGAGGGCAAAAACAATAAAACTCTTGTCTTTATATAAAATTCTTGTTGATAATCCGCTGCTAGGAAAATGTTATTCTAGTAGTAAAGGCTACAACTAATGTCGACACAAAGATTTAAACATAAAAGAGTGGCAGTTCTACCAGCTCGCTGGAATAGCTCACGTTTCCCAGGCAAACCTTTGGCAAAAATTTTAGGTAAATCTTTGATACAGAGATCTTACGAGAATGCCAGACGCGCATCTTCTTTAGACTTAGTTGTTGTCGCAACAGAAGACGAACGCATATTAGAACATGTAGAAGGTTTCGGGGGAGTTTGTGTTATGACGGACCCAAACTGCTTAAATGGTTCAGAACGTGTAGGAGAAACAATTTCTCGTTATTTCCCAGAAGCTGAGGTAATTGTAAATGTTCAAGGGGATGAACCTTGCTTATCACCCATAGTAATAGAAACCCTCTTAAATAAACTAGATAGTGATCCCTATGTTCAAATAGCCACCCCTATTGCGGTTACAACAGATCCTCAAGAAATCTTAACAGAAAAAAAAGTCAAGTGTGTTTTTGATCGGCAGGGCAAAGCATTGTACTTTAGTCGTAGTCCTATCCCTTATGTTTTAAAAAAAGAGAGCCCTTTTTATCTCCATATCGGCGTTTATGCATTTAGAAGAAATGCTCTTTTCAACTATATTGAGAGCGTTCCCACGAACTTAAGTCAAGCCGAGGACCTAGAGCAGTTGCGTATATTAGAGCATGGAGGCTCCATTCATGTATGTCTTGTGAATGAAAAAAGTCCTTCGGTAGATTACCCTGAAGATATAAATAAAGTGGAAGAATATTTGACATGCTTTTCAAATGCATCTTTCTAACAGGAGGGGTTGTCTCCTCTTTAGGCAAAGGATTAACTGCAGCTTCTCTAGCTTTGTTATTGGAGCGTCAAGGTCTTAAGGTTGCCATGCTAAAATTGGACCCATATCTTAATATAGATCCTGGGACCATGAATCCTTTTGAACATGGTGAAGTTTACGTCACCGATGATGGTGTAGAAACTGATTTAGATCTCGGACATTACCATAGATTTTCTTCAGCTAAACTGTCTAAGTATTCCACCGCAACATCGGGGCAAATTTATGCCCGGGTAATAAAGAAAGAGCGGGATGGATTTTACCTAGGTAGCACTGTTCAAGTCGTTCCTCATATTACTAACGAGATCATTCAGGTGATCTTAGAATGTGCTCAGGATAGTCAGCCTGATGTGATTGTGGTTGAAATTGGTGGTACCGTTGGAGATATTGAATCTTTACCTTTCCTAGAAGCTATCAGGCAATTCAGATACGAACATCCTAATGATTGTCTGAATATCCATATTACGTACGTTCCTTACCTAAAGGCAGCAGGTGAAGTTAAAACAAAACCGACACAGCATTCTGTTCAATGTCTCCGTAGTATTGGCATTATACCAGATGCAGTGATTTGCCGGTCCGAAACCCCATTAGGAGATGACATAAAGAAAAAGATTAGTCTTTTTTGTCACGTACCTTGTGAAGCTGTCTTTAACATTATCGATCTCAAACACTCAATCTATGAAATGCCTTTGGTACTTGCCAAAGAAAATATATCCTCCTTTATTGCAAAAAAACTAAATCTTTCAACGCAGGTTGCTGATCTAAATGATTGGGAAGAGTTAGTCGCACGATTCCAGTCACCTATGAAAAATAAGGTGCGCATAGGTTTAGTTGGTAAATATATACAGCATAAGGATGCATACAAATCCATATTTGAAGCGATTACACATGCAGGGCTTAGCTTACATTGTGATGTAGATATTTTGCCGATAGATTCTGAAGATCCAAATCTCTCTACAGCGTTAGAACAATGCGACGGTTGCCTGGTTCCTGGTGGCTTTGGCTCTCGTGGTTGGGAGGGCAAAATTACAGCAGCACAATTCTGTCGAGAGACGCAGTTACCTTATTTCGGAATTTGTTTAGGTATGCAAGTTATGGTTGTTGAATACGCACGCCATGTATTGCGTTTACCAACAGCTAATTCTACAGAAATGGATCCAGACACCCCTTTCCCCTTGGTTTGGACTATGGAAGGTCAAGATTCTTTAGTGGCAACTGGAGGAACGATGCGCCTAGGAACATACGTATGTGAATTAGATCCAGATAGCAAAGTGTTTCAAGCCTATAAACAGGAGAAAATTTCTGAGCGTCACAGACATCGTTACGAAGTGAATTCTAATTATTTAGAGGATCTTAGGAAACATGGGTTATGCATTGTCGGAACTTCCCCTAACCGTGATCTTTGCGAAATAGTTGAAATTAAGGATCATCCTTGGATGATAGGAGTGCAATTTCACCCTGAATTTCTTTCAAAACTTATTGCCCCTCATCCACTATTTATAAAATTTATAGAGGCTGCTTTGGAACACTCTAGGAAGCGAGCCTATGTTTAAATCCTATCTTGCCGTGGATTATGGAAAAAAACGCATAGGCTTGGCCTATGCATCCTCCCCTCTTCTAATTAGCCTGCCCATAGGGACTATTGAAAGTCATAAAGAGTTAGTTGATACTGCTAAAAGTATTTGTAAAGTGGTTCGAGATAGATGTATTACATGTGTAGTTCTTGGAAATCCCCTTCCTATGAGAAAAGGTTATCTATCTCCCTTGCAAGAAGAAATTGTTATGCTTGCCTCTTTAATCAGAGAGATTTCGGGAGTCGAAATTATTTTATGGGATGAACGACTATCATCAGCACAGGCAGAACGAATGTTAAAAAATGATTGTGAGTTGAACAGAAAAAAACGAAAAGGAAAGACTGATTCTTTAGCCGCTACTTTGATACTTACGAGCTTCTTAGAAAGCTTGTCTCAATAATAATTTTTTGTTGTTCTTCTTAAAAGTCTATTTTTCTCACTAAGAGTTTTTATAACTTAGCGACAGAAAATTCGTTAGTAGCTATATTCTATCCAGTTTATGCAGACTTAGATGACTCCATATGAATGCAGTTGAGTCTTCCATAGTTAAGAGTTCTACTTAATAGCGAGGGTTATAAAAATCCCAAGGTCTAATTTTATGATGAGAACGACAAATTGTACACATGATGGTCCTTCAGTATCATCTTCGGTTTCTTGTCCTCCCTGTGCGATCGTGATTTTTGGAGCTACTGGTGATCTAACAGCACGCAAGTTACTGCCTGCTCTGTACCATCTTACAAAAGAAGGACGCCTTTCTAAAGAGTTTGTCTGTGTGGGCTTTGCGCGCCGAGATAAAAGTAATCAGCAGTTTCGTGACGAAATGAAACAAGCTGTGAAGACATTCTCACACAGCCAAGAATTAGATATCCGTGTCTGGGAAGATTTTGAAAGTAGGATTTTTTATCATCAATCGAATTTCTCTTCTGCCGATGGTTATATATCCTTAAAGGCACACCTGGAGCAAATTGATAAGGAATATGGCACTAAAGGTAATCGGCTTTTTTATTTGTCTACTCCACCAGATTATTTTCCAGAAATAATTCAAAATCTCAATAGATATGGGCTTTTCTACCATAATCAAGGCGAAGGAAGACCTTGGTCGCGGGTGATTATTGAAAAACCGTTTGGCGTTGATTTACAAACTGCTAAAAACTTACAAAAATACATTGATGATAACCTAGATGAGGAATCTGTTTATCGTATTGATCACTATCTAGGAAAAGAGACCGTCCAAAATATATTGACGATCCGTTTTGCTAATACTTTGTTTGAATCTTGTTGGAATTCTCAATATATAGACCATGTTCAAATTAGTGTAAGCGAATCTATCGGTATTGGAAGTAGAGGAAATTTTTTCGAGAAATCTGGAACACTTAGGGATATGGTGCAAAACCATATGATGCAGCTGTTGTGCTTATTAACTATGGAACCCCCGGCTGCATTTAATTCAGAGGAAATTAAAAAAGAAAAAATTAAAATTTTGAACAAGATTCGTCCTTTTACAAATAAAGATGTGGTACGTGGACAATATGGCCCAGGAGAGGTTCAAGGAGTATCTGTTCTTGGATATCGTGAAGAAGAAAATGTTTCTCCAACTTCTAATACAGAGACATACGCAGCTCTTAGGATGTTTATAGACAATCCTAGATGGCTAGGAGTTCCCTTTTATTTGAGAGCTGGTAAACGTCTAGCGAAACGTTCAACTGACATTTCTATTATCTTTAAGAAGCCTTATTATAATCTATTTGCTTCAGAAGTTTGCCGCATGTGTCCAATGGAGAATGATTTATTGATTATCCGAATTCAGCCTGATGAGGGAGTCGCTCTCCAGTTTAATTGTAAGGTTCCCGGCACCAACAAAATTGTGCGTCCAGTAAAAATGGATTTTCGTTACGACGATTATTTTAAAACGACAACTCCAGAGGCTTATGAAAGGCTATTATGTGACTGCATTTTAGGAGATAGAATTTTATTCACTTCCAATGACGAAGTCATGGCCTCTTGGAAACTATTCACTACTATCTTAGAAGAATGGGCCCATGATTTTGAGAAGGTAAATTTTCCTAATTATGCTGCTGGGTCATCCGGTCCTGAACTTGCAAATCAACTTCTAGCACAAGACGGCAGGGTCTGGCGACCATTGTAACTTATTGATTTAGTCATGGCTACACTTATTAACTTTAATTCAAGTAACAAGCTTCTTTTAACAAAATCGTCTGATTTATTTTTTGATGTAGCTGTCAAGGATTGGATTGCTACTGCCAATAAAGCAATCAGGGATCATGATGGTTTTTATGTAGCATTATCTGGAGGAAGTACTCCCCTCGAAATATTTAGGCGGATTGTTGCTCGTCAAGATACTATCATTGATGCTAAGAAAATTTTCTTATTTTGGGGTGATGAGAGAAGTGTTCCTGTTACTTCTACGGACAGTAATTATGGACTAGCGATGGCCATTTTAAAAGATCTTCAGATCCCTGAAGAGAATATTTTTAGAATGAAAACAGAAATACCTTTTGGAGCAACAGATTATCAAGATACGATAAAAAACGTGGTCCCCGATGCCTCTTTTGACATGATTATGTTAGGAGTAGGAGAAGACGGTCATACCTTGTCTTTATTTCCTAATACACCTGCTCTCAAAGAGGAGATATCCTGGGTAGTAATGAATCCTGTTCTCCAATTGGGCGTGGAAAGAATGACGCTTACTCTTCCTATAGTTGCTCGAAGTAAGCACCGTGTTGTTTACTTAAAAGGAGAAAACAAAAGAGAGATTGTTAAAGCATTGTTCTTGGCTTTGGATAAAACTAGGGAGCTATACCCCATTGAACTGTTAGGTACTCAGGCAAGTCCTCTTTTTTGGATACTAGCTCCGGACACTTACAATAGTGAAGATTTTGATAAAATCCCCTCCATACATAAGCTAGACGTAATATAGGTACGAAACTTAACTAAACAACCATCTAGCATCCAAATAACCGTAGTCCCCCCAAGCAAAACCGAAGCTTCATTCCTTATTTTCTCGGCAGAGCAAAATGCTCTGCGTTGCTAAGGAGTATAGGGAGGTGGAGGAGGGTAACCCGAAAACGTAGAGTTTACCTCTACTAAAGGTGGCGCGGTAGGAATGGTGGGTTGACCAGAAGGAGGTGGTGGGGAAAAAACACCAGGATGATCAGAAAAGGAGTCAATAAAACTTAATAGAGCGTTCTTCTCCTCTCTAGAAAAGAAGTCTCCGTACCCATAGAGAATCGATCTTGATACTTCGGAAAGTTCTTTACACCTAATAATCTCAGAACTACCCGATCTCCTATTAAACCATTCACTCAACATTAGACTTAACGTGGACCTCTGTACGTCAAAAGCACATAGCCTTTTCTGTTGTGCTTCTCGAACTGAACTTAGCATGATACCAACGATAGAAACACACAAAACTCCACTACCAATGCCCAGACAACATATCATCGGTATAGTGAGAAGCGGGGAAGCAACAACAGCCAAAACAATACCAGCAACAAGGGTAAACAGAGCTAAAGTTGCCAAAATATTCACAGCAAACATGTATATATATGACGCTCGATACTTCTGATAAGCAGATATCGTATTACGAGCTGCGTCCATTGCGAAAGTTAAGTAAAGTTTAGTTGCCAAAGACTCTCGATCTTTACCCTCCGTCTGCATAATTTTTCCAGAAATATCTGATATCAAGGAATTTAATGACGCAATTTTTCGTGAAGCTTTGTGAATCTTACAAGCAGAGAAAATAGAATATCCTACAGTTGTTCCTAAAATTAAAGCGGCAAAGCCGGATAACATCCCCAATACAACACTGGCAAAAGCAGACTCGTCACGATCTTTCAATACGCCAGATAAACGAAGAATACAATGACTCCAAGACAAAACCTCAGAACAACGCGTAACCCCTTCAAGAGATGCCGCCAATAGCTGGGGCTCTGCACTCCCTGAAGACGAGGTCAAAACATCGGGACGCGTAGACATGGCTAAAGAGGCAATTTGAGATACGGTTACCGGAGATCCTCGAAGAAAGGAGGGAATCCCCGATTCCTTTGAGAAAACAATAAAACCGTCCGACATCTCAGTAAGAGTGAGATCCCTTAAACACGAACGTGTCTCCCCAACAGGAGAAAAATCCGAAATAAACTTTGTCATATTCCTACAAATAAAAACATATAAAGAAAAGAAATTTTAACAAAAGATTAAATTAACATAAATAAATAAAATAACACGCTCTATAAATAAAATCTTATCCCCTTAAGAAAAAACAGCTTAATTACAATTAGAATACTAATTGAAAAGATCTTTACTAAGGGAGTTCAGAATATGGAGGAGGTGGGTCATTATTATAAGTAGGAGAATGTCGCGTAGCTTCCTCATAAGATGGTGGAAGAGAATTATCCTCGAAACTAGGTAAACAAGACGGGGGTGAACTCCTTACACCTGCTGATTGAATAAGAGAACCGTAAGGAGATAAATAGGATCTATGAACCATAGAGCTAGTTCTTTCAACAGTATTCTCCCCCGACATTTCAAACATTCTACTAATGGAAAGAGAAAGCAATGAACGGTGTATGGATAGCGCTGCGGACTCTCTTTTTTCATCTATTATTTCACGCATATGCTGTACCCAGCGTATATAAAATAAAAACAGGACAATACTAAGTATTAAGTTGCCTAAATATGCTCCAAATAATCCATTAATACCAAATGTACAGAGACAATGAGATAAGGCGTGAATATCAAAAGCCAGGTAATATGTACATAACGTAGCAAATAATCCTGCTACAAAAGTAATAATTTTTGTAACTATCAGGGTACAGCAAGCTTTTTTAGCATGATAACATGCTGAAGCCGAGCTAATCAAGGCATCAGAAATTGTTGATGTCAAATTAGGATGCGTGCGTGTTTCGCGAATGGTAGCAGCTTCTTTACAAGACAAACTCACCCACTTAAAAAAAAGTAACGCGGCGGTTATGGCTCCATCAAGCATTCTACCTAGAGTGGCATTTAAAATACTTACAATGCTGTAAACAAGATTAGATAAAAGACCTCTTCTATGAGAATCTAGCCATTGTATAGAATTACTTATGGGTCGACAACAGGAGATATCGTGACACATTAATACAGATTTTACCTCGCTGTTGCGTAAACCACTTTCTAAAGTTATCCTATCTGAGTTTGCAAGAACTACCAGACTAAAGATGTCTCCACCAGAAGTCCCCATACGCTCAAGCGGTCTAGACAAAATCCCTCGAGGTACTCTGACAATGCCAAAAGAAATCGTATTACACTCACTAGTAAGTGAGTTTAAAGAAGCAAAAATCTGGCTATTCGATTCGCTAACTATTGGATAAGACATAAATCTTAGAATTTTGTAAATAAAATCTTAGAAGCTATCAAAATTGCATGTTTTTTTCAATTACTCTACTCAAAATGAATTCTTTCCACCTTTATTATTAATCATTAGATACAAAAAAAATCTAGTTTGACTTATCCTTGCTCTTTTCAACGAGTTTACTATGGGAAAACGACCAAATTTTTACATTATCATTGGTGCACCAGGATCTGGGAAAGGAACACAATCACAAAAATTGGCGAAAAAATGTGGGATTCCCCATATAAGCTCTGGGGATATTCTAAGGGAGGCTGTACAAAAAAAGACCCCTTTGGGATTGGAAGTTGAGTCCTTAGTCAGCCAAGGAGCCTTTGTTTCAGATAATCTCATCTGGGAACTAGTTAGGGAAAAACTAAGCCAGCCAACTTGCTTAAATGGTTGCATTTTAGACGGTTTTCCTAGAACTGTGAATCAAGCTATTTTGCTAGATGGTTTTTTGATTTCAAAGTTTCCCAATTATCTTGCAATTTTACTGGAAATTTCTGAAGAAGAGGTTCTCCATAGAATCTGCTCAAGATTTGTTTGCCCATCTTGTAATCGCGTATACAGCGAAGCTCAAGGGCTGTCTTATTGTCCTCAATGTAATGTTAAACTTGTACGGCGCTCTGATGATCATCCTGAAGTCGTTCGAGAGCGGCTTAAGATCTATAAATTATCAACTGAGCCAGTGATTGATTATTATGATCAGCATCATAAGCTATGTAAGGTTGCATCATCAGGCCCTGTAGATGAAGTCTTTCAAAAAATTTTAGATTGTATCAAGATGTAGGTTTTAGTTTCGCAGATAGGCAGATGTATATCGTCGAGGGGAAATGACCTACTATTATCTTAGTTCTTCAGTAGTTGACTTACGTTCTATTGCTGGGGAATTGGAGACGCAATTACTGTTTGGAGAACGTTTAATTTGTAGCACTTCTAAATGCTTTGCATATTCTCAGCTGACTTATAACCGGGGTACTTGGCAGCCCTATCCCATTGATATATTTCCTGAAAACTCTTCCTTTTCTATTTTATCTTCTCCTCTTATTCCAAACGCTGTTGTCCATTCCTTTAATGCTATTTTGGAACCTTGGGGAATACCTCTTCCTTATGGCACCCCGCTAACTATCGATAAACAAGGACATGTGTCCTTACCGCGAGAGATGCTTGCTCTTTTCCCCACTAATTCCAACAAAAAATCAT
Source organism: Chlamydia ibidis 10-1398/6 (assembly GCF_000454725.1). NCBI lineage: Bacteria > Pseudomonadati > Chlamydiota > Chlamydiia > Chlamydiales > Chlamydiaceae > Chlamydia > Chlamydia ibidis. Next base: position 159,561 of record NZ_APJW01000002.1, on the reverse strand, counting down.
TTTGCGACCCCAGACACTATTCTTTCTTGTCATCTCAAAAAAATTCCCTTCATTCCTTAATTAAAACAAGCGAGAAATTTTTAGGGATACCTTATCTATGGGGAGGCCGTTGTATTCACGATAATTTAAACCTCGGGACAGATTGTTCAGGATTTATTAATATTTTATTTCAAGCACATGGTATGAATATTCCCCGCAACGCAAGAGATCAGTACCATGATTGCTTATTCATGGATAATTTCAATGATTTGCCCTTAGGAGGACTTGTCTTTCTGAAAAGCCGAACCTCTGATCAAATTTCTCATGTCATGCTCAAACAATCAAGCAAGAGCATAGTTCACGCCGTTCAGAGCCTAGGCCGCGTAGTTAAAAGTATTATAGGTGCTGATTGCGAATTCGCAGGAAATATGTTCTATTTTGGTAATAAATGGAACATAGCCAGTTATGGGGTGCCTAAAAAAAGAAGAGCCTTCTTTTAAAAGAAGGCTTCTTGTGTCGAGAATTAACGTTTGGAGAACTGGAAACTCTTTCGAGCTTTCTTGTGTCCATATTTTTTACGTTCCTTCTTCCTTGGATCTCGCGTCAAAAAGCCACGACTCTTCAACTCTTGCTTAGAATCGACATTCTCTTTTAACAACGCTCTAGCTAGCCCTAACTGGGTGGCAATAGCTTGTCCCTGAATCCCCCCGCCACTTACTCGAATGATAAGATCATAGTCTTTCAAATCGCCAATAAGTTTTAAAGGAGATAAAATAGTAAGTCTTTGGATCTCTAAAGGAAAATAATCCTCAAAAGACCTCCCATTAACGTCAATTTTTCCGCTTCCAGGACGAAGACGTACGCTAGACACCGCTTGTTTTCTTCTTCCAGTAGCCACTGACTCTTGCACTGTATTTTTCGCCACAGTTCACTCCAATCTTAAATATCTAACAAAATTGGCTTTTGAGATTCGTACTCCTTATAAGAATTACCCTTTAAAATTCTTAAGGACTTCAGCTGATGTCTACCTAAACGCGTCCTAGGCATCATGCCTTTAATCGCATGTTCGATAATATAAGTAGGCTTTCTAGCCATCATGTTCTCAAAAGGAATTTCACGCATTCCTGAAATGTACCCCGTATAATAACGGTATACTTTTTGCCCTTTTTTTGCTCCGGTTAAACGGACCTTGTCGGCATTAATTATGACTACCCCATCCCCCATGGGAACATAAGGAGTATAGGTAACTTTATGCTTACCCCTTAAAATTTTCGCAACCTCTGAAGAAAGTCTGCCTAAAGTCTTCCCCGCAGCATCAATAACATACCAAGACTTATCTTTAACTTCAGAAGCTTTAGCTAGGGTTGTTTTCGTGTCTTTTCTTTTTTCCATAATAATATAACCGCCTTATCAGAAGAGGGATTATAATTTTGTGCAATTTTTTTTCCAAATAAAAAGCTTCAGAAGTAGTTGGGATTACCAATTTCAAAAGATAATTACTAGATCCAAGAAGACGCTCTAACGATACTAACAGGGCTGTCACAATATCTTAGCAAAATCTAATATAACATTATAAAACTGCCAGTCAATTACTTGTAATCCCCATCAATGTTTGGGGTGTTAAAAAGTTTTTACTAAGAAGCCTTTAGATTGTTAACATTTCCACTTAACATACACCCTCTGCTTTCTAGGCTATATCTAGGTAAGAAATTTCTCTCTTTGTAATACTATCCCCCCATTAACCATGGTTTTCATGTCTATCACCATTATTCACTCTCTTTTTAAGAATGATTGCTCTTGTCATCCACTATATTCCTTTGAAAAACGTCTAAAAGATCGCGCAAATAGCGCTTTAATTTTCTTAATATTAGCTATCATTACTTCCTTACTCTCTATCATTCCCGCAATACTTTTATCTTCCTATGCAGGATTGATACTTGGAGGAGCATTGCTTTCTGTTAGCTGTATGTTTTTTTTACTGTCACGAATTCCTCATCTACTTCGCACTCATATTCCGCAAAATTTGAAAGAAATATTAAAAAAACATTACCCAAGAATCATCATAGATTTAATCGAGAAAGCCAAACTTTCGGTCGAAGAATTGCGTTTGATTCTGCCTTTGTTAAATAACGAAATTGAGTTGAGAAATGAGGATATCTATTACCGCAGCGAAACCGCGTTTAATCGTTCTCTAGGCCGCCTTTCTGAGGATATTAAGTTAAAGCTGTCAACTTATGGCATTAAAAACTTATTAGATAAACTTGACAGAGAATGTTTAGAAGATTTGAATACAATTTTACTAAAATCTTGTCCTATCTACTGGTTAAAACAGTTTGTCGAATCTGCTCCGAAAATTACAGGTCTTAGCTCTCCTATTGGTATGCGAAAAGAAGTAACAGCATATTGTCTAGGGGGTGCAGCTTCAAGAAGCATTACCCCAAGCGTATTTCGTTTAGAAAACAAAATCTTAGCTAAAAGTATTACTTCTGATGATTTTACAATTCTACAGTCGTATTATTCTTCTGAAAAACTAGAGAATTCAGAAATTGATGCGGTCAAGGAGCGTATTCTAGATGTCTGTCAAAAACAGTGTCATACTTTTTCTTCTTCGGATCATTTTTCCACTCCAGAGAAAATCAGAAACGCCTGTTCTCAAGCGCTAACTGAAATGCTTGCACACGGATTATCATGGGCACAACTGTCATTAATACATATGCTTGACGATAAAAACTGGGGGTGGCTGAATTTGTTGGACGGGGGTAATCAAAGAATCCGTAGATTTGCTGTCCAATATCTTGGAGAAATCACTGATGAACAGCATTATTTATATGAACCTTTAATTACTTTAGCTACCTGGGATGATCTTTTTTCTTCTGGGGTCAGCTTAGAAAATTTGCTAAAACAGAATGTGAGAAATCCTGAAAAGAGGATAGCACGGTATCTTGAAAAGTACGCTAGGTACCATGATAAGATAAATATACTCTCTAATGAAGAAGATCTCTAATATTTCTTAGTGCACTCTAAGCCATATTATAAGGAAACATATACATCGCAGGCTTTAGAAAACCAGTGACCCGTTTTGTAATATGGCTTCGCGACTACATTGTTTTGCTAGCTGTTTATTATGAGTAACTATTAAGACACCGCATGTATCACTTGCTTGGGAAATCAGTAGGTTATGGATATACTCAGATGTTTCAAAATCAAGGTTCCCTGAAGGTTCATCTGCAAGCAAAATTGATGGGCTATTCACTAAAGCCCTAGCAATTGCTGTTCTTTGTTTCTCGCCACCTGAAAGATAACTACAACGAGAATAAATTTTATGAGACAGTCCGACAAGATTTATCAAATATTCAGCTCTTTCGTATGCATATGATCCCTTGCGGGTATCTTTTCTTGCAATACTTGCAGGCATGAGTACATTGTGTAACACCGAATCATCATCCAGTAAGTAAAAATTCTGAAAGATGAAACCAATGTGTTCGTTCCTAAATCTTGCAAGATCATAGCATTCCCTAGGTTTACCTAGAAAATTCAGTTTGCCAGAAGATGGGGCATCCAGCAATCCTAGAAGATGAAGCAAGGTACTCTTCCCGTTGCCAGAAGCTCCTGTAATTGCAACTGTTTCTCCCGGATATAGATTAATACTTATACTTTTAAGTATTTCTAATTCTCTACCTAAATGGGAAACATTTTTCGATATGTTTATAGCTTCTATTAAAGGCGGCATGCCTACTCCGATTTTAGAATTTGAGAAACATGCATCTTAGACACTTGTCTAGCTGGCAACATTCCAGAGATAGCAGATAAAGCTAATGTTCCTATTCCTAAAGTAATTAAAGTCGGAATATGAAGATCTTGTGGAAGAGTTTGGCCGAAAAAACTAGCATGAAACGCTTCTCTTCCTTGCAAATAATTCAATGTCTTAATAATTACTGGAAGATTTTTTAAAGTAATAACTGCGAATAAACTTCCTATAACCACACCTAAGGCACCGGAAACTGCCCCGCACAATCCAAAAATTATTTTTAAACTTGTGGAAGATGCGCCCATCGCCTTGAGAATACCTATTTCCTTTTTCTTATTATTGACTAACAGAACTGACATGGTAACAATGTTTGAACATGCCACGCACAAAATGATTCCCGATATCAGTAAGAACAAAACTTGGTCACTACGTAATTGGTCCAGTATGGGCCTAAAACTCTCTGAATCATATAAAGAAGATACTTCCCAGTACTTATGGATATTTAAAGCATCTAGGGCACTGTCAATTTGTTGCTTAATTTTTGTGATTTGTTTGGTATCAGAAAACAAAACATGGAACCCATTATTCATACCCAATCCACTGGATTCAGCACGAATAATAGAAGCTAAGTCCATATCAATAAATATTGTCTTACCTCCTAAAGGAGATAATCCTGGATTATAAAAACCAATCACATAGATAGGATATTTGACCTCCTCCTGACGTTCGGGAGAAAAAATACTAATACTGCCAGAATCCCCCACCCGATAACCTTGATCTCGATAAACCATCGGAAGAATTACTGAAGCTCCTCTATAATGGTTCTGTAAATACGTAAAATCCTGTTTCCAACCTTCTTTCGAAGCATTAAAAGGATTTAAAATGTCTGAGGAATAATCTGTCTTCTCATAAGGAAGAACCCGATTTTCGTAAATAACATCAGAAGTATATGCTATGAATTGCGAAAGTGACCTAGGTTCTGCCTTGCGTGCACTAACTACACGATCCATCTTAATATATCCGAACCCTTCTTCAAACTCTAACATCTCTATTTGTTTCTGTTCAAATAAAGGATTAAGAGCATGTACGGCAACCTTTACTGGGTCCCTTAACATACCACTTTGATCCCTATCGGGAATAGGAAAGTTATCAGGCAGGGAATAATCAACTTCAGGATCATACGGATCCACAACAGAAGAAACCAACTTTTCTCCTATAGTTTTCAAACTATAGTGAGAAGAGTCAGCGTGACGATCTATCTGATAATAGTAAGAACTATAATATTCGTCAGAGGGGACAACCTTCACAGGGGAGTGAAGCTGGGCGAGGTCACGAATCCAACGTTGTTCCAAACCATGGATTACCGAAATGAAAACTATCGACAACCAGACAACAAGAGAAACGATACAAACAGAAAACAAGGAAACTATCGTAGAAGACAGCCTGTCTTTCCTAGGTATCAAGTACTTACAGGCTACTAGAAATTCTAACCTCATAACCCACTCAAACAACTTAAAAAAAGAAGCAAGCAGGTCAGCGTACGCAGCTTACTTTGCTTCCTTAAATATTACATGCCTACGCAACTTTCTATCATACTTTTTAAGTTCTAGTCGACCGGTTGTTTTTCTCTTGTTTTTCACGGTCCAATACATATCAGAGCTTTCAGTGCTTTTCAACTTAATGATCTCACGATTCTTGCTAGCCATGAACGAATCCTTATGAAGAAATGATAAACAGGTCACAATGTTATATTTATTTTCAAAAAGAATCAAGGAAAGTTAGGACTATTTGATTAATACATCACATGAAAAAATAAAGAAGCTTCCCTTCTAGTTCATTTTTAAAAAACGATTTTGATTTACATAACATAAATTTGAAATTCAAAATACAATACAAAACAGATGACAAACAACTTTTAGAAAAACAAGAAGACAAATTCGCCCAGAAGATAATTCTAACTAGGCGAAAGATTGTTTGTGAAATTAAAAATCACAAAAAGGAAGCTGGACTACATTCCAAGCAAAAGAAGCCACTCGAAACGAGTATTGTAAACTAGCAAAATAAAAGAACCCACTTTCAGTCGCGTAATAAGTGCTTGCTAATAATTGCATAGGACGAGATCTGTAGTAACTAGTTCCCGCACAAGTTGTCCCCTGCAAACGCTTTACTACTCCACTATTTGTTTTGGCATACAAGACGCACTCGCCCCCAGTTCCGTTATCCAACCACCCACCATGCTTCTCCAAACACAGGCCTACCCGAAATAGTTTAGGTTCTGTTGAAGAAGCTGTAAATGCTAGTTGATTTTTCCATTGGCCAGTTATATTAACACAATTATTCGGATTTAAGTTAACTCCCCCACAACTGCTAACATTAATATTTTGTGCTGTTTGGCAGCCAAACCGGTCCCAAGGAAACCACCAATCCCTTCCCCCGGCATCACCACTACCCACATCTCCTCCCGATAATGCTGAATACATGGATGTTTTAGGAGATGCTAACTTATAATATCCGTAAGGAACATACTGTTGATTTTGTTTTGTAGTAATTTCTGTGTAGTTAACATTTTTGTTAACTTTAATGTTATAAGGAGCATTAGCAGTCGTTTTAGAATAGGTTACGGTATGATTTGATAAATTGACCCGGCCATAAAAATTATTGGTATCCCCTATACTACACTTGGAAGTGATAGATCCTCCAACCATCAAATCTTGATTACATTTAAGCCCACCCGCACTTATCGTTAAATTTGTTACTACAGTATTTTCAGAAGAAATACTGCCCGTTACTGAAATAGCCTTCTTTTTATTTTCTTCACTTAATCCTTGAGATTCGAGATTAAATCTCACAAAAGTAGGGAAAGAAACATTAGTTTTAGAATTTTCTTCCGCAGAGGTTTCTATATTTTTTTCTGTTAGTTCTTCCATAACTAATCCATCTCCGAATACACGTTACTAAAAGGGAACCAAATTACACTGATATTCGATAAAATCCTTGTAATCTCATATGTTGTATTTACTGTGAGATAGGGGTTATTTGTAGTGGTTATAGGCAGAGAAAAGATGGCATACAAAGATACGCTCGTATAATCTCCAGCATATTGTCCACGAGTATCTGTGGAACACAATACTGTCGGCGACCCCATAGAATTTAGCCTTAAATATAAACTGGGCAAATTGTCTCCATAATGACCTCCCCAATTTCTAGTAACCTGATAAGCAACCTGATAAATCCCAGGTCTTTTTAAGATTATTCTAGTAGATTCAACCGTAAAGCAGTTCTGGTACAACGGCGTGAAAGTTTCATCATCTTTAGAAGAAAACGTTTTAAATGTTAAATCACTTTTCTCTGCAAACCACTGTTGTGCAGCATAACCTAACATACAATTGTACGCTTGTAGGGAAGTTTTCTTATAGTATCCAAAAGTTAAAGCGTCTCTAGGAGATTGAGGATCGGATATATTATTTATTTCAGATATAGCACCATTAGCAGCACTGGTGATAGAAAAATCACCATTCAGAGTCAAATTATGCAAAGTCGTTGTTCCACCAGACACATTTCCACCAACAAAAAGGTCGGGGTTAACAGTTACATCATTGGTAACAGTCAAATTATCAGCTTTTAATAAATCTCCTATTATTAAGTCTTCACTAACTTCTAGAGTTGAGTTTTTTAGATAAAAATTTTGATCTTTTACACCAGAAGTCATTTCTGATGGATCATTATTGTTATTAAATTGGGGAGAAATTTGATTATCATTCTGCATGTGTTGCTACCTTGTCTTGGGGGTAAAAAATTATTCCGAAATAAAAAGAAGACAGGCCAGCGTCATTATTATATAAGACAGCTTGAAAGACACATTTTTTGTCGTTATCGGTCGCGAGATCTCCAAACAATGTTGTTGGAGCTTGATCAATAGTAACTGCTGTATTTACACAACCTTGAGTAGCATAACCCCCACCACTATAAATAGTGTTCTTGGCATAACATGTATCCCTACCATCTCTTAAAATAACCTCTCCTCCCCAGCCGTTATTCCATCCCCATCTTTTGGTAATACCATAATCAATCATGTAGATTCCTGGGCGAAGAAGCTGAACAGCATTATTCCCTGGATAGCTCACATTGGTAGTTTTACTGCTATTGCTTCCACTGATAAACATATCAACAAACCTAAAACACGAAAGAGCGTTTTGTGATTGATATGTCAAACGTCCAGGACCTAAAATAGGAATTGGCTGTCCTGCTTGTATGTTCATACTTTCATTCCCATTTAGAGAACAAAAGAAATATTCTGGAGAACGAATGTAGTTTGCAGGGACTGGATTGCAGTCATCTTTAGGTTGAGCAACATTGCTCAAACGATTGTTATTAAAATTAATTCCGACAGATGCAGTAGTTGATGTAGTATCTATGGCGTAACTTGTGGCTGCTGTTTCTCCCTCCACCGTGATTTTTCCTCTATTTTGATCACTAGCAGTCACATTACTATTTACTCTAAAACTATTTGCACTACTAATGGTACTGCCGGAAATATCATTAGTTAAGACGTTGCCAACTACAAGATCTCCTTCAACATGAGAATTAATTTCAAAATAACAATCGTTATTATTTGTATTATTAGAACTAGAACTAGACATTACTTGTTAATCTATTTTTTTATTTTTAATAAAATTTAAAAATAGATTAATGGCAATAAATTAACTAACAACCAAAAACAAATTACAAAAGGAAGTGCATAGAGAAAAAATTTTGGGGGTGGCTGGATTTGAACCAACGTATCCGTAAGGAGTCGGATTTACAGTCCGATGCAATTGACCGCTATGCGACACCCCCAAAAAGAAAAATGCTGGAGAAAGGACTTGAACCCTCAACCGTTCGATTACAAATCGAATGCTCTGCCAATTGAGCTACTCCAGCAAAACAAGAACTACTTCGCTTCTATAAACAAGAAACCGTTCCCGATAAGACATTCACTTATACGTGATTAGTTATTTTCTTCCAAGTGAGAATCTTCTTTTTCTGAAACACGATAATCTTTTTCAGTAAGTACAAACGTTTCAGGAACAAAATCCGTCTCATCAGCACCTTCTACACTAGATTGTTCGGGAAGTTTAGTGAGATCGGTATCCAGAAATTGAAAGTTGTGTTGATTCAATTTCTCTGAAACTATCCGGTCTTCCTTAGCTTGCGCTTTACGCAAAGCTTTCTTCCCAATAGGTTCTTTCGTTTTAGTTACATGATGACGATTAACAGCTTGCTTTTGTTCCGTTGCCAAAGAATCTGAAAGACGCTGAAATAATTTTACACAACCACCACCTGCCTTCCCGATGGTGTCGGGAGACAATACTTCCGCAGAAAATTTAAATTTACCTTCCGGAGTATAACGCGCTAATGCAGACTCTTTTTTTAAACAACACTGCTTATACTTTTTGTTTGAACCACATGGACAAGGATCGTTTCTATTTATCTTTTTAGACATGCCAACCTTCTAAAAACAAAGCTGTTGAAATAAACTTTAAATAACAGGAAAATAAAAACCAATTACAACTTTGCACTCACCAACTATGTCAATCTTGAAGTTGTAAGACAAGCTGCGCCTAACTTTAATTACTCAGTATTTCTTCATGTCTACACTGCATTTACAACCTCCCTGGACTAAATCTGGGAAGAGAATCGAGAGCTTGATTCGAAAAGCACTGTATACCCACCATATGTTAGACAAACATAACAAGATCGTGATTGCTCTTAGTGGTGGGAAGGATAGTCTTACCTTACTGCTCATGCTGAAGGCAATATCAGGACGGGGTTTCCCAGAGTTAGACTTGCACGCAATCAACATTGGAGGAAAATATTCATGTGGAGCAGAAATCAGCCAGCAATATCTTCAAAACATCTGCAATAAAATTCGTGTCCCCTTTACATCCGTCCCATCTCCCTATAATCCAGAAACTCCCGAATGCTATTCGTGTTCTCAAGTTAGAAGGCGGCTTCTATTTAAAGCAGCACAAGAAATCGGAGCGTCTGCAATTGCTTTTGGTCATCATCGAGATGATCTAATTCAAACAACTTTAATGAACCTGCTGCACAAAGCAGAATTTGCAGGAATGTTACCGGTTGTTGAAATGGTATACTTTAACACTACTATCTTACGCCCTCTTATATTTACTCCAGAATTTCTAATTCGCAAATTTGCTAAAGAGAGTGGGTTTGCACGAGTTACATGTCGTTGCCCAGTAGTTTCACTAAGAACGAAAACAGAAGAAGCTTTAAAAACCTTAGAGGAGATTTTTCCCCAAGCTAGACATAATATTGCTTTGGCTGTTGAACAGCATGGGTCTTCAAAATCTAATAGAGTTAAAACTAGTTAGATTAAAATGTAGATTTATCTAATAAATTTAGTTATTGTGTAGTTTTATTTACAGGAAGATGAAATGAACAGAAGACTGAAATTGCTATTAACGAACGATGATGGAATTGCTGCAAAGGGTATGGATCTTTTGGTCTCCTCGCTTTTACAAGCAGATTTTGCTGATATTTACATCGTTGCCCCAAGTAGCCAACAGTCAGGAACGAGCATGTCGTTTTCTTATTCTCATCCTGTTTCAATAGAGCCGTATCACTATCATCAAAAAGTGCATGGTGCATGGGTGGTTTCAGGCTCTCCTGTAGATTGTATGAAGCTGGCTTTAGGAAATTTGTTTAACAGTGATTTGCCTGACTTAGTCATTTCCGGCATTAATCATGGCACTAATGCTGGAAGAAATATTTTTTATTCAGGTACTGTCGGAGCTGCTACAGAGGCCATCTTGTTTGGAATTCCTGCTCTCGCTCTGTCTCAAGACCAACACATCTCTTTTTTTCAAGAAACAGCTGCTCCCGAAATACTGAAATCCTTATCTCTCTATATAACTTCTTCTCCTTTCCCATGCGTTATTGGTTTAAATGTTAATTTCCCAGCTAGCAATAGGGAAGAACCTTGGAAAGGATTACGCTTGGTAGCAACCGGAAACGAATTTGCCACAAGTTTTCCACGATTAGTAAGCACAGAAGGAAAGAAACAGTTCTTTTCTCTTCACGATTGTAGGACTAGAGTAGATGGCCAACCGTCTGAAGAATACCTCTCTTTACTAGACAATTATATTAGTGTAGCCCCGCTATTCGTTAGAAATTCTCCATTAGCTGTTATGGGAGAATCTGATTTTCAGGAAGCACGGGTTGCCTTTAGCGAATTTTTCAATGCTGAGAAAGATTCTGAATTATCGGATGTATAATTCTCCCCTGTTTGACTGGGCCTGTGAAGCCATAAATACCGAGAAAACTAGTCCTAAAAACTTATCTCAACAGAAAATTTCTTATGTCCTTCTAGGAAAACTCTAAAAATCAAGATATGTCGAATGAAAATAGTTGTAATTAAACTATTTCTTCTGGTAAGTTCTCTTTCCTAGTCTTGTTTGGATGCGTAGCTCAGCGGTTAGAGCACCTGTCTTACACACAGGGGGTCATAGGTTCAAATCCTGTCGCGTCCATCCTGCGGGAGTAGTTCAATTGGTTAGAGCACCGCCCTGTCAAGGCGGAAGTTGCGGGTTCAAGCCCCGTCTCTCGCGAACTTTCATCCAGAGGTCTATCGCGCATGTCTCATGGCACTCGTTTAACGAAGTTTAGTTTCCCTCTGTATTTCTCCAAAACTTTGAGCTGGTTCATTTTGGGTGGCTTTCTCGCTGCTTGTGGAGTCCAAATGGTCCTAGTCCCAAATGAGTTAATTGATGGAGGAATTGTTGGTTTATCTATCGTAGCCTCTCATTTTTTGGGTCACAAGTACCTTCCGTTCTGTCTGGTTTTTTTCAATTTGCCGTTTGTTATTCTTGCCTTCAAGCAAATTGGAAAATATTTCGTCATCCAAATGATGACGGCTGTGATTATTTTTTCTTGTGCTCTTTGGCTGATAGATATACTTCCAAGCTGGCTCGGATTTAGTCCTTTCGTCTTCAAGGGCTCAGAGATGGAAACCGTGATTTTAGGTGGAGCAATTATCGGCGTCGGTTGCGGCTTAATTATTCGCCACGGGGGGTCTACCGATGGCACTGAAATTTTAGGCATCATCATTAACAAAAAGAAAGGTTACACTGTTGGCCAGGTTATCCTTTTTGTTAACTTTTTTATCTTTGCTCTAGCAGGCATCGTTTATAGAAATTGGCACACAGCTTTCGTGTCATTTCTAACCTATGGCATTGCAACCAAGGTAATGGATATGGTAATTCTCGGCCTTGAAGATACTAAGTCCGTCACTATTATTACGTCTTCTCCTAGAAAGCTGGGTCATATGCTTATGGATAGCCTTGGCGTAGGGTTAACTTACATCCATGCTGAGGGAGGATACTCCGGGGAGCAACGTAATATGTTGTACATCGTAGTGGAACGTTTACAGTTGTCCCAATTAAAAGAAATCGTTCACAGAGAAGATCCCAATGCATTTATTGCTATTGAAAATCTTCACGAAGTGATTAATGGGCGACGCACTAACTAGGCAGTTGCCATACTTTTGCTAAAGTATTATCTATTCCTAATAAAGAGAGCATTTTACCTACTAGCTGATCGGTAACCTCTTCCACTGTTTTTGGAGTAAAGTACCACATAGGCATAGGCGGAAATATAATTGCTCCATTTTGACTAAGCTTGAGTAGATTTTCTAGGTGTATAGAATGTAAGGGAGCCTCCCTAGGGACTAAAATAAGCTTCCTACGTTCTTTCAAAGCAACATCAGCCACTCGACGTAAAAGATTATCACCAAGGCCTATAGATAGTGCGGCCACGGTGGCCATGCTACAAGGAACAATTATGGTTCCTTCTACATGATAAGAGCCAGAAGCCAGTGGGCTTTCTATGGCCTTGATACTATGTGTAACGACATGTTTGTGAGACTCTTTAGGAATTAAAGATATAAATGAAGACTCTCCCATTTCATAGTACAGAGTCTTCATAGCTGCAGGTGATATGATAACATCGACATGGTGTCCCAAAACTGCAAGATGTTTGACTAACTTAACAGCTAAAACAACTCCTGAAGCTCCCGATATTCCAACTACATAGCGTTTCATAGTGATCAAAAAAAATAATTAGAAGCAGCTATTATAATCATGCTACTAAGAAAAGATAACGCAATTCGAATATTACTCCAAAAAAAACAAGAGTAGGCATCTTCCTTGCGAACACTATGATACTTATGAATAGTAGAAAAAATAGAAAAAATAGGAAATATGCTAGATAGATAAAACGGGATGCCTAAACACGCTAGCCAGCCTATACTTAGGTAAGAAATCAATGATAAGGACAAAGAAACTGTAGCAACGGTAATAGCTATGTTTTTCCCAAATCTTGCTGGAATACTATAAAGTCCTTCTTGAACATCGAAATTTATATCGTCAATAGCATAAATAATATCATTGGCAGCTATAATCAAAGCTGATGTAATCCCCCATAAGGATGCGACCAAAAATAATCTAAATGATAATTGTTCCGTACTTAAAGCAGAAAAATTCATGATTATTGCTAGATAATAGACCAATCCTAAAATCCAGTGAGAAACATATGAGTAGCGTTTCGTGTAAGGATAGACGAACATTACAAAAATAGAAATCGCGGCAATAATTCCGCAACTAGTACTCAATAAACAGCCAAACACTAAAAATAGTACGCTAGAAGCTAGGGCCGTAATTTTAGCAAATCTTATAGACACTAGTTGCATTGGTAAAACTCTAGATGACGTTCTAGGATTCTTCTTATCAAAATTAATATCAATTACTTGATTAATAATAATTCCCAAACTTCTAGCACAAAAAAATGCACAAATTCCAAATGATGTTATGAAACATATTCTCGAGATTGACAGCTTACCTGATATCTCGGAGAAAGATAGTGCGAAGATTGTGGAAGCCAACAAAAAAATTAAAGAAAAAGCTAAGTATTTAATACCGAACAGCTGATTTAAATGACTTATCCGCATACATTGCCTATCTAAACTTGCAACAAAAAAATTTAAGTAAGTGTGCTACCATCTTGCAAATTTTTATTCAATATGCTGAACGAAAATACTTTTAGGAATCAACCACAGAGAAATCAAAGAAGCGTTCCTATCGGGAAAAACGGGCCTGGAAAAATCAATAAATTCTTTACTATTATCAAAATAAGAATAGAATTTCTTGTGAATAGTATAAAAAATTATAGAATCACATGTTCTCACCTTCACTAATGAAATTAAATAGTAATGAGCAATTCCCTTGCAAGTTCACGAAAAATACTGATTTTCTGAGCAACGAAAAGAGAATTTTTTGTGCTGCAATTTCTGGCACGGTATCTGGCATATTGGTTCTAGTGTCTGGCATAGCGCTTGCTACTCTCCCTATAGGACTAAATACTATAACAGTTTTTTCTTGTGCTACCCTAGCATTTGTTATTGGGTTTTCTGCTATTACTTACTCACTGTTAATTATGTGCCGACAAGCAAATCTATGGAGAGAAAATTGTTTAGAAGCCAAAAGAAGCTTAGGAAAACTTCAGACCAAAGATCTCAATCAAAATTTCTCTCCTTCTAATGCAACTTCCACATTATACGAAACTATCTTACCTGCATGTAAAGATGAAGAAAGTATCAATTACTCTAAGATACTATCTTCTGTTGCCAGGATTATTTTAGGGATAAGCTGCATAATTGTGGGGATTACTACTGAATTTCTAAATCTATCCATTCCTATTCCCGGATTAAGCATTACCCTCACTATGCTAGGAACCGGCTTGTTTACTTTGGGCATCTCCGGCCTTAAAATCTACAATCTAAATGCCAGAGGTGTATTAAGAGAATACGTAAGACAACATGAACAATTAATGACAGACAAAAAAGAAGAAGACAAACTAAGAAAAATCAGACATTTAGAGAAACGAGCCATTAACTTGTCAACCGATCTGCATTCATCTTCGGATGCTCTTTCTTCACTACAGATGAAATACCGTGCTGAACTTGCTAAAACAGCCGCTTTAGAAAAATGTTTAGACGAACGACAACAAGAAGGGGTTCCATCCCTATTGTCAAAAATTCAAGCACAAATATCGCAACTTTCCTCAAGCATATTAAACGCGCTCTCTGATAGCACGGCCCTTGCAGTAGACAATCCTTTCATCGAAGACGACGAGAGTACAGGCGGCACGTCGAATCAATAATCCACATAAACCATGGGCCACCACGGCCCTATATTTTAAATGATCCTACCCAAGACTGATACCCAACAGTGAAGCTTTGTGGGTAGTCGCAATTTTTATCTCTTGTATAAAGAGGTGTGTTAAGAAGTCTTTTTAAGCTTTAAAAGCACTCAACATCATGGGGTTAGAAAGTATATTTAAAACTTAATGCGCATTGAATTGTTAAATCATTTTTACAATCGTGAGACGCTTATTTTCTTTTACTATTTTTTTAATATTTTAAATAGTAAATTATTATAAAAAGAAAACAAATCTCGAATCAATGCTTTTAATATGACGCAAAGTATACCAAGCACACCGGATACGGATGCCGCAGCTAAATTGTCTTACTTAAACAAGTTATGTACTAGTTCTTATGTTGATCACAGAGCTGCTACTATTACCCTAATAACTATTGGCGTGATCCTGACTGTGTCTGGAATTTTGCTACTCACACTAAGTGGGCTGGGGTTACCTTTGGTAATTTCAATGAGTCTAGGAACTATCTCACTAGTACTCGGGACCAGTTTATTGTCTTTTGGCGCTTCTATTTGTATATTTCGTGGAATGCGGGGTGAAACCAAAGATCTATCGCATCTTGCTTCCAATACTTTGGCATTACGTTCTGCTATAGAAAGTAAAGGTGAGGAATTAACAAATTTACAAACCGATCTAACTCAAGCCGAATCTAAAATATCCGAACTAAATGTAAAAATACAAACTTCAGAGGACGAACTTGCAAATACAAAATCTAAAATTGAAGAACTATTAAGAGAAAAAGAGTTATCCCTTTCACAAGCTGAAGTATTAAATCAACAAGTCGGGGAGTTACAAAACAAGGTAAAATCATTAGAATCAGAAAACCTTTCTTTACAGCACCGTGTTGTCCAAAGTGCTCTTAGATATTCTGAACAACTTTCTGAATTAGCGAGTGATTATGAAAGAGAAAGAGCTCAACTTTTCAGTGCATTAAAAGAAGCTAGGCAACAAGTAGAAGAGCAACCGGCAGAAATCCCGTCCTCACACGAAGATACAGGAAGTAGAGCCCTTCCCTCTTCTCAACTAAATAAGTCGTCCGGTTATCAACAGAATGTGGAATTACAAAAGGCTAGTGCCAACACCTCCAGTACTCCTTCCGGAAAAGAACAAAATGACAATCCTTCAACTCCAGTGAGTAGCAGGGGTTGGTCTGAGAAAATTAGGAACTTGTTAAGCAATACACGCCCAGAGAAATCAAATCAAGAAGACACTAGCAATCAAAAAGAATCTTGATCTATTTATTCACCTAAGAACTATATTCCTTAAATGATTTTTCACTTATTTTTTGTAACGACAAAACTTGATCTAAGTAATTTTCAGCAGTCCGAAATAGTACTGCATCGATTCTCTCCGCCTTTTCTAGGTAGCTACATAACACATCCAGGATATTAGGATAGTTTTCAGCAGACTGACAATTAGGGAAAAATTTATTTTCTTTAGTATAAAAAAAATCCGTCCCCAAAACGATATTGGGGAGAATACCCATCCTTTCTGCTGATTCAAGATGCAAATGCAAGTCTTCTAGTTTTTCTCCGACAAAATAGTTAACTATGTTTATTCCTATAACCCCTCCTCTCCTCGCTATTTCTACAGCATGAGCATCAGGAAGATTCCTAGGAATATTTTGTACGCTACGAAAATTAGAATGACTGGCGAGAATAGGCATATTTGGCAACTTGTCCAAAGTATAATCTAAAATATCATCAGCTAATTTATCACAACAATGACTCAAATCTACAGGTATACCAAATTCTGACATCACTTCTAAAAGAATTTTGCCGTCTGATGTCAACCGATAAGGTTCGAAAACTCCTCCCCCAAAACGGTTTCTTCCATTCCATACCAATCCTAAATAAGCAATGGGTCCTGATTTCATCAGATTTGCTAACTCCTCTAATAAAATTTTTAAAGGAGCCGAATCATTTCCTAATCCTGAAGCATTTTCAATGCCGCGAATAATATATAAACTATCTTCATCGTAATTAGAATTATCCACAGTTATGTGTTTTATTCGTGGATTTATTGTGGGCAATGAAAGAAAAAGAGAATTCTGTTTTCTTGCATCTGCCAAAGATTCGCTATTTTCAGAAAATATCGCACATACCTGCTTGCGAACTCCTCCTTTTATCAATTGCCTAGGAGAACAGCGTACAGCATTGTCATGATCAGAAAATGTTTTGTGAGATAACATGTCGCAATGCAAGTCTATAATCATATATTCCACTATATATTAACGAGATATGGGACAAGATAAGGAGCCATCTCCGGATAAAGAGAAGTTATCGGATCATAAACAAATAAGACTGTCTTCTCTTTGGTAGACATAACTTTTCTCAAAGAGGGATAAAAATTGGATGGGCTAGGATTCTCAACAATCAATCCGTAGGGAAAAGAATATTGTTCTACAAACTGATGTAATAACTTTAGAGTTTTGAAAGAATAAATCTGCCACGGTTTTTTAGTACTAGTTTGCTCTATTTTAAACGATGCCCCGAAAATATTTTCTAATTGTGAACAAGGTACCAAGCCTTCTCGATAAATTTTTAAATTTTCAGGATCAACAACTGTCGTTTCTAGTCCAAAGTCACATGTACCAGAAAGAATAGCTATATCTTTATCGAGGAAATCTTGTTGTACTTCTGCATAAGTAATGGCCGGAGGGAAATTAGAAATATTCGCCGATGTTCCTAATAAAGGGCCCACATTATTAATTAGCTCCCTTACAACAGGGTGGGAAGAAATACGAAATCCTATAGTTTTTTCAATAAAATTAGGATTGTTATGCTGAATAACTAAAGTTAAAGGACCTGGGAGAAATGTATCTGCTAATTTGATAGATTTAGGAGACAACTCGGAACAAGCAATGTCCTGCATTTCTTGTATAGAGTTTACATATATGACTAATTGCTTCGTTTTTTCTCGTGATTTAATGGCATACAGTTGATCTTGAAACTCTGAAAAACGAATAGAAATTCCAAGTCCATAGACTGTTTCAGTAGGGAAAGCTGCAATTTTTCCTGAATTCAAATAATTTATTGCCTTTCTCAGATCTATATACATAATAACTGTTCTATAACACAGGCAACCAGTCTACACAGAATAGAATTCCTAGTCTTTCAAAAATTTAATCCCCTTAATCAGTTGCACAACAAAGAGTTGATATCTAATAAAGATAAATGTAGCTTTTGTTATTACTTATAAAATGTTGAGCTTTCTACATGGAATATTCTTTTTTTCATAAAAACTATTCAGGTGTTGATGTTATCGAATGCCCTGGAGATTCTGATGCCCCGATTATTATTTTCTGCCACGGCTATGGATCTAGTGCTGATAATCTCACTTTTTTCCCAAATACATGTAACTTTTCAGGGCTACGCCCAACTTGGATATTTCCACAAGGCATTGAAAAACTTCCTAGCGATTTAGGATCAGGTTATGCATGGTTCCCACTGAATGTGCCTTTATTCCACGAATTAATCAATACTTCGCAAATTAATGAGCGAACTCGTCAGCAGTATCAAGAATTATTTGATGTTGATTTCAACAGACCAAGAGAGGCTTTAGAAAATATGATCTCTGATTTAGGTCGAAATAAATCCGAAATCATTATTGGGGGCTTTAGTCAAGGTGCTATGATAACCACGCATTTAATTTTATCATCTCCATCAGCTTACTGTGGGGCAATTATTTGCTCTGGTGCCCTTATCTTAAAAAAATACTGGGACACCTTAGTACAGAATTGCGCTCAAACTCCTTTCATACAAAGCCACGGACATCAAGATCAAATCCTCCCTTATTACCTTGGAGATTCACTTTTTACATTATTGAGTTCTCAGTTATGCGGAGAATTTGTTCCTTTTATTGGAGGACATGAGATCCCTCTCCAAATGACACAGAAAATGTGTAAAAAAGTTCCTATATGGTTTAAAAAAGATTAGGGTTAAGGTGTTTGATTTTTTAATGACATAACTTGAAGAGTAACCCACTCTATGCAACCAGAAGCTGAAGAGGAGTTCTCTAAGGCTTGATTTGCGTGACTCGCTATCATGACTATCTTTTCTAAAGGAATGATGGGGAGATCCATGATGAGGTGCTTATAATCCGGATAATACAACGAGAGTTCTGTTGAGTTTAAAGAAAGTATAAAGCGATCGCGCAGTAAATAGACAAGAGACTCGATAAGTGACTTTGCTTTTTCACGCAATAGTTGCTTGTCGGACTCTGAATTTCCTTTTACGATTTGTCCAGATTGAACTGGCGTAAGAGCACCCGAAATTAAAGAAAAAAGGTACTCAATATCTTGCTTGGATATCTCTATATTATCTTTTTCCTGAAGCGTTATTGCAAATACTCTTGATCTTATTGTAGCTGGAAGACGTTTCGAATTATTAGAGGTCATAATGATCACACCATGATTAGGGGGATCTTCAAGAGTTTTCAAGAAAGCAGACATTGCTGATAAAGTCATTCTATCTGCTTCGTGAATCAGATAAACCTTATAATTGCTTTCATAAGGTTGAATCCAAATTTTTCTCCTAATTTCTCTCGGAACATCTATAGAATGAAGTTTACCTTTGCCAGAGGGAAAATATTCATAAATATCGGGATGAATTTTATGCCTAACTTTATACTCACTTTCTGGTGAATCGAGTAAAATAATAGAAGACGCCAGCCCATAAGCTCTATCCTGCAATAAAGTTAAAGAGCCTCCTTGTAAAAGGATAGCAGAAGGAATTTTTCCCGTATTTACTAAGGAAACAATAGCGTCCCAGGGATCTGACAGACAAAAGTCATTTAGTTGCATAATGCTGATATACGCGCCATAACTTCAGATATGGATTTCTCCAAAGGCCTAGTAGCATCGAGAACTAAGTGCCGCTCAGGATCACGAAGCGCAAGAGATAAAAAACCTTCACGAATCCTCCGATGATATTCTAACGAACGTTCTTCGAACCTATCTAGTGATTTCTGTTTACATTTTCTCAATAACCCTTCTTCAGGAGGAAGATCTAAAAGAATAGTCAGATCCGGGAGAAAGGGGTGAACACCGACCACTTGATAACAGAAATTAGCAACATACTCGACCCCTAGCCCACTAGCTAAGCCTTGATAAACGATAGTCGAATCATGGAATCGCTCACATATCACAATCTTTCCAGAAGCTACAGCAGGAGCAATCTTTTCATGAATATGTTGGGAACGGGATGCTAAAAATAAAAACAACTCTGTATACGTAGATATAGACGAGGAGAGTATTAAAGATCGGAGACTCTCACCGAAAGGAGTCCCGCCGGGTTCTCTTGTCCAAACTACCTCTTTACCTTCAATGGACAATCTCGATTCTAAAGCCAAGGCTAAAGAACTCTTCCCAGCCCCCTCTCCTCCTTCTATCACTATAAACATGTTATTTTCTACTATTTAACACACATATCATCTTAGAGGAAAATAGAGGTTTAAAGCATGTAATTTTCCTCTATTTCCCAAACATCACCGGGAAGGTGCTACATTTTCCTCTGTAATTTCTTTGGTAATCTGATCATCATTATCATTGGCCCCAGACAATTTTTCCATAGCCACAAGAACATCACTATCCTTTAAGTGTACTAATCGTACACCTTGTGTAGAGCGTCCCATAATCCGAACGTCTTGCATATTAATACGAATTGCTTGGCCTTGAGCAGACATCAACAAGATACTATCATGATCAACAACAGGAACAGCTCCAAGTACGTCTCCATTTCTCTCGTTAATTAAAATAGAGCGCACCCCGACACCACCACGATTAGTTTCTCTAAAATCTTCGACTTGAGAACGTTTCCCGAATCCTTTGTCACATACCACCAATACTGACTGGTCCTCAGTAACTATCTGGCAACTTACTACACAGTCGTGCTCATTCTTTAATGAGACCCCCCTAACTCCACGAGCAGTCCTCCCCATAGGACGAACCTTATCATGAACAAAACGTACTGCCATGCCTAATTTTGTAAACAGCATGACCCTTTCTTGATCACTAGTAATGCGGCAAGCTGCTATTAATTCGTCTCCATTGTCAATTTCTAGAGCACGAATCCCCTTTTTTCTAGGGTTACTAAATGCTGTTAAAGGAACCTTCTTAACAATTCCTTTTTTGGTGGCTAAAAACAGGAAACCCGACTCGAAACTCTTTACATTCAGGACTGCAGCCAGTTGTTCTCCGGGACGAATACCTTCTAAAAAGTTAATTACCGGTTTACCTTTAGCTCGTCGTTCCCCTTCAGGGAGCTGCCAAACCTTTAACCAATAACATTGGCCAAAATTCGTAAAGATAAGCAAATAATCTTTAGTAGATGCAGAATAAACCGCCTTTAAGAAGTCCGATCCTTTCTTCATGTCGAAACCAGTCACTCCCTGACCACCACGTCTCTGCTCTCTAAACACTTTTATAGGCATTCTCTTTACGTAATCATCTCCAGATATAGTGATGATTACTGATTCATCATTGATGATATCTTCTATATCTCGAATGTCCTCAGCATCAAACTCTATGGTAGTTCTTCGTGGGGTTTTGTGATGTTTTTGAAGATCGATAAGTTCTGAACGAATAATATTTTTTACCAATCCCTCGTCCGCCAACACTTGTTTATAATAAGCAATTTTGGCAATCAATTCTTCATATTCTTTCTGAATCTTTTCAGCTTCAAGACCAGTTAATTGATACAAACGTAAGTCTAGAATAGCTACAGCCTGAAATTCACTAAACCCGAAAAGTTCTACTAACTGATGTTTAGCATGCTCCTTACTCTCGCTACCACGAATTACTCTAACGACATCATCTAAACAAGATAAAGCTTTTAAAAAGCCTTCTAAAATATGAGCTCTGGCCTCTGCTTTGTTAAGCTCATATCTTGTGCGTCTACGAATCACATCCATACGATGACGTATCCAAGCAGAAATCATTCTATGAATACTCATCGTTCTGGGAAGATTTTTATCCAGAGCCAACATATTAGCTCCGAAAGTAACCTGAACATCAGTGAACTTATAGAGACGGTTGATAACAATCTCCGAGGATTCACCTTTTTTCAACTCTAAAACAACACGAATCCCATCTTTATCAGATTCGTCACGGACATCAGAAATCCCGGCCAAGGTCTTATCATTTACTAAATCTGCGATTTGCTCAATTAACCGAGATTTATTCACATTGTAAGGCATTTCAGTAATAATAATATTCTCACGATGCTTGTCTGCATTTTCTTCGACGTGCATGCGAGCTCGAACTTTTATTTTTCCCCTACCTGTATGATAAGTAGAACGAATGCCTTCATAGCCACAAATAATTCCACCAGTAGGGAAATCTGGCCCAGGCATTACTTCCATTATCTCCTCTATGGAAACAGAGGGATTGCCTAAGACTAGTAAAGTTGCTTCTATAAGTTCTCCAAGATTATGAGGAGGAATATTAGTTGCCATTCCTACAGCAATACCTGAAGACCCATTACAAAGAAGGTTAGGGAATTTAGAAGGGAAAACAGTTGGCTCTTGTTTGGTCTCGTCATAGTTGGAGACCATGTCCACAGTATCCTTATCCAAATCCTCCATCAACGCAATAGCACTATATGTCAAACGAGCTTCCGTATAACGCATAGCAGCTGCAGGATCACCATCAATAGATCCAAAATTCCCTTGCCCTTCTACTAGCGGGTAACGCATAGCCCAATTTTGAGCCATACGTACTAGAGTAGGATAAATAACACTTTCGCCATGTGGATGGTAATCTCCAGAAGTATCACCACATATTTTAGCACATTTACGATGCTTAGCCCCCGGAGTTAAATTTAACTGCTTCATCGCAAAAAGAATACGTCTTTGAGAAGGCTTCAATCCATCGCGAACATCTGGGAGTGCCCTAGAAATAATGACGGACATGGAATAACGAAGGTAACTTTCCTTCATTTCCTCTTCAAGATTTTTAGGGACAATGACTTCTTCTTTATTTAACATAATAATTCTAGTCTCCTAAATATCTAAATTATTCATCCTAACAGAAAGAGCGTGACTTTCAATGAACTCTCTTCTTGGAGGCACTTCCTCACCCATTAACATTGTAAATATATGATCAGCTTCGACAGCATCTTTTAAGGAAACGCGCACCAGAGTTCTTTGCTCTGGATTCATTGTAGTATCCCAAAGCTGATCAGCATTCATTTCTCCAAGCCCTTTATATCTTTGAATTTCTATCCCTTTTCTCCCTAAAGATTTAAGCTGATCAATCACCTCTCTTAATGTATAACAAATGCAAGGAAGCGTTTTAGAATCTTCACTAGATAGAATAATTTCATCTCCTTTTGGAATAAGATAATTGCGAATATCTAATCCATAATCTTCAAGTTGTTTTTGAATCTCAGAAAACACGTTAGTTTTGTATAGTTCAACAATACGATTGGAAGCATTAGCCTCCTCTAAAAGAACCGACTCCTTTTCCTCTAAAGAGTAAAGGTAACGCCCACCTTGTTTGCCGCTTTCAGGCATACAGTAATATAAAGGATAACCTTTTACTGAGTCATACATGTCAAGAAACTCAGAAAAAGGTATAGCTTTGTTTTCTAAAGCAATAATAAAGCTTTCTATTTCAAGAATCAAATCAATCAAACTCTGTAGTGCTTCTCCAACTAGTTCTCGACATGTTGCAGCAAAAGTAACCTTGCTTTCTGCTATTCCCAAAGTAAGGAGATAATGGTCCATTTCCTTTTCAGAAAGAATATAACGAAAATCCTTTCTTTTACTTACTTTGTATAGAGGGGGTTGCGCTATATAAACACACTCATTTTCTATCAAAGCTGTCATATGGCGATAAAAGAAAGTAAGAAGAAGAGTACGAATATGAGAACCGTCAACATCAGCATCTGTCATGATAATTATACGCTTATAACGCAACTTACTTAAATTAAAATTATCAGTTCCTATTCCACAACCTAATGCAGCTATAATCGTGCCTATTTCTTGATTTTGAAAAATTTTCTGCAAACGAGCCTTCTCAACATTCAAAATCTTACCACGAATAGGAAGAATAGCTTGAAATCGACGATCTCTACCTTGTTTAGCCGACCCCCCAGCGGAATCTCCTTCAACGATATACATTTCGCATTTCTCTGGGTCTTTTTCTAAACAATCAATCAGCTTGCCTGGTAGTCGTGCACTATCTAAAGCGCTTTTTCTTAAGGTTAACTCTCTAGCTTTTTTCGCTGCTTCCCTAGCCTGAGCGGCAACAAAAACCTTCTCAACAATCATCTTGGCTATTTGGGGATTTTCATCAAAAAAAGTACTTAAGACCTCCCCTGTAATTTGCTGAGCGACGGATCCTACGTCACTATTACCGAGTTTTTGTTTGGTTTGCCCCTCGAACTGAGGATTAGGCACTTTGACTGACACAACTGCTGTTAAACCCTCTCTAATATCTTCCCCTGTTAGAGAAAGTTTGTCATTTTTAGCTAAATTATGTGCTTTAATGTAAGAGTTTAAGACGCGTGTTAATGCTGTAGAAAAACCTGTGAGGTGGGCTCCACCTTGTCTGGTAGGAATATTATTCGCATAGGAATAGATTAACTCAGAATATCCAGAATTCCACTGTAAAGCAGCTTCAAATTCAATATCTCCGTCATCTCCTGGCCTTACGCCTGTAATGTAAATTGGGTCGGGAAATAAACTTTCTTTGTTCTGATTGAGATAACTGACGAATGATTGGATGCCCCCTTCATAGAAAAAGACTACTTTATCAAATCCAACATCACGGTCATCTTCAAAAACGATAGTAATTCCGCGATTTAAGAAGGCCAACTCCCGTAATCTTTTTATGAGAATGGTGCGATCAAAAACACAGACAGAAAAGATTTTAGGATCAGGATAAAAGGTAATCTCTGTTCCTTGTTTATCAGTAACACCTAACTTCTCTAGGGAAGTTTGAGGAACCCCACGAGAAAATTCCATGCTATATGCTTGATTATCCTTAAACACCTTGGCAATCAATTTCTCCGACAAAGCATTCACACAAGAGACACCTACTCCATGGAGACCTCCAGACACTTTGTAACTGTCTTTGTCGAACTTACCCCCGGCATGTAAAACAGTGAGAACCACCTCCAAAGCCGAAACGTCTCTCCCCTGCTTAGAAGACTCTTTCTGATGAACCTGAATAGGGATTCCACGCCCATTATCCGATATCGTAATGCCTCCGTCTTCTAAAACTCTGACACGAACTTCGGAACAGAACCCAGCCATTGCCTCGTCAATACTATTATCGACGACCTCATAAACCAGATGATGAAGCCCAGTAATACCAGTATCGCCAATATACATTCCAGGACGCTCACGAACTGCTTGAAGACCTTCCAAAACAGTGATAGCTGAGGCATCGTAATTTTTTTCTTTTGCGTCCATAAATTATCCTAACAAAAACTGTATTTCCTTAACCTCAGTTTGAGGAACTATCTCGTTCAAACGAGCAATTAAGCTACTTTGCGGTGTTTGTTTCCAAACAGCATATAGAGAAGAATTATAAACTTTTACTAGCAAAACTCGATCCTTGAAACCAAGAACTCGAAACATGCCATTATACTCTCTTCCCATTATTTCGTTCCAGGCTTCTATTACTTCTTTAGGCTTAGTCGAAAGTATGCGCTTGATGTATTTTAAATATTGTGGAAGATAATGATTGGCATGTTTAATTGTAGAGTCTGTTTTCTTACAAATTTGCTTCTTAAGAAATGCTCCCCGATGAAAAGGCCGAAACATATATCTCCCAGTAGAAATGCGAAGAAAGTCGTCACTATAACTTCGCATTGAAAGATGCCCTTATATCTGTAGAAACTAAAAAAGTCAACGAGCCTTTGATAATTGTTTAGAACATGATAATAAGAGACACACCGAAAAAGCAAACACACGTTTGGAATAGTTTTCGGAGAAAAACTTAGGTTATCTCAAATATAAATTTTCTCCTTTTGAGACCAGGATATCTCCCCCGTAATTCGCTTCAAAAAACTCTCTTACTAACTTGGATGATAGCAACTTTTTAAGTTTTATGATTTTTTCTTTATCAATATCTTCCTTACGAACAACTACAACGTTCGTATAACAAGATCCTTCTACATCCTCTAGCATTAAGCTATTATTTTTAGGAGAAAGGCCTGCAGAAATAGCAAAATTGCCAGGAATAACGACCGCATCAACATCTGGCATAGAAGATACAAGTAGTGGGGCGGCTATTTCTACGATTTTTACATTCTTCCCCTCAAATCCCTTAACATCCTTAGCTGTCACGTCTATTCCTCTCAACTTTGTATAAGAAACAAGTTGCGATGTAACTAGGAGATCTAAAGCACGCTTTTCATTCGTTCTGTCAATAGGAACTGCGATAATCAACTGGTCTCTATTCTGGAGATCTGTAAGAGAAGAATATTTACTAGAATATAGCCCCATGGGTTCTAAATGAATACCCAACAATACAGACACATCCTCAGAACATTTGTAACGAGAAATTTCATCCTGTAAAAACTCTTGATGTTGAAAATAATTCGCGTCTATCTGCTTATCAAGCAGCATTCTGTTAGGTACTCTGTAATCATCTATAGGAATAATTCGCAACTTTAAACCTAACTCATCTGCCTCTCTTGTTAAGGCATACAAAAGCTCGGCATGTGGATTAGGGCTAGCTACAATGGTAATAACATTTGACTGATCTCGACACCCTTGTGTGAGAAGTATTAACAAAGAGAAAAAAATCGAAAAAAATTTTTTTCTCATAAAATACCTCTGTTTTTTAAAATTCTGCGGCCATAAAAATTACTCACACAACGACAAGCCTCGATAAAAATTAGGGTAACTCCGAGCACAGATAATGTGATAGATAAATCAAAACGATAATATCCGTACTGTAAAAGAACCTGTCCCAGTCCTCCTCCTCCAACAAAGCCAGACAAAGTAGAACAACTAATGAGATGGGCTACAAGGGTTTGCAGTGAGAACACTAATTTCGGAGCAATCTCGGGGAATAAAATATCCTTTATAATTTTAAAATCAGAAATTCCTAAAGATATTGCGGGATCTAAGCAAGTTAAAGATGCTAAACGCAAAGATTCTAGAACTGTAGCAGTTACTATGGGAACAGCACCTATAGTTAAGGGAATTATTGACGCTGTTGCTCCTAAAGAAGTCCCTACAACCCAACGAGTAATAGGAAATAAAACAACAACCAAAATTGCAAAAGGAATGGAAGTCACCCCGCTTAAGATTAGGCCCAAAAAGTTATGCAAAGACTTCATAGGGCGCAAACTATTAGGGGCCGTGTAAAATAACAACGAGCCCAGTCCACACCCAATTAAACTAGAAAAAAGAAAAGAACAGCTGACCATATACAAAGTCGTTAGTGCTTCTCTTGCGACAAGATGTGCAGTTTGTATATTCATATTTCCTCCTCATTGATGAGTCAGATTTTCACAAGTAAAATCACGTTGTCTATGTTGAGAAAATGAGGAAAGGACCTTACTAGTATCTCCAAATGCAATATTTTTCCCTGAGCTGAGAACAAGAACCTTGGAACATAACTCTCTAATTACATCCATCTCGTGTGAAATAATTATCTGTGTCACTTGCATTTCTTGATTCAAGGACTTCAGCCTATAAATAATGTCCTCTGTTGATTTTGGATCAAGAGCAGAAGTAACCTCATCACACAACAAAATAGAAGGTTGTAGAACTAAAGCTCTAGCTATAGCCACCTTCTGTTTTTGCCCACCACTAAGACTACCAGGATAGGCATACTTTTTGTGTTCCATATCTAAAGATTCTAAAACCTCCATAACACGACAACTTACAGCTAAAGATGCCATCTTTGGATAGTGAATCCTTAAAGGGTAAGCAATATTATCAAAAACTGTCTTCGCTGAGAAAAGACCATAGTTCTGAGAAATATAAGCTATTTTCTTAGCAAAGCTTGAACGAGAGAATCGTGGTGGTGTTATGGGATATTGAAATTCGTCTATCCTAAAACAACCAGAAGTAGGGAATTCCAAAAAATCTAGGCAACGAACTAAAGTACTTTTACCAGAACCGCTATGACCTACGACACCTAAAATGTCTCCACGACACAAAGAAAAAGAAACACCATCTAGAAGTAGATGGCCACCTACTTCTCTTGTTAAATTTTGTGTGAAAATTACACTATTTTCTTTCTGAAACACAAATATAACACCAAAGGGTTCAGCAATATACGAGGAAAACACCCCATTGACACAAACGGGAACTAGACTATACAGAATATCGGTGAAAAAAACGAGGAAAGCCTTGTTTATATCGTCATTTTAGAAAAAATGAGGGAGCAACATCTTAACTAATTCTCTACGTTCAACTTTTTCTTGGATAATTTCTGGAGTAACCCCTAAAGTGGTGGACAAATCTCGGATTTGATCATGAGTAAACAATCCTCTAAGATATGCGCCTAAAATAATATTCGATATTATACCCGATAAACTATCTCGAACATCTCCTCGCATGCTGGATGGACAGTTAGAGCTTACTGCTTTTTGTAGTTCCTGTTGATCATGTAGAATTTTCAGCATATCTAAAATACGTCTTGTTGTTACAGGAGGATGTGCTTTTAAAAAATCTCTAACACCTTTTACAGCGCTTCGTGCTGGAGAATCTTGGTTGCGAGATGCACCAACTAAAGACGTGACAACGCCTAAAAATGAACTAGACACCTGCTTGGAAAGCTCACTAAATACGCGACTAGCCTCCTCAAAAGTATTGTCTTCTTCTAGTGAAGCTTCTTGGCTGCTAACAGCGCCTGAGAAACTACGGAGCCTCTCCGGATCTATTGCTTCGTACTGCAATATATTTTTCTTCCTATGCTTGCCTGTGTGAGAGGCTTCTAGTAACGAATTAACTTCTGGATATACATGATGAACCAGGGTAATAATTGCAGACAGAACATTACCCGTATCTAACATAAGCATAGCAGTTCTTTTGTCAGCCTCCGAAACAGGCATTTGCGCAATTACTGCGACAATAGACTTACGTAAATCAGGATTTGATAAACACCATCCAGATAAAAACATGTTTATACAAATTAAAACAGCAGTATACGCGCTTTTGTGTACTCCCTTCACATTGTCGGGGATAACATTCCTAATATGATTGATTAAATGAACAAATGGGGGTAGGTTAGCTAGAGGATCACGTAAAATATCTGCCAACCAATATCCCCCACCATCTGCAACTTTGAAGATTTGAGATCCACTGCTAGTAAGGGATAAGATTGGGTGGCTGGATTTTGAAACAAAGGGAACGAATAGTTTCGCGACATCCGTACCAGAAACTAAAGGAAGCCCTGCATTTTTCTTTTCTATTAAGTTTGTCACTCCTTTACAAAAAGAAGAAATTGCTGACAACACATCCTTATGCTTACTTTTATAGTTCTTACTCTCAAATATGGACGATTTCTTCCCATCTTGTTTCTCTGCATAAATAGCGCAGCAATTTAATTTGTTGTTAAGGAAATTATTGAGAGCGGGGTCTATGTTTTCATCACTGCTAAAGTCTGATTCATCACTATTATCCACATTTATTACAGCAACAAGAGCGGCTTCATGGTCATCTTTTTCTATTTTACTTTGGATAGAGTCGTGATAATGACTATTATCATCGACTTCCGGAGCAGTGAGAGCTTCTATCGTATTAGCTAAATCAGACAAGGCATCATTATCTGAAGTTTCTGCATTAGAAACATCACGTGGTGTACTCGAAACGATCGAAGTATCTCCTTCTAATGCTTTTTCACGAACAGAACGCGATCGATTTTCTACTAATGAACTTTTGTGAACAAAAGATTTTTTACTATACTTCTTTACTTTGCCTAAATTAAGGGTCTTTATACGACTTAACATATCCATGGAAAGATTAGACAAAGTACTAGTTAACTCAGTAGAGACTTCAGAAATTTCATTTAAAATCTTTCTAACATTTTTGACGTAGTTGATAAGAAAACCTGCTGATAAAACTACATTTGCTAAAAGAGCTACTCCGAGGACTATTGAACACGCTATAGGCGCTCCTGGAACTATTTGTAAAATGACAATCATCAATAGTATGACAGCACCAACTACTGAGGAAATCAACCCGCATAACCGCGATCTCTGTGCATTCTTAACTAGAGCAACAGAAATATCCTCCGCATTATGAACTGAAGGCGAAAATATACTTGTTTCTCCTCTAGAGTTAATAGAATCTGACATGAAATTATTTTAACCAAAAAAATACCAATTATTTCCATTTTAGTATTTTCACGAATAAATTAAGAATACTTTCACGATTCTTTATGATTATTAAAGATTCTTGACAAAACTCTAAAATTAAAGCAAAACTAAACAGTACTGCTATTTAAAGAAGGGTTTTCTGATGTTGACAAAAGTTTACGATTTTCTAAAAGAAGATACTGATAATTTGCTAACTTATGTATGCACACATATCAAAAAGGAAAGTCTGACCCTGCCTTCAACTACATTTGTTGATGATGTGTTTGGTCAATCTGACCGAAATAATCGCGTATTGAGATCCCTGCAAACTCTATTTTCTCATGGTCGCTTAGCAAATACAGGTTATTTATCTATCCTTCCAGTAGATCAAGGTATAGAACACACAGCCGGGGCTTCTTTTGCAGCAAATCCCCTATATTTTAATCCCGAAAATATCGTGCGTCTGGCCATAGAAGCTGGGTGCTCTGCTGTAGCCTCCTCCTATGGAGTGTTAAGTTTAGTATCTAGAAAATATGCTCATAAAATTCCGTTTATTCTTAAGCTAAATCATAATGAACTTCTTTCTTATCCCACTAAGTATCATCAAATCTTCTTTAGTCAAGTTGAAAGTGCCCATAACATGGGGGCTGTTGCTGTAGGAGCGACAATCTATTTCGGTTCTGAAACCTCATCGCAAGAAATTATAGCAGTATCCAGAGCTTTTGAAAAAGCTCGTGAATTCGGAATGGCTACAGTATTGTGGTGCTATTTAAGAAACCCTAATTTTGTGTACAATGGGGTAGATTACCACACCTCTGCAGACCTCACGGGTCAAGCAGATCATCTAGGAGCATCACTAGGTGCTGACATTGTAAAACAAAAATTACCTACATGCCAAGGCGGATTTAAAACTATTAAGTTTAGTAAAACTGATGACAGAGTATACTCTAATTTGTCTTCAGATCACCCCATAGATTTATGTCGTTATCAAGTACTCAACAGCTACTGCGGTAAAGTAGGGCTCATTAATTCTGGAGGACCTTCAGGAAAAAACGATTTTGCCGAAGCAGTAAGGACTGCAGTAATTAATAAACGAGCTGGGGGAATGGGACTTATCTTAGGAAGAAAAGCTTTTCAAAGACCATTTGCTGAAGGCGTTCAGTTATTAAATTTAATTCAGGACGTTTATTTAGATCCCGAAATTACAATAGCGTAACCAAGAAGGCATTTATGCACACTCATTCGAAACCCTCAAAACCCCTAGGTACTTTTACTGTGGGGATGTTATCTCTTGCTGTTGTCATCAGCTTAAGAAATCTCCCTCTAACAGCCAAACATGGCTTATCAACTCTATTTTTTTATGCTCTTGCAGTCATGTGTTTTATGATTCCATACTCCTTAATTGCAGCGGAGCTAGCATCTTTTAAACCCCAAGGAATCTACGTGTGGACTCGCGATGCATTAGGAAAATGGTGGGGATTCTTCTCAATATGGATGCAGTGGTTCCACAATATGACTTGGTATCCCGCTATGTTAGCTTTTATAGCTAGTACTTTAGTTTATAAGATGAACCCAGAGTTGGCTCATAACAAGGTTTATCTTGCAACGGTAATTCTTGCTGGGTTTTGGGGGCTAACTTTTTTCAATTTCCTAGGCATCAGTACATCTGCTTTATTTAGTTCTGTTTGCGTAATTCTTGGCACATTAATTCCTGGGCTTATATTAGTATCTCTAGCTCTTCTGTGGATTTTTTCTGGAAATCCCATTGCTATTTCTTTTTCTTGGGGTGATCTTTTACCCGACTTCAGCAATATGTCATCTCTTGTATTACTAGCTGGAATGTTGCTTGCATTATGTGGATTGGAAGCCAATGCTAATTTAGCCTCTGACATGATCAACCCAAGAAAAAATTATCCTAAAGCCGTATTTATCGGAGCAACATTAACACTAGCTATTCTTGTCTTAGGCTCTTTGTCAATAGCCATTGTCATACCAAAAGAAGAAATCAGTTTAGTATCGGGATTAATAAAAGCATTTGCCTTGTTCTTCGATAAATATAATCTATCCTGGTTAACAAATATCATTGTAGTCATGACAATAGCAGGATCTCTAGGAGAGCTTAATGCTTGGATGTTTGCTGGCACTAAAGGATTGTTCGTATCTACGCAAAATGATTGCCTTCCTAGAAAGTTCAAGAAAGTCAATTCTAAGAACGTACCCGTAAATTTAATGCTATTTCAAGCAATTGTTGTTACGTTGTTTACCCTGCTATTTCTATGCCTAGATTCTGCAGATCTAGCTTATTGGATTCTTAGTGCTTTGAGTATTCAGATGTATCTAGCCATGTATATATGTCTATTTATTTCTGGTCCTATTTTAAGAATTAAAGAACCAAAAGCCGAACGGTTATACTCTGTGCCAGGAAAATTATTTGGCATATGCTGTTTATCAACCTTGGGTATTATTTCATGTCTTTTTGCTTTGTGCATCAGCTTCCTTCCCCCTCAAGAACTCACACAACTAACTAGCACACATAAGCTCGCCTATACTGCAGCTTTGTTATGTGTGTTCAGCATTAATTGTTTGATTCCTTTTGGAATTTATTCTGCACACAAGAAATTTGTGAAATAATCCCATCAGCAGCTTTCTCCAGGAAGCTGCTGACCGCACTAACTAGAAAGATTTTCCGCACATAAAGTAGGAAATAGAGTAGAGAGAAATTCATCAGACGATATGGCTTGCTCCAGGTTGCTAGAAGAAATTGACAAACGATTGGCCAACATCTCTATCTCTCTCCTTGTTGCTATACTAGCACTAAACAATCCTAAAATAATTGGCCGCAAGATCACTAGCCAATTTTTAATTGGCATAGCCTTCTTCAATAATTCTCTTACAAAAACTTGATAATCCCTATCACTATGTAGTAGCTCAACTAGTAAGAAAGGATTACCTAACAGTTTTTCATAATTATTACATACGAAAGTACACAAATCTGAAATGTTCGCTTTATAATATCCTAATGATCCTAAGAAAAATGGAGATGATGGAGGCAATAATTTCTTAGAGAAAGCCATATGTTCTTTTAATTTAGAAAAAAACTGTCTTAGCGAAATTGATTCCGTGATGTACTCTTCAGAATTCATAGACTGACAGTACATTTGAGCATTGCTTGCTGCAATCTTTTCTAGAGAAGTCTCGGGGACAAAATAATAGAATTGATCTTTAACGCCTTGTTCTAAAGGATCTAAAATAACTTGTATAAAGTTACCATTTATCAGAGCTAAACGCATGCTAGGAGAAAGTAAATTAGCATCATAACTATCTATAACAGAAAGGCTCCCCTCAGAATGGAAGAAGCCATTTAGCCACAAATTAATTGAACGTAAAGCCTTTTCTATACACGATTTATCTGGGGTAATAGAATACCAAGTAGAACACATTAACAAGAGATGATTCATAAATAAAAGACTGATTTTTGGATCAGTTAAAAATAAAATCAACAAATCTGTAAATGAGTACTTTATAAATAAATCACTCAAAGAACGTAAAGAAGAGCACAGAGAATATTCCCGTTTAGCAGAAAGCCAAGAAGGCAAGAATAACTCTTTAATTTCTAAGAAAATTGCCTGAATCAATCCCGTAGACGCGCTCTGGTAGTGTATTATAGAACTGACTAAATTAGCTACCTGATATTCTAACTCAGTGCTAAATTTCTGTAATCTCGCAGAAACATTACTAGTAAAATCTGAGAAAATCCTGCTTGGGGTGATTTGAGTAAAAAAACGCTCTCTTTTATCACTATCAACACTACTAATCTCTGGAGACAAAGCAAGAGAGGACAATCTTTGCAAAAATACACATTGATCAGAAGAAAGATACGGATGATGACGGAGGGCTATTTTTTGAAAGCTTCTCTTATCTGAGTTTATAGAAAATAAAACCGACAATGCTAATAAAGAAAGGGCGACGCCAAAAGATGCGCACATAGAAAAAGCAACGATTGACGATACAACCTGACACCCGACAAGAATTATAGCAATAAGGGACAAGGTGGCAATAATCGAAAAAAAAATTGTAATTGTCACCATGTCTCCTGAAGTACACTGCCTATAATCAGCAGAATTTATAGTATTTCTCACAACAGACACGTGACTACATAAACTCATAGTCGCTGAAATAAGAACCCTGCAATCTTTAAAAATTAACTAAAGAAGAAGTAATTCAATCCTCCGGTTATTAAAAAGAATATAACCATAGACATAATATCATTTAGAGCAGTAACAATCGGGCCTGAAGCCAAAGCAGGATCTACGCCTAGCTTAGCAAAGAAAAATGGTGAAAGAACTCCTAGTGTAGTAGCTGTTAAGGACGCTCCAAGCACTCCTGTTGCCACAGTAACACCCAACTGCAAGCCTCCACCAGAGAACAAATTCATTCCTAAGAACCCCATAAAATAAACAACCAAACCGCAAAGAATGCCTAACGCAACCCCCGTCAATAGTCCGATACTGATCTCTTTAAAAATAGTTTCACGACGACGACCACAAGATAGTGTTCCCGTAGCCATACTACGGACCAATATCGTGCTGCACTGAACTCCTACATTTCCAGACATGCCGTTAATTAACGGTATGAAAAAAATAACTAAAGCCAACAAAGAAGGGGCAATCTTTTGAAAGTATGCCATAACTGAAGCACTAACAAGCCCTGCACATAGCGTGACTAATAACCAAGGCGCACGCAATAAAAATCTTTGAACCACATGACAACTATGGTATCCAACATCTTCAGTCGTTCCTGCCATTCTAGCAATAGTCTCGTCTGCAATATCCTCTATTGTTTCAACAACATCCTCATAAGTAATAGCACCTATAAGAAAATTTTCTTCATCCACTACAGGGAGTGCTGCAATTTTATACCGCTCAACAAGATCAACTACTTCTTCCCGTGTGGCATCTGGCAATACCTTATGCTCTACCTGATTCATGATCTGCTTTAAAGGCATATCAGGGGGATTAATTATTAAACTCCTATCGGTAACAACACCTTGAAGTTCGCCTTTAAAATCCAAAACAAAGACTAACCGAGTAAGATCAATACCTGGATTATTACGGATACAAGCAGCCACTTCTCTAACTGTGGTTTCCATTAAAAACGCAAAGAACTCGTTGGTCATTAAACGTCCAGCTGTATTACGCCCATGTTTTTGTAAATCACGAATCTTCAAAGACTTTTTAGAATCAATAAGTTCTAATATCCTACGATACCGTCTATCAGGAATATCATCCAAAACCCATATCGCCTCATCTGGAGGCATTTGCTCAATCAAAGCACACACCTCAAGATCCGAAAGACGACGGAAAATTGCCCAACGAGATGCAGAATCAGTATTAATGATAAACGCAACTTTAGACGAAATGCACGAAAGATTTTTATAAAGAACAGCCCGAGAATCGGGAGGCAAGCAGGAAACAGCATACGCTAGATCAATAGGATTATATTCGCTTACAATCTTAGAAAGATCATGAGAATGCATATCTGTGGAAAGACATACAAAAGCTTTCTCTAACTTAAAGCTCAATTCATCATCTAGATGACTAGTTTTGGAATCCATCAAGTTCCCAGAACTAAAAGCTATGTCTGTCTTATCCTCATTTCTATGTTGTTCGCCCACCATAGCTAACCCTTCTAATTAGTCATAAACAAAATGACTACAACTCGATATAAATTAAGTGCTGCCCCAAACATTAGAATTTCGGCACATAAAACTTTCCTATAGCAAAACTAGCACTAGCAAAAGTTGAACCGAAACTCTCCGCACGTAGCAACATAGCATTTGCTTGATCCACATTTCCATTGGCTGTATAGAGCTTACTCAAGCTATAATAAGCTTCCGTACACCCTAACGCAACAGCTTGATACAAATATCTTCTAGATTTTTGATAACATTTAAAGAAACGAGTTTTAGAAAACAAAAATAGCCAGGCATCGCCTAATAACATCATTAAATTGCTGTCCTCTTTGCTCTCTCCCAATAAATCATCAAAAATAAAAATAGCGCGCTGAACTAAATTCCCATCCTCCAGTATTATCCCTTTCCCCAATAATGAGATGCCAATCAAGAGCTTTGCTTTGGAAGAAAGTAATTCTTCCTCAACTAGCGTAAATAGTTCATAGCACTGTTCGTAACAGGCAAGATTATGTTGAATCCTACCAAGCAGACAGTAGGACTCTGCCCATAGTTCAAGAATTACTAATTTTTGATCAAGCTCCCATGCTCTACGATAATACCAAATTGATTCTTCAAGATATAGTTCTTTATAAACAGGATCAGAAGTAATTTCTGCTAAACGTCGCAGAGTAGTCCCTCTATATTTCCAAAATAATGCAATTTCAGGACGTAAATCACACAGTGTCTTAACAATATTTAAAGCTTTATAGAACAATCTTAAACTAAGTCTAGATTCACCCCAGTAGAAATAGGCCATGAATAATTTATGAAGGTTGTCAACATTGTTGCCGTCAAATTGTAGATAAGATTGAAAACAAGAGATAGCAAAAGAAAATAACCCAGCATCTTTGAAATATAAAGCAGAGCATAGCTGTACCGAGCCTAAAGCACCTACTAAAGGAAGATACCCAGGACACGATTTCATAATTTCCACTAATTTATAATAACCTTCTCGAAATAAACTAGGTTCTTCTAAATGAAGACCTAAATAAGCTATCCCGGAAGATAAATAGGTAGCAATCTGTAAAGGATCGCTATCCCCCTTCTGAGCAAAAGATAATTTATCTAGTCCTGCTTCTAAATATTTCGGCTCCCCATTAAGCCAACCAGCAAAAATAAGCAAACCGCCCCAAGCAGACCATAAAGATGAAAGATTAGGAAATGCCTGGACACATTCATACAAAATTCTACTAGCCTGATTCAAATGATCAGGTCTACATGTAACGTTATATAAATTAATAGCGGTATACGCATAGCGACAACGATAATCTTGATATTCCTGATTATGAGCATCTCGATTAAAGCTAAGGAAAATCGCTCTTGATAGAAAATGTAAAGCGTTTTCTATATATGCGGATTTGCCAGTTTTCATCCCCAACATACTTAAAGTATCCGCATAGTCTGCGAGTAATCTCGGGTGATGAGGTCTGAATTTCAGAGCCTTCATAAAGCACTTTTGACTAACGAACAAGTCATGAATTTCATGACTCGAAGAGAAGATCAAGAAGAAAGCTTTACCAAAAGTATGGTATACCCTGGCGCTAGCTAATTCACTAATTTCCGCTCTTTTATTATCCTGTTCTAGATGCGACCATCCCAGTTTGTTCTCAAGGTGAGAATTATTTCTAAGCAACTCATTGAAAACAATAAACACATCCGAAACAAGAGAAAGAAATGTATAATTTTGTGTTATATTGAATAACTCAAAACAAATGGCAGCTTTCGCAGATAATAGAGATATGCGATCCGAAGAACTTATATCCAATTTCTTAAACAGAATATCCGCATAAGCAAGAGTATCCGATAGAACAGCAGAACTTCTCTTACTCAAACCAAACGTAGTACCATGAAAGACAATTTTTTTTAAAATACTTGTTGAGAAATCAGTAAGCAGTAGTAAGGTTTCAGCGATAGAGAGGAACCCTGAGGAAAACTCTGTTTCCTTTTTTTCTTTTAGAAGAATCAACTCAGCAAGTAGAAAATCAGCCATACAAGAGGTTTGTTCCTCTTTTTCTTTATTAGGCGTCAAAAATGCTTTGGAAGAGAAAAACGGTATTTTTGCCTGCATTGCGAAGTTTTTCTAAGCTCCTATGAGAATTTATCGTTTACCTTTATTACACTTGCACTAATCTGTATAGATAGACAACAAGAGCCAATCTGCTATTAGAACTCAAAGGCACAGCACTGAAGTTGACAACACTCTCAACCTAAACAAACAATCAGCACAAACATAAGAATTCTTGTAAAAAATAATTTAATCTTAGAAAGAAAAAATTTCCATGAGAAAGATCTTAAAATAAATAACTTGAGCACAAGCAGGTTTTAAATTCAAAGGAGACTAATTAAACAAATTCAATGTTTGACCGAATGCCGGGGAAACGAAAGAGCTCCTCCTCACGGTAGTATTGAACAGATGGATTCGCACCAGAAATGATCTCTCCGTTCTTAAATAGAAATGCTGCACAAGGTTGAAAACATCCCATTAAATAATGACTAAACTGGCCTAATCCTAGGCGTGTTCCTCCACCTTCAAACTTATAATTGCGTTGAGGAATGCAAAGCCATATTCCTCGAGAACGAATTACATCATTATTCCAATCTCTCTCTAAACAAGACGTAGCGACGCGACCTGACAAAGGGTCCAACAAACCATAAAAAACCGTGATCATGTAGGCTGAGGCATAAAATGGCGCGCGCATAAAATTAGCTAAAGAACGCCCCATTTCCCTGGCTATATCCTTAAGCGCAAATCGTTCATTAACATTTACTTCGATTTTAGAAAAATATTGAGTTATCATTTGGAAAATAATATAAAACGGAACCACAAAAAATCGGATCAAATTATACACCATTTTCACGATAGCAAGTAGTGGGAGAGCTAGTATAGGGAAGACTGCCATTGGCAATCGTAACGCAGCATCAGAAGGGTACATATAAGCCAATGCAACTCCGGACTTAGATTCATCCAGAGTTGACAAATCAATAAAACAATCTTTAACTATATGACCATCACGATGTTTTCCTCTTGTAGTCTGGTGCCATAAAGGCAAAGGCACCCACTTCCTGGGACCGAAAGGACAAATTAATGAGCCAGAGAGAACATCTACCTTCCTGCTAATTGTATAGAGAATGTAAATACCCCCGCCTATAAGCACCGCAGGAACTAGTAGTGCTGGAATGATTGAACCGAAAGAAAGCACAACACCCTGCACAGATAGAGCGGCAGCCATACTAGAAAATAGAACGAGACCTAAAACCACGACTAAACTGAGAGCAATCACACGCGCACGCAGATCCACGTCATATCGAGGAAGCATATCGTATGCATACAACATAGTATGCAACTCATTGTTAAGAATACGCTTCCAATTATCACTAGAAGGGAAACAACTCTCATCGATAGGACGCAACTGATGATTAACAATCGGGAGGTTAAAACAAGACATGCTCTTAAAAACTATTTGATTTCAATTTCAAAGAAAAGAAATTCTCAAATGATTATACTCCTGCCTCTCTTTTATTAAAAATTTTTAGTTCCCGTTATGAAAAAATCTCTCAGATCGAATTACAATTTCCTTCTGCTGATAAGCATGATAATTGGTTTAGGACTTGGCGTGCTAAATATTCCTTGGATCTTCAAAGGAGCTGAATTATTTTCAAATTTCTTCTTAAAGCTCTTAAAACTACTTAGCCTACCTTTAGTATTTTTCGGTATTGGATCGACAATTACATCAATTAAAAACTTTAATACGATGGTTTCACTAGGAAAAAAGGTCTTATTCTATACTCTTTTGACTACGATAATTTCTGCGTCTATCGGCCTTATATTATTCTTATTGATCCGCCCTAATATGTCAGTGCAAAACGGTATACAAATTTCCTCCCAGATTAACTCCTCTGGATATCTCGCTATTTTATCAAAAACAGTTCCTACCAACATTTTAGAGCCTTTTATAGAAAATAATGTTATCTCAGCTACATTCTTAGCCACTCTATTAGGGATATCTTCTCTATTTCTAAAGGATAAGGAAAAAATACTCGTTGAAAATCTATTTTCAACCTTCTTTTCTCTTCTACTAAACATCGCCAAAGGTGTTCTTAAATTCCTAAGTTTAGCGACTCTCTCTTTTTCAATCCTGTTCTATAAAGAGGTCTCTCATAACCAAGAAAATTTATTTATTTTCAGTAAATACCTTTTATGTATCGTAGGAGCCAATCTACTTCAAGGATTTGTCGTCTTACCTTGGCTGCTTAAGGCTAATCGCTTGTCCCCCATAAAAATTGCCAAAGCCATGTCCCCAGCCCTTATTACGGCTTTTTTTTCTAAATCTTCAGCTTCTACTCTTCCACTTACTATGGAAATTGCCGAAGAAGAACTTAAATTATCTCCGTCACTATCAAGGTTTACGTTCCCCTTATGTTCCGTTATCAATATGAATGGGTGTGCTGCATTTATTCTTATCACCGTGCTGTTCGTAAGTGTCTCTAACGGCGTCCAATTCTCTCTGCTTTCGATGATCGGGTGGGTTTTCTTAGCAACATTAGCTGCTGTAGGAAATGCTGGGGTCCCTATGGGATGTTATTTTTTGACCTCGTCATTATTAACCTCAGCTGGCATCCCCCTACATATTTTAGGATTTATCCTACCTTTTTATACCATGTTAGATATGATCGAGACATCTCTAAATGTCTGGTCAGATTGCTGTGTTGCCAGCCTTACTAATAGTAGTCTCTCAAAACAAGTTGCCCAAGGAAAACTATAATGAGTAATAGGTCTTCTCATTTTTCTTCTAGACTAGGCTTTATTCTATCTATGATGGGTATCGCTGTTGGGGCTGGGAATATCTGGAGATTTCCTAGAATTGCAGCCCAAAATGATGGTGGGACTTTTATCATTCTTTGGCTTGTGTTTTTATTCTCATGGTCTATACCCATGATTATAGTTGAGCTATGTTTAGGGAAACTCACAAAAAAATCCCCTATTGGCACATTAATTCAAACAGCGGGGCGTAAATATGCTTGGCTAGGTGCATTTATTACGTTAGTGACTACGTGTATCCTTGGCTACTACTCAAACATAGTTGGGTGGGGACTCGGATATTTCTACTACTCCATATCTGGCAAGATATATTTCGGGAATAATTTTTCAGAACTATGGGAAAACCACTATACTAGTTGGTATCCTCTAATTTTTCATAGTATATCTCTCTTCTTAGCATATTTTATAATCAGAAAGGGTATTGTCAAAGGCATAGAAAGATGCAATAAAATCCTTATCCCAGCTTTCTTTGTTTGCACGTTTATTCTTCTCGCACGAGCTATTACTCTCCCCGATTCTCTCAAAGGAATTAAGCAATTGTTCTTCTTCAATGCTCATGGGCTATCAAATTACAAAGTGTGGGTCGAGGCTTTAACACAAAATGCTTGGGATACTGGAGCAGGCTGGGGATTATTATTAGTGTATTCCGGATTTACTGCCAAAGAAACAGGGGTTGTAGCAAATGGAGCCATGACTGCCATAGCGAATAATCTAGTCTCCCTAATCATGGGAGTAATTATTTTTTCTACATGCGCCTCCTTGGATATTTTAGGTACTTCACAATTGCAAGATGGAGTAGGCGCCTCTAGTATTGGTATTGCCTTTGTATATCTTCCAGAACTGTTTACTAAATTGCCTGGGCCACAATATACTCCCACCTTGTTCAGTGCTCTTTTTTTCTTAGCTTTTGCTACTGCAGCACTATCTTCCATGATTTCCATGCTCTTCCTTCTATCCCAAACTCTTTCTGAACTGGGGTTGAAAAAACATCATGCGGAAGTATTAGCAACCCTTTCTGCGTTTCTTCTAGGTATTCCATCATCTCTCAGCCTATCCTTTTTCATTAACCAAGATACGGTGTGGGGCGTAGCTTTAATTGTTAATGGGCTCATTCTCATTTTTGCAGCAAAAAAATATGGGTTATCTTTACTCAAAAACAAGGTGATAGTCGCTGCACATGAAAAATTATATTTTGAATCAACTTTTTACCGTGTGATTAAATATTTGTTGCCTTTTGAAGGTATTGCCCTACTCATGTGGTTCTTCTATGAAGGTCTTTTTCCAGAGAACAATGTTTGGTGGAATCCTTGTTCTACCTATACACTATCAAGTTTATTATTTCAGTGGATGTTGGGAATTATTGTTTTAAAAGCATTAAATGATAGGATTTACAAAAGATTTTCTAGAAATAACCCTTAAGTATTTAAGGGTTTAACATGATTTAAAATTTCTATAAGGAACGTTTTAATAGAAAGTTTTTTTACTTCTTGATTCAAACAATTTTATTAGATAGACTTTGCTGCGATTAGTTTTTTCTTGGGAATTAGGAGGACACATGACAATTACGTCTACTTGCTCTAGTCTGGAGCAGAACTTATCTCCTGAAGTATTACAACATGCTATAGAAAAGATAAAACGAGAGGTTAGTTATCTTGATTCTAGATTATCTACTACTTCCGTTACGGTAGCTCAATCAGAAAGTGCTCTAGCTAGCTTAGTTGCCGAAGTTGAAGACCTGAAAGCGGTAATTGCGGCTTGTGTTCACTCTTTGAGACAAAACAGCGATGTTCTGCCAAGCTCACAAGGATCTCCTCAACGCCCCTCTTCTATGATCATCGAGCATTCGCCTCCTACAGTTTGTTCTAAACTGTTAGCAACAACGCTAACTTTGGTAGCTCTTATAGCTATATCTCTTTTAGTCGTTTGCGTGGTTACTGCTTGTGGAGGTTTCCCTCTATTTTTATCTTTTCTTAATGTGTATACAGTCGGTGCTTGTATAGCGTTGCCAATTATTTCATCTGTATCCGCAGCAATACTGTTCTTGTCAATGCTAAGCATTAGTTCTTTACTAAAATCTTCTCCGCTAGTACTCGTGTTGGAGAATTCCTTGCAGTCTTCTTAATCTACTTCGATAATTTTAGGAGAAAGAACACATGACCCTTTCTGGCACGTCCAATGTTCATGATTTAAGTATGATCCATCCCCGAGGTTCTGGATCTGACGGGAATACAGAAATTTTATCCAGATTATCCGCATTGCAGCATTCCTTAGCCAATTTACAACAGCAGCACATTTCTCCCTGGGCTCTCCCGGCACAGTCGTCCGTATTTCCTTCACCAGATGCCGGTTCTTCTACTATTCACATATCCAGAGCTCTGCAGCATCACATGCAAACAACAGCATCTAGTTTTTCTGGGTTACGAAACGAATTAGCAGAATTACGAAGCAAGCTTCATCGTATCTCGTCCCCCGCAAGTATATGTAATGGCCCCATGGCTCTAGCGGCTTTTCTTTTGGCTGTCTCCTTCGTAGCGATTATTATTATTACCCTAGCTTCTTTGGGCCTCGCTGGATTGCTTCCTCAAGTGCAGGTCTTATTGGTAAATACAGCGAACTGCA
Organism: Chlamydia ibidis 10-1398/6; assembly: GCF_000454725.1. Lineage (NCBI taxonomy): Bacteria > Pseudomonadati > Chlamydiota > Chlamydiia > Chlamydiales > Chlamydiaceae > Chlamydia > Chlamydia ibidis. Next base: position 116,125 of record NZ_APJW01000002.1, on the reverse strand, counting down.
TTTGGTCAATAGTTAGCGCGTCTATAATTACGATTATTTGTTTGATTAGTGTTCTTTCTATAACTCTGATTAAGCATAATAAACCGACCAATGAGACTCCTGTTCAATCAAGTTAAAAATTTACTGACTTAGAATAACAGTTATTTTGTTCTCTAAAACCCACCTTGAAATTAATTAAATTAATCGATTAGTATATTACTTTTTTAGGTGGGTTTATTATGCAAAAAGCCCTTCGTTTTCTACTGAACTTGCATCATGGAGAAGAAAAACGTGCTTTTTTCTTCCTCTTTCTTGGGCTTGTATGGGGAATAGGATGCTATGGATCCTGGGCGCTTGCAGAGGGGCTTTTTTTAGAGGAAGTTGGCGCTTCCGCTTTACCGACGACTTACCTATGGTCTTCCTCTCTTCTTTGCTTATTCTCCTCTTTAATACTTTACAACTTATTCAAAAAAAAGTTTCCCAAAAAACGCTTTTTTTAATTCCTATAACCGGCGCTATTGTCTGTAATATCTACTTATTCTTTCATATATCTGCTAGTTCTGGCCCCCTCCCGCAGCGTCCTCTTTTTTTCTACCGTATACTTATGTGGAGCCTTACTATTCTTGCGTATACAAATTTTTGGGGATTTGTAGACCAATTTTTTAATCTCCAAGATGCAAAACGTCATTTTTGCATATTTAACGCTGTAGTTTTCCTTGCAGATGCTATAGGCTCTGGTATCGTTAACCAAATTCAATACATTGGTATTGAAAAAATTATATTACTATTCATTGGCTTACTACTTTGTACTTACCCAATCATCCACTACGTATCCCATTCTTTAAAAGAACTCTCAGAAGATCACGATCATTTCCTAGACACAGGACACCCCCCCTCGATCTCGAAAGCATTACGTCTGTGCATTAAAGACAAATATACTTTTTATTTGTTGCTCTTCTATTTCTTAATGCAACTTCTAGCAATTGCAACTGAATTTAATTACTTAAAGATATTTGAAGATCACTTCTCAACAAAAGATCGTTTTCAATTAACAGAGCATATTACTAAATGGTCTTCCTGGATCTCTTTAGGAAATATGTGTTTTGCTTTTTTTGCTTACAGTAGGATCGTTAAGAATCTAGGAATTAATAATATTATATTATTTGCCCCTCTATGTTTCATACAACTCTTCCTTTGTTGGACATTTAAAACATCAGTCAACATTGCTACAATAGGCATGATCGCGAGAGAGGGAATTACTTATGCCTTGGACGATAACAACCTACAGCTTCTTATCTACGGAGTCCCTAATAAAATAAGGAACCAAATCCGGATAGCTATCGAATCGTTTATAGAGCCAGTCGGAATGTTTGTTTGGGCAATTGTATGTTTTGCCATCTCGAAGCAATATACTCTTTGCCTAATTATATCTATAGCAGCGTTTATTCTCGTACTCCTGTTACGTTCGTATTATGCTAAAGCAATCCTTAGAAACTTATCTTCACAGGCAGTATATCTTAAAAGAACAATGGTTGATTGGATCAAAACCATGCCATTAAAACAGAAACGGCAGATCGAATTGCTCCTATTATCACATCTTAAACATGAAAATGAACGCCACCAAACTTTTGCTTTTCAACATTTACTTAATTTAGGTAGCAGGAGCGTCTTACCTAGTCTACTGGCTCATATCAATAAGTTAAGCCTCCCCAGCAAATTAAAAGCTCTTGATATGTTAAAGAATAGCTTATGGGCTAAAGATTTCCTCACCCTCGAGCTTTTAAAACGTTGGTCTATAATCTCTCCTCATCCTGCTATTGCTTCCTCTATTCACCTCTACTTTGCAGAACACGATTTACTGAAAATATCTGACGTTGTAGAAGACCTATACTGCAAACCAGGAAATAAACTTTTTGCAGCTATTTTAACAGTACGCAGACAAGAAATATCCGGAAGATATCGAGATTTTGCGAATGATCGCCTAAATGAACTACTCTCTTCTTCGGATTCTACCATTGTTTCCATGGGATTAGGAATTCTTATGCTAGAGAAAAATCCTGATAATTTTGATAAATTAATTCATTTTCTAGATACTTCTGACGAAAAGATTTTACTACAAACATGTAAAGCACTGTGTGCCTCAGTTAGAACATCTCACAAAACTTATACAAAAAAGCTGATCCATACCTTAAAACACAATACTTATCACGATAAAGTCTGTTACTATTTGTTGAAAACAATAGGAGTCTTGTTAGACTCAACTGTAGTCAAGGAATTTATGATAGCAACGGCGTCTCTAAAAAGTGGTTCCAGAAAACATGCCGAAGCTATTTTAGAACATCTTCCCAAAGAAACAGCCACTACCTTTCTTAAAATATTGTGCGATGACAGTATGCACAATTGTTGCCGGATATTTGCTGCAAAAGCTCTATGTAAAATCGATAATAAACTATTAAAAAAGCATGCCTATAAGGTTGTAAAATCAAAAGCTTCCAAAGCATTGTTTTACGACTATCATAAAAACTATATTCAATCTCATAATCCTCAATATAATCTTAATTTACTTGTAAACACCTTAGAGTCCAATTATCAAGCAGAAGTAAAATTTATGTTAGAAATTTTAGGAATTTTAGGTTCTGTTGAACACTCTGATGTGCTAGTACGCGCATTGACAGGAAAGAATCAAAAGGCAAAAGCCCAAGCATTAGAATCTTTAGAAAAGAATTGCGACCACTATTTATTTAACCTCTTAGATCCCTTCATACATCAAAAATCTCACAAAACTGAAAAATACTATTTCAAATGTGGGGTCATCCCTTTAACCTTAAAAGAATTATTGAACATGATGGAAAATTCTCCATCACTGCTAAGCAAGTTAACTTCTCGTCAGCTAAGAGAAGAACTTGGTAGGTGTGATCCCGATTTCCAACCCAGTTCTCTACTTTCTAACATTGATAATGATGAGTCGTATCTTCTCGATGAAGATTCTGATGCTTTAATTCCCTTTTTCACCATATAAATCAAGCTAGGTATTTAAGAAACGATGAACTTAATCGATAGAGCCTTCTTATTAAAAAAAACTATGATTTTCAATTCTTTGGATATGGACCTACTCTTGGCTATTTCCGATAAAACAGAAATTATGGTTTTTAAGCCTGGATCCAAAATTTTTTCTAAACGACAGTCAGGGTTTAGCTTGTACATTATTGCGGAAGGATACGTAAAGATTTCTCAAGAAGATCCTTACTCAAATGTAACGCTAAAATCGGAAGATTGCTTTGGTGAAGAAAGTTTATTCAATAATAAACCTCGAGAATATGACGCTGAAGCGATTACACAAGTACGCTTGCTCATCCTGAGTAAAGGACAATTTTTTAGCATCATTGAAGAATGCCCCTCTGTTGCATTAGCACTTTTAGAACTGTACACCAAACAAATTACTTTCCGTTCTGTGCAAGCTTAAAAAATCTAAGAAAAGAGACAGAAAAGGTGCCTACCAAGCTCAAGAAATCCCTTTCGAGACTAGTTCTCAGCAACGGCACGCACCAATAAGAATAAGAAAATAGCTAGAAAAAGGTATAACTAACCTTGACGTTGCTTAATGTAATGAATTACGTCACCAACAGTGCGTAGTGTCTCAGCTTCTTCTTCTGTAATCTCAAACTTGAATTTCTCTTCCAAAGTCATAATCAATTCTGTCAAATCTAAGCTATCTGCGTTAAGATCTTCGATAAATGAAGCTGTTTCAGTTACTTCACTTGGATCTACACCCAACTGCTCAACAATAATTGCCTTTACATCGTCTTCTAAACTCATTGCTATATCCTTATGTTTTTCTACACAATTATCCAAAAAATCCTAGGAAAGATAAATAAATCAGTATCTAAAAAAGACATTCCAAAGCCACACTTCTCCCAACTCAGGAAAACTTAGACCATCCCTTATCCTTAAATAACACTAAACTTACAAGGAAGCTGTCATCATTATCTTTCATACCCAGGAGACAAATATCTTGAATTCTATTTTTCAAAATAGCCTAAAAAGTAACCCCACCATCTACACTCAATACTTGTCCTGTAACATAAGAGGACATAGGGGAAGCTAGAAACAGTGCTGCACTGGCAACGTCTTCAGGCATACCCATTCTGCCCATAGGGACACCTTTAATCCAATCAGTTTTTAACTTATCATCCAGAACCCGAGTCATATCCGTATCGATAAACCCCGGAGCTATACAATTTACGCGAATGTTACGAGCTGCTACCTCTTTAGAAAGCGCCCTACTAAACCCAATAATGCCAGCCTTCGCGGCAGCATAGTTAGTTTGCCCAGGGGAACCCATCAATCCCACAATAGAAGTGATATTCACGATCGAACCGGAACGAGCTTTAATCATGGAACGGATTACAGAAGAACAAGTGTAGTAGATAGAGTTTAAGTTAGTATTAATAACAGACGACCACTCTTCATGCGTCATTCGCATAAGTAAATTATCACGAGTAATACCTGCATTATTCACTAAAATATCAATCCCACCGTGAACTGATAAAAACTTATCGGACGCCTCTTTAACCGATTCGAAACTACTCACATCAACATTACCGTAAGCAACCTCTAGACCTCCTAGAGATAACTCTCGAGCAGCATCCTTGCCCTTTGCAGCATTTATCCCCCAAATTTCAACAGTAGCGCCATGCTCAACAAATAACTTAGCTATGCCAAAGCCTATACCACGAGATCCCCCTGTAATAATCGCTTTTTTCCCAAGCAATAACTTATCCATAGATTCATAACTCCGCTAAAAATTTCTCAATATTTTCGGCTGTACCTAAAGCATTAATCGGCTTACTGAGACCAATAGACCTATGTAAACCACACAAAACTCTTCCCGGGCCTACTTCTAGAAAACGATCGACCATGGGATCCATTTGTTGACAACTTTGATACCACAAAGTAGGAGATGTCATCTGTTTCACTAAACACTGACGAATTTCTTCAGCATCTAAAATAGGCTTGGACAACACATTGGAAATCAAAGGTATAGAAGAGGATTTAATATTTAAATCATACAAATAGGGAGCAAGAAGATCTTGCGCCACTTCCATTAAAGGAGAATGAAATGCACCAAAAACTTTTAACATAACGGCTCTCTTCGCTCCTAGCTCCTGGAATAAAGATACAGCCTGCTCAACCTTTTCTAGAATACCTGCAACAACTATCTGCTTAGGTGCATTATAGTTTGCCACCCAAATACCATTACCCAAACTCTTCAGATTTTGCTCTATGATATCAGCCGACAAACCTAAAATAGCTGCCATACTCCCTGGAGACTGTCTGCAAGCATCATTCATAAACCGAGCACGTTTATCAATTATATCCAGCCCTTCTACAAAAGATATACGATCTGAAGCACATAAAGCCGTATATTCTCCCAAGCTCAACCCACTAACGACAGAAGGAGTTATAGAGGAACGAGATGAGAGCACACGAAGCACACATAAACTATGCAGATAAATGGCAAGTTGACTATATGCAGTTTCTAAAAGCCGTTCTTCGGGACCAGAAAACATGACGGACGACAGAGAAAAGCCAAGAAAATCATCCGCCTGTTCAAATAACTCCCTTGCCTCAGGATATGCATCAGCTAAATCCTTACCCATGCCAACGTACTGACTTCCCTGCCCCGGAAATAATAAACCAAACTTCATTCTATTGTTCCTCTAAATCTTTTGGAGTACTACAGCACCCCAGGATAGTCCTCCGCCAAAAGCAACTAGAAGTAAATATTCATCCGAGCTAATTGTATGCGTACGCAACAATTCATCCAAAGCAATTCCCACAGAAGACGCAGCAGTATTTCCATATTTCGAAAGAGTCTTGAACACTTTAGAATCCTCAACATCAAAACGTTTGGCAATAGCATCTATAATCCTCTCATTTGCCTGATGAGGGACCAGCCAATCGATATCACTCTCTTCTATGCCTGCTGCAGAAATACAAGACTTTGCAGCGAATTCCATTCTTCTTACAGCGTGCTTGAATACTTCCTTTCCTTCCATAGAAATATAATGCTTGCCCTTAGAAATTGTCTCTAGAGAAGCTGGCAAACGACTACCACCTGCTGGCAAACTCAGCAGCTCCGCCAAACCACCATCGGCACCTAGATTCACATGGGTGATCTCAAGAGCTCCTGGGCGACTCTCCCCAACAACACAAGATGCGGCACCATCTCCGAACAAGACGCAGGTATTGCGATCCTGATAATTTACAAAAGATGACAGCTTATCTGCAGCGATTAAAAGAATGGTTTTATATGTACCAGACTCAACATATGCTTTGGCCAAAGACAGGCCATAAAGAAACCCTGTGCACGCGGCCATACAATCAAAAGCAGGGACCTCTTTTATTCCCAAATAGGCTTGAGCCAGAGCAGCACTCGAAGGAAATATATAATCCGGTGCAGAAGTTGCAAAGATAATGCAATCCACCTCACTCTTATCTATCCCCGCAGCAGCAATTGCTCTTTCTGCAGCTTTGCCTCCCATCACTGAAGTGTATTCATCATCAGAAGCTATACGTCTCTCTCTAATCCCAGTACGAGTGACTATCCACTCATCCGAAGTGTCAACCATTTGTTCTAAATCAGAATTCGACAAAATCTTCTGAGGCAAATAGGAACCCGTAGACCAAATAGATGCTTTTCTTACTTTTTTCACAGACAACCATAAATAAAGAAAAATGCTAGTATACTATTCAAAGAGTTTATACCCTAACTTTTATTTCATACACCACCATACCCATCATGGATTGGTGAAAAATATTTACGAATATTAGATTATCTGTACAAATGTTGCGATACCCTGAATACTTATCAACGCTAATTTCTCTCCTTAGGAAGCTGCCTGGCATAGGTTTTAAAACCGCCGAAAAATTAGCTTTTGAACTACTAGAATGGGATGCCGAAAAACTACAATCAGTCGCGAAAGCATTTTCAGAAATATCTATCAATCGGAGCTACTGTAAGACATGTTTTTGTCTCAAAGAGAATTTTGAATCTGATTGTTATTTCTGTAACCCGTCTAGAGATTCATCCGTTCTTTGTATCGTTGCCACTTCGAAAGATGTTTTTTCCTTAGAGAGATCTAGAGTTTTCAAAGGGCACTATTACGTTTTAGGTAATTTACTATCCCCCATTTCCGGAAAACATATTGAAGAAGATCGATTGCATCTATTAAAGGATCGGGTAAGAACTTTAAGACCTAAAGAAATTATTATAGCCTTAGACGCCACTCTCGAAGGAGATGCGACTGCCTTATTCTTAAAACAAGAACTATCTGAATTTTCAAGTTCTATTTCTAGATTAGCCCTAGGATTACCTGTAGGATTATCTTTTGACTACATAGACTCCGGCACTTTATCTAGAGCTTTTACAGGAAGAAGCCCCTACTGATAACAATATGTCTTATAGGTTGTGTCGTGATATCTAGAATATACTACTAATAGGAATAGAGTAAGCTCTTGTTAAAAAACATCCCACCGCTTATTTTTGTGCTTACTTGAAAAAACAAGCTTTTCTGTTTTAGGGGAATTTCTCTGTAATGTTTGCAATACAAAATAAAATTGTTCTACGGTTTACCATCCTAGCTCTAATCCAGGCTCCCTTAGTTCTCTCGGCAAAAGAATCGATTAAGGAAGGGTATACCATCGTTGAATCAATCACTGTGGTAACAGAAGGGGAAAACACATCCAACAAACATGCTCTCCCCAAATTGAAGACCAGAAGTGGGACTATCTTCTCACAGTCTGATTTTGACGAAGATTTGCGAACACTAGCAAAAGAGTACGATAAAGTAGAACCTAAAGTGGAATTTGCTAACGGAAAGACAAATATTTCTCTCTCTCTAGTAGCTAAGCCCTGCATCCGCAGAATACAAGTTGTAGGAAATAATGCAATCCCCACTCATAAAGTTCTTAAAACTCTCCAGCTATATGAAAACGATTTATTTGACAGAGAAAAATTTTTAAAGAATTTTGATGACTTAAAAATCTATTATCTAAAACGTGGTTACTTCGAATCAGAATTGACTTATGACCTCAACCACAATGAGCATCAAGGTTATATAGATATCACTATTCGAATTCAGGAAGGTCCTTGTGGAAAGATTAAACTACTAAAAATTAATGGAGTCACTAGATCAGAAAGATCGGAAATCAAAGAGCTTATTTTAACTAAAGAGTACTCTAGAACAACGAGCTGGTTTACTGGAGCTGGATTGTATCACCCTGATATAGTTGAACAAGACTCTTTTACGATTGCGAATTATCTACATAATTTAGGATATGCTGATGCTGTTGCGACCCCAAGCTATCAAGTAGATAATTGTGGAAACATCGTTCTTTCCATTAACGTAGAAAAAGGCCCTTTATACACTTTAGGCCACGTACACGTGGATGGGCAAAAAATCCTTCCTAAGCGATTAGTAGAAAAACAGTTGTCAGTCTCCCCTAATGACATATATTGTCCAGAACAAATTTGGGATGGCGCACAAAGAATCAAAAATACTTTCGCAAGATATGGATACATTAATACGAATGTTGACGTCGTCTTTTCTCCTCATTCTTCTAGGCCAGTTTATGACGTCACTTACGAAGTTACCGAAGGTTCTCCATATAAAGTCGGTTTAATTAAGATCACAGGCAATACTCATACTAAGCATGATGTTATTCTCCATGAAATTTCTCTTTTTCCAGGAGATACATTTAACAGATTAAAACTTGAAGAAACCGAACAACGTTTGAGAAATACCGGTTATTTTCAGAGCGTTAGCGTGTATACTGTGCGGACACAATTAGATCCGTTAGATAACGCTGATCAGTATCGAGATATTTTTGTAGAAGTAAAAGAAACAACTACTGGAAACTTAGGACTATTTCTAGGATTCAGTTCTTTGGATAACCTCTTTGGGGGTGTTGAGCTTTCAGAAAGTAATTTTGATCTTCTGGGCTCAAGACACTTGTTTTCTAAAGGTTTTAAAGCTTTAAGAGGTGGTGGAGAGTATTTATTCTTGAAAGCGAACTTCGGAGATAAAGTTACGGACTATACTCTGAAGTGGACTAAACCTCATTTTTTAAATACCCCTTGGATTTTGGGTGTTGAATTAGATAAATCTATTAACCGAGCACTTTCTAAAGACTACTCCGTAGAAACGTATGGTGGGAATGTCAGTACAACTTACATTCTCAATGAAAGATTGAAGTATGGTATTTACTATCGTGGCAGCCAGACTAGTCTACAAAAAAAGTCTAGAGTGAAAGCTGGGCCAGATCTTGATAGCAATAAGGGATTCGTTTCTGCTGCCGGCATTAATTTAAACTATGATTCAGTTAATAATCCTAGAAATCCCACTGCGGGAATACGTGGTGGCCTGAATTTCGAAGTCTCTGGCTTAGGTGGCTCCTATCATTTCACTAAATTAACCATCAACAGCTCAATTTATAGGAAACTCACCCGCAAAGGAGTTTTGAAAATCAAGGGAGAAGCACAATTCCTAAAGCCATTTGGTGATACTACAATAGAAGGAATTCCCATCAGTGAAAGGTTCTTCTTAGGCGGAGAAACTACAGTTCGTGGATATAAGCCATTCATCATTGGTCCAAAGTTTTCCCCAACAGAGCCTCAAGGAGGACTTTCTTCGCTATTACTAACGGAAGAGTTCCAATACCCTCTAATCTCCCAACCAAATGTTAGCGCTTTTGTTTTTCTTGATTCCGGATTTGTTGGCTTAAAAGAATATACTATCTCACTGAAAGATCTTTGTGGAAGTGCTGGATTTGGATTGCGATTTGATGTAATGAATAATGTACCTGTAATGTTAGGATTTGGTTGGCCGTTCCGACCAACAGAGATGTTCAATGGAGAGAAGATAGACGTATCGCAACGTTTCTTCTTTGCTTTAGGAGGAGTATTCTAACTATTATGGATGAAAAAGGGGTTGACTATTTATTCTCATTGCAGAAAAGAATGCTTTTGTTAATGTCCTTCTTATTGTCTTTTAGCTTATAAAGGTTACTATGAAAAAATCACTTTATTCCGTCTGTTTGGGCTTGTTCTCTTTAACTATTCCAGCAACAGTTCTGGGAGCTGCTTCCAATAATCGTGGGACTTTGGGGGTAGTCAATCTAAAAAAATGCCTTGAAGAGTCCCAGATGGGCAAAAAAGAAATGGAAGAGCTGGAAGTTATGAAACGCGAATTCTCCAAGAATGTAGAGAAAATGGAGGAAGAGCTCTCTTCTCTGTATAATAAGCTTCAAGACGAAGATTATATGGAGAGCCTGTCTTCATCAGCATCAGAAGAGCTTCGTAAGAAATTTGAGGAACTCTCTGCAGAATACCAAGCTTTACAATCGCAATATTACCAAACGATGAATCAGAGCAACATGAAGCGTCTCCAAAAGCTTATTCAAGAGGTTAAAAAAGCCGCAGAAGTTGTTAGAGAAAAAGAAGGCTTACAAGCTATTTTAAATGAAGAAATTGTTTTATCTATTGCTCCAGATTCCGATAAAACCAGCGAGATAATTAAGATTCTTGATGATTCTTTTAAAAATAGTTAGGAAGCCTTAGTACCAAAGGAGTTTTGTATGACCGAAGAAACTATCTATACCCTGCAGCAATTGGCAGACATACTGCAAGCCGAAGTGCTAGGCAATACAGAAACTCCTATTTCTGGTATTGAGGAAATCAGTGAAGCGCGTCTTCACCATATTACGTTTTTAGATAATGAGAAATATTCTCGTTATCTAAAAACTACGGAAGCTGGTGCGATTATTATATCTAAAGCTCAAGCTAAGAAGTATTCGGAATTAAATAAAAACTTTTTAGTAGTATCCGAATCGCCTTCACAAGCATTCCAAAAATGTGTAGAGCTTTTTATTCCTTCTGTAGATTCTGGATTTTCTGGCATCCATCCTACTGCAGTTATTCATCCTACAGTTAAACTGGGACATAATATTTGCATAGAACCACATGTAGTAATTGGTCAACACACGTGTATCGGAGATAATTGCCATATTGGTTCTGGTAGTTCTATTGGCGCGTATACCACTATAGGAGATGGTTCATTTATTCATCCTCGTGTAGTTGTTCGAGAGAAAGTAAGCATAGGTAAACGCGTTATTATACAGCCTGGAGCAATTATCGGTTCGTGTGGTTTTGGCTATATCACGAATGCTTTTGGTCAGCACAAACATTTGAAACACTTAGGACGAGTTATTATTGAGGATGATGTTGAAATTGGTGCTAATACGACTATAGATAGAGGTCGTTTTAAACCAACAATAATCCGGGAAGGCACTAAAATTGACAACCAAGTCCAAATAGCACACCATGTTGAAGTGGGTAGATGCGGCTTGATCGTTGCTCAGGCAGGTATCGCTGGCTCGACTAAGTTGGGAAATCATGTAATTGTTGGTGGACAAACGGGCATCACCGGCCATATTTCTATTGTTGATCATGTGATTATGATGGCTCAAACTGGAGTAACCAAAACGATTTCTTCTCCGGGAATTTATGGAGGTGCTCCTGCACGCCCATATCAAGAAATCCATCGTCAAGTAGCAAAAATTCGTACTCTACCTAAGCTAGAAGAAAGAGTTGCTAATTTAGAAAAGAGAATTAAAGAACTCGATGTTCAAGATTCGGAAGAAGCTATTTCATCAACTTCATAATACTGTAAATCCGCTACAACTAAGAGCTAACCATCGTACGTGAGGCTTGGATTTAACTGCCTCTTTAAAGTTAGTATCTTCATTATAGTCTTGTTTATTATTTGTGAGCTTATTTTTCCTGAGGAAATGAGTTGAGCCACTATCCTCACTCCTTTTTTAAAATCCTTCAGAGTAGAAAAAGTAAAGCACTCTCCACCATAATTTAATGCTTTTATTGCATTCTCTGTATTTGAAAGCATGGAGCATGACATGAATTTTAAACTTGAGAAATCTACGTCTACTGATAATCCCCGAATAGTATTCGCTAAACTATAACGCAAGGCAATGGGATTATTAGAAGAAGATGAAATTCTAGAAAAGTCGCAGCGATACAATTTTCCTTGTATGTTCCCACTACGTTTTAAGCCACTAATAAAATCTGAATATTTTAGAGGATCCATATACATAATCTCGTTAAAAATTAACGAAATAGTAACGCCATTAATCTTAAGTAAATCCCCTATTTCCTTTCCTAACCTATAAAGATCATCACACTCCATCAATGAGAGTTCTCGATGAGATAGATAGTACTCTAAACTATGGGGTATGGAAGATACTAACAAAAATGGAACAGATTGACCTTGATTTAGAGAACGTACGTAACGGCATTGTTTTTCAAAAGGACCGCAATCAAATATAATCCCTCCTAAGCCATAATCTTCTCTAATAATATCTTGGACACAACAAACAAAGTCTTCCCAATACATTCCACAAGGAGGCGCATAAAAGAACAGTTGTGATATCCTCTGATCAACAGAAGATAACATTAAAAAAAGTTCTCTAGCTTCTTCCAGTTTTTCATTTTTATAAGATAACCACCTGGTCTTTTTTAGATAATCGCTCGTCTTTTTCCCACCACTTTGAAATTCACGAGCAGATGTAACTATACGTTTGGTTATATCTAGTAATTTTTTTTCTAATACATCACCTTTATTTTCATCTCCGTAAAGATTATTAGAAGGATCTCGTATAACCTGATCTATTTTGTCCACGTAAAACTGACTACGACGGTTTAATCTGCCAAAAATGTCCATTCCCCCATAGCCCCCCATTCTTTCGACGAAACTTTTAAACTCAAAAGATGTTAAAGTTTTTTATATTTTTTAAAAAACTTAATTACTTTTTTGCCCTTGTATTTTCAAATCCATAACTTTATAATGGGCTGAACTTAATCCTTTACGTGATTCCTACACCGGTTATGTGTAATACTTCTTTGTATAACATGGCCTCTCAAACTACTGACGAGGCTATTCTCCGAGAAATTATCGATGGGTATGGCGTCGATAATTGCGTGAATTTTCTTAAACAAATGATGCTTATCCGTGAATTCGAGGTTCGCGGTGAGGAAGCGTATCTTGAGGGTCTTGTTGGTGGTTTTTACCATTCTTACAGCGGACAAGAAGCTGTAGCAACAGCTGCCCTTGCCAATACAGGGAAAGATCACTGGTTTTTTGCTTCATATCGTTGTCATGCGGTTGCTATTTTACTAGGTATTCCTCTGAAATCTTTGGCGGCTGAGCTGTTAGGAAAAGAAACAGGATGTGCTTTGGGACGAGGTGGCTCTATGCATATGTGCGGTCCTAACTTCCCAGGAGGCTTTGGTATCGTAGGCGGACAGATTCCTCTTGCAGCTGGAGCTGCTTTTGCTATTAAGTACCGCAATGAAAACAAGATATCTTTAAGCTTTATTGGGGATGGAGCCGTTGCTCAAGGCGTATTTCACGAAACTATGAATTTTGCTTCTCTCCACGATCTTCCTCTTATGTTGGTTATTGAAAATAATGGCTGGGGAATGGGAACAGCTCTTCATCGTGCAATTGCTAAGCAACCTTTAGGAGAATCCCAAGCGACGTCTTATGGAATCCCCTCGGTCACAATAAATGGTTTCGATTTGTTCAACGCTCTTTTAGGATTTCAGAAAGCTTGCAAACATATTCTAGAAACCGGTCGTCCCATCATTGTAGAATGTTTATGCTCTAGATTTAGAGGTCATTCGATTTCCGATCCAAATCTATATAGAACTAAAGAAGAAATGCAATGTATTCTCAAAAAGGATCCTATCATTTTTGCTAAGGATTGGTTAGTGAAAATGGGAATATTGTCGGAAGATAATTTCAAACAAATGCGTCAGGAATGTAGGGATTACGTATTGCAAGCATTCTCTGAAGCCAAATCTGACCCGGAACCATCTATTCTCTCACTTGAAGAAGGTGTATATGCCTAAATATGTTACTTTAGAAATTCGAGAAGCTCTAAGAGAAGCAATTGATGAAGAGATGGCTCGTGATCCTAATGTTTGTATATTAGGAGAAGAAGTTGCTGAATATAACGGGGCTTATAAAGTTACAAAAGGACTTTTAGACAAATGGGGGCCTAAACGAGTGATTGACACTCCGATTAGTGAAGCAGCTTTCTCCGGAATAGGAGTTGGGGCTGCTTTAACAGGGCTACGACCTATTATAGAGTTTATGAGTTGGAACTTTTCATTTGTCGCCGCAGACCAGATCATTTCTCATGCAGCAAAAATGCATTATATGACTGGGGGTGCCTTTTCTGTTCCTATCGTATTTCGCGGCGCTAACGGAGCAGCAGCCCAAGTTTCTTGTCAACATTCTCATTGTGTTGAGGCTTTATACGCCAATATTCCTGGTCTGATTATTATCGCTCCATCAAATCCTTATGACGCTAAGGGACTATTAAAGTCTGCGATTCGCAATAATAATCCTGTTTTGTTCTTAGAAAACGAGCTAGAGTATAATCTGAAAGGCGAGATTCCAGTAGAAGAATATTTAGTTCCGATTGGCAAATCACGTATTGTGCAAGAAGGAGAAGATCTAACTATCATTACCTATAGTCGTATGGTATCAGTAGTTAAAAGTGCTGTACAAGTAGCGAAACAGCGTTGGGGACTCTCAATTGAGATACTCGATTTACGCACGATAAAACCTTTAGACATCTCTGGCATACTTTCTTCCGTTAAAAAAACTGGTAATTGCATAATTGTAGAGGAAGGGCATTATTTTTCTGGTATATCTGCTGAGATTATAGCAACAATTGTTGAACATGGTTTTGATTATTTAGATCATCCTCCACTGAGAGTGTGTCAAAAAGAAACCCCTATGCCTTACAATAAAACTTTAGAGCAAGCAACTCTTCCTAATATTAACCGTATTTTAGATACCATCGAAAAAATCGTGAGGTAAGTTTGTGATTTCCTTATTAAAGATGCCAAAGCTATCCCCTACTATGGAATTAGGAACAATAGTTAAGTGGCATAAACAAATAGGTGATGAAATACATTTCGGCGATGTTCTTGTAGAAATATCTACTGATAAAGCTGTCTTGGAACATGCTGCTTCCGAAGATGGTTGGTTTAGAGAAATTTTGGTTAATGAAGGAGATAAAATTCCGATAGGCAAAGCAATCGCAATCATCTCAACAGATAAAGATGAGGCGTATGATTTGGAGAAAATACTCCCCACTGCTCCAGTCTCTCCAACATATAACACGGATAATACGAATAGTAGCGAATCTAATGAAGCTATGGATTCGAATTCTAAGAATCAGACCACAATGGTTACAGTTGGATTTAAACCAGAACCTCCGCTCACACAGCCTTTGTCTATAAAAGTTTTTGGGACATCTAACACCATGTCCCCGTTAGCAAGACAGTTAGCTAAAGAAAAAAATCTTGACGTCTCAGGAATTCAAGGTAGTGGCCCTGGAGGAAGGATTGTAAAAAAAGACTTGGATAAAGCCCCTACAAGAGGGATAGCAGGCTTTGGCTACCCCGAAGCTCCTCATGTCCCTCCAGGTTCTTATCACGAAGAAAACCTCTCTCCAATCCGAGAGATTATTTCCCAAAGGCTACAAGCAGCCAAGACATTTATTCCACATTTTTACGTGCGTCAACAGGTCTACGCAACTCCTCTTTTAAATTTACTAAAAGAGTTGCAGGCACAAAAAATTAAATTGTCTATTAACGATTGTATTGTACGTGCATGTGCCCTTGCTCTTAAGGAATTTCCAGAAATTAATTCAGGATTTAATAGTATTGATAATAAAATTGTTCGATTTGAAACTATCGACATCTCGATAGCAGTTGCAATTCCTGATGGCGTAATTACACCAATAGTTCGTTGTGCAGATCGTAAAAATATCGGTACTATTTCAGCAGAAATTAAGAGTTTAGCTACAAAAGCGAAAAATCAAACCTTGTCTGAGGAAGAATATAAAGGCGGGTCTTTCTGTATATCTAACCTAGGAATGACAGGAATTACTGAATTTACCGCAATTATTAATCCTCCTCAAGCTGCCATTCTTGCTGTAGGAAGTGTCCAGCAAGAGCCCATTGTCATTGACAATGAAATCACTGTGGGATCTACTTGCGTTCTTACTTTATCCATTGACCATCGAGTTATTGATGGATATCCGGCAGCTATGTTTATGAAACGTTTGCAAAAAATTCTAGAATCACCCGCTGTGTTGCTGTTAAATTAACGGTTTTGTATAGGGATATTCCATATATCCCTAGCATAGTCAGCTATTGCACGATCACTTGAGAAGTAGCCTATCCCTGCCACATTATAAATTGATTTTTTCGTCCATTCTTCTGGTAGCGTAAATAATTTTTGTGCGTTCTCATGTGCTTGAATGTAAGACTCTAGATCAGCTAATATGAAGAAAGGATCTCCTTCACGCAATAATCTGTGTACTATTGGTTTGAATAAATCCTTATCTGAAGAATTGAAATATCCTTGATCAATCATGTTGATAATTTGGGCAATTTCTGGGTTTCTATTACAGATTGACTGAGGATAATATTCTCTACGTAGCTGCGATATTTCTTCTTCCAACAGCCCAAAAATGAACATATTTTCTCTTCCAATATAATCAAGCATCTCTATATTAGCTCCGTCCATAGTGCCTATTGTTAGAGCTCCATTGAGAGCAAATTTCATGTTCCCAGTACCAGATGCTTCGAAACCTGCTGTTGATATTTGCTCAGATAAATCAGAAGCAGGAATAATCATTTCAGCCAAGCTCACTCTATAATTTGGCAAGAAAATAATCTTTAAAAACTCTTTAACATTTGCATCTTTATTTATAACATCACTGACACTATTTATAAGTTTGATAATCAACTTAGCCATTGCATAACCAGGAGCCGCTTTACCAGAAAATATAACAGTGGTTGGCACAAGAAGATCCCTAGATATCGTACCATTTTTTATCTGATTATACTGATGAATAACGCGGAGAACATTCATTAATTGTCTTTTGTACTCATGAATACGTTTAACATGACAGTCAAACATAGATGAAGGATCAATAGGCTCCCCAACTATTTTTACAATTGTTCTAGCTAAATCTTCTTTATTTTTTAATTTCACTTGTCTCCAAGAATCACGAAAAGAAGAATCGTCTGTGAACTTTTTAATTTCAGAGAGTTGAGATAGATCAATAAGATGTTTGCTTCCAATAACACGGTTCAGTAATTTATTTAATCTTGGATTACATAATGCTAGCCAACGTCTTGGAGTAACACCGTTAGTAACGTTAATAAATTTCTCAGGGAAGAATTCAGTAAACCCTTTAAAAAGAGTTTCCTTAATTAGCTGGGAATGAAAGTATGAAACCCCGTTCACTTTATTAGAACCCACAATAGCTAGATTAGCCATATTAACATGTTTTTCACTACCATCTTCTATAATCGATAGAGATCTGCGCTTATCATGATTATCAGGGTAGCGTAGAGAGACTTGATCTAACCATCTGGAATTAATTTCGTATATAATTTCCAGATGTCTGGGTAATAATTTTGCAAATAAACTAATAGGCCAGCGTTCCAATGCTTCCGGAAGAATAGTATGATTAGTATAATTAAAGATCTTGGTAGTCATGCCCCAAGCTATATCCCAAGGCAACTCTTCGCGATCTACAAGAATATGCATCATTTCCGCAATCCCAAGAGCTGGATGCGTATCATTCAACTGTACAGAAACCTTATCGGGTAGGTGTTCTAAAGAAATGTGAGTTTTGGTATACCTCCGCAGAATATCCTGAATAGTTGCTGAAACAAGAAAGTATTCCTGCTTTAAACGTAATTCCTGGCCCTCAGAAATGGTATCATTTGGATACAGAACTCGAGAAATATTTTCTACTAGTGCAATGTCTTCAATGGCACGGATATAATTACCATGGTTAAAATAAGTGAAATCAAAACCATGCGGAGATTGTGCTTGCCACAGTCTAAGAGAGTTTACCGTGTTATTTTCATAACCTGGAATAGGAATATCATAAGCCATTGCGAGTACTTCTTTAGTATCGACAAGCTCCGCAATTTCTTTCCCTCTAGCATCTGTATAATGAATGACTCGTCCATAAAACCTTATAGGGTATAAATACTCTCCACGGCATATTTCCCATGGATTACCATAACGCAACCATTCATCTGGTGCTTCAACTTGATACCCATTTACAATCTTTTGGTCAAAAATACCATAATCATATCTGATCCCATAACCATAGGCTGGAATGCCTAAAGTTGCCATGGAATCTAAATAGCATGCAGCAAGTCTTCCTAATCCTCCATTCCCTAATCCAGCATCAGATTCCATATTAACTAAACTATCAAAATCATAATTCAAGCTTGCTAAAGCTTGTTTTACTAGATCTAGTATTCC
Source organism: Chlamydia ibidis 10-1398/6 (assembly GCF_000454725.1). Lineage (NCBI taxonomy): Bacteria > Pseudomonadati > Chlamydiota > Chlamydiia > Chlamydiales > Chlamydiaceae > Chlamydia > Chlamydia ibidis. The sequence goes on along the minus strand of NZ_APJW01000002.1, from coordinate 97,697 downwards.
TAAATTTAAAAGATTACTTTTTAAACTTCTTCCAAGTAGAAACTCCATGGATATGTAATAAACACGTTTAACATCATTTTTATAATAACTGTTCTGTGTTCTTAACCATCCTTTAGCTAACCATTCCATTACTGTTTTTGAAACAGCAGTAAATATATCTCTAGGAGAAGCAGATTCTGGAGATTGCACAACACCAAAATATAAGCGATCTAATATCGCTTGTTTCATACTTTCTACATTTACTAAATTCTTATCAAAAGCCATTTTATGCCTATAAAACTAGTATGAGGATGGTTTCTACGTTTCCATATGACAAAAAAGAAAAAAAAGAAAGACTTTCAGGACTCCCTGAATCAGATCCAGAAGACGAAATACTTAAAAATAAAAAGAAATTTAATATATTTTTTGCACAACGTATGTTGCAATCATCGAGCTGCAATGAGCGATTGGCATTTAAAATATACAAAATTCTCCCCATCTTAATTGCCACCCAAAGAGTACAGTTCGCAGAAAAACAAAGGAAGTGATTATGAAAGCTCACGAATTTGGCAAGTTTTCTAATAGACCAAACAAGAACGTTTTTACGTTAAACGATATTAATTCTTCTACCCCATCCTCCACCTCCTACTTCAATAGTTCACATCGCAGCCATTTCTCAAGAAATGTTGAAACAAAACGTTATAGACATCAAATCCAATACAACCATGGAATTACACTATTGATATTCTTAGTTTTCTCATCCATCTTTAGTATTATAGTACTTACGAATAGTCAAGTAGCTATTTCTGGAGGGATTATAGCTATTTTAGTTGTACAGGCAGTTGTGGCAGCTATATCTATAAGCCAATTAGCGCTATATTTGAAACAACAGTTATTAAAGTGTTATGAAAAACAAACACAGAAAATTTACAATCAATAAACTAACAGGGAATTTCCTCTTCCGGAAGAAATTCAAGACTTTTATAGGAAGATGTAAGTTGTTTCATTAAATCTTGAATGGCAATGCTTATAGCAGAATTTCTATTTTCTATTTTTTGCGATACTAGACGTATTGAAGAAATTACTGTTGAATGATCTCTAGAAAAGATGTCACCAATTCTTACGTAAGACAAAGACAACTTTTCGCGACATAGGTACATAGCAACTTGCCTAGGTAAGACATACTCTCTTGATTGTGACCGCCCTAATATACTTTCAGGAGAGACATTATAGTATTGAGCAACAGCTCTGATAATACCGGTATGTGTTAATCGCACATTATCAGCCGCTTCTAGTACATCACGCAATAAATTACGAAGATCGTTTTCATATAGCAGTTGTTGAGACAACTTCTTAATAGCCACACGTTTAGATAGCAACTTCATAGCATGAAGAAGAGTCTTCATATTGGAAAACAAAGAACGAATAAGAAAATCTAGGGCAGTATCTTCGATACGCACACAAAGTTGCTCTGCCTGTCTTGATAGGAAGCTGCGCAATCCCTCTTTTGTCAAAGGATGTATCGGAACAGTCACTCCCCATTCAAAACGACTAATCAGGCGTTCCTCCATAGCCTTAAGATCCCTAGGCGCGTGTGCGGAAGAAATAACGATCAGTTTACCTTCCATATGGAGAGAATTAAAGGTATGGAAAAACTCTTCCTGGGTAGCTCCTTTACCACAAAACACCTCAATATCTTCTATGAATAGGGCATCGACATTTCTATAAAAGGAACGAAATCGCTGCATTTCTCCAGAACGTATTGCCGAAACTAAATGTTCAGTAAATAGCTCAGAAGTAACATACAGTATCTTGCCCCCAATACCTCTTAGCAGAGAAACTGCTGATTGAATAAGATGCGTTTTTCCAGCCCCTTCTGGGCCAAAAATATAAATAGGATTGAAAGGAAAACCCGCACCATTATCTCCAGGTTGCGTAAATTCCTGCAGAATACGGAAAGGAAGATCATTTTCTGGAGTCACTAAGAAACTCGAAAATCCCATCTCTGGATTAACTTCCCCATAATTCATGGTGAAGTATGCACTTTTTTCTTGTTGTATGTGTTTCTCCTGATAAAAAGGAATAGTTTTATCTAAAGAAGTTATATGAACTCGAATCAACTTCCCGTTGTTATTAACCAGACTAGATTTCACCTTGTATCGAATATGCTCTTCGAACCAAGTCACTTGGAAAGAATCCTTTGCTTCAAGATATAAGTTACATGCATCAAAACAAACAACTTTCAACGACCTAAGCCATTTATCGACAGTGTTTGTCCCTATCTCTTTCTCTTGTAGCAAAAGAAACTCTTCCCAAGCTCGCATAAAACTATCTCATGTAAATAGTTTTCCTTAATTCTTTTTTAATATAAAACAGATTTTTCCGTGAAAATATCTATCTTCTTTTATTCAGAATCACTTCATCTTTAACGTGTTTTCGATCTAAAACTTTATTAGTGACCCATTGCTGGATTAAACCTAATAGCATTGAAGATAACCAATAAATATTTAATCCCGAAGGAAAGTTATAAAACATAACAGTAAACAAAACAGCCATCATCGTCCCCATAGCTTCCTGCTGACGTTGCTGATCAGTTACTATATTCTTTTTCTTTGCGGAACTCATCTTTTGCTGAGCAAACATTACTAACCCTAAAAGAATTGGCAATAAATGGAACTCTTTACCAATCAGCCAAATCGGAGTACTCCAAGAAAAAAGAACATCAGGAGCTGTCAGATTATCTATCCATCCTGGAATGAAAGAGGCTCCTCGAAGTAAAAATGAGGACTTTAATAGATCAAACATCGCGATAAGAAATGGTAATTGTATAATTAAGGGCAGGCAACCAGTAATTGGATTGACTTTATTGGTCTTATATAAAGACATAATTTCCATTTGCGCACGCTTAGGCTCTTTTTTATATTTCTGTTGTATCTCTTGGATATATGGGGACAATATTTGCATACGTCTCATAGAACGAATGGACCAAGCATTAAGGGGATACAAAAGAAACTTCAAAAACACAGTCAGGAGAATAATAGAAATCCCCCATGAGCCGGAAATTGCTTTAAAAAATTTCATAATGATGAATAGCAAGGCTGCAAATGGCTCAGTAATAAAAGTAAAAAAGCCTCTAAATGTAATACACTCTAAGTAACCAGGGCTATTGCCTTCAGAAGTTGTATACGCCTTATCAAGTAGACGTAAAGTAGGCTCAGCTAAGGGACCTGCATAGATAAGGAACTTATGTTTTGCTACACCTTTTTGTAACGGCAAAAGCATTTCATATCCTGGATACTTAATAGCTGGATAAGCTTGATTTCTAGGTGCGATCAAAGACAAACGAGTAGGAACAGAAGCCCCAGAAATATAAGAGGTTGCATAGCCGGATGGAATTTCAGAAAGAGGTGTTAAAATAACACCAAAATAGCCATTAGAGTTGAGAACCCAATGTGGATAAACGTTATTACGGACATACAAGGGGTCTTTTGCTTTAGGTAATTTTGCCTTATCTAGTCGACCTTTGTTGTTTTGAGTAAGATAATACTTCATCGACGGAACAAAAGCATTAGACATAATCTCCACTTCAGGCACCCCAGAAGTAATCCATAAATCATCAGATTGATTCGTTAGATTTACTTCCAGCTCAAAAGCATATGGTTGTGAATTTAATAGATTATAAGTCTTAATGATCGAACCATCTAAGCTTTCTAAGCGAAGAACTTGATTGTCAAAACTAATAACTCTATAGCCAGAAGAAACCAGGGATGTCAATTCACGACCAGAAACTATGTTCAACGCGTGATAACAGGAAGAAACTTCTTTCTCATGATTTGATAAAATCCCTCTACGCAGCAAGGGGTAGTAGCCACCAATTACATTAGAAGTAGGCTTATTTCCAGGCAATTCTCCAGAAACCCCAGGGAATGTCGCTTCACTAGGAGCTTGTTCAACAAGTTCTTTATCGAAGCCTATCTGATTAACAATACTCTTTTCACTCGTAGTAACAAAAGGTAAATTAATACCTTCTATAGAACCGCTTTCCTGAGAAATTACTAGCTGCATATAATCATTGGACAAAACAAAGTATTGATTTTGTCCTGTCGTTAGTTGCTCTGCTCCAAACATAGCAACTTTAGTAATAGGCAAATCTAATGATTCTAAACGTTCTTCTCGGGCATCATAAATCCCCAACGGCACATACTCATTTCCAGAACGCCAAAAGACTAAAGAGGTACTATAGATTGCACCATCCTTATTGTATAGCCTACCCTGTTTATATTCTCCGAAGAAAACAATAGGCTCTTGATTATTACGAAATTCAACAGCCAACACCGGTAGTCCTTCTTGAGTATTTGGAAGAAATATTTTTCCAGATTCTGGCAAACTAGATACTTCATCGCCATACAAAGCGACACGAATATTACCAAAAGTTGTCGTTTCTTCAATCAAACTCCAAGCTTGGTTACAAAAATGAACTGTATTCTCCGCCTTATCTCTACTTAAGAGAAGTAAACTATTTCCAAAACGAATAGCATAATGATTTTTATCATACTGCTCGTCAGAACATTTTTTCCAAGGAGCTACGCTCAATCCCATAGACTCAACAGAAGAAAGAATTTGAGCTGATATTGTTTTCTGTTTTTCTGACAATTGTTTACAAGCACTGTAGTCACGATAACCGAATAACAATTGGCATCCCATGAAAGCTACACCAACCAACGAAACAAACAACAATGAACGTTTATTCATTTGATAAACTCTGAAAAATTAAACTAGAAAAGCTAAAATACCATACTACCTATTTATCTCCCATAGGAGATTGTAAATGTATATGTTACTAAATAGAGCAGCTAAAAACCTTATTCTAACCATCTCATTCTATATAAACACATGAAAACTATTCTTAGTAATAGTAGGGCAATAACGATGGGAGGAGGCAGAGACTATGGCAACAAAAGAAAAATTCTTCTCATAAGGTATTCTGAAAAAGATATTTTGAACCTCAAGAACATCTATTCCTGTTAAAAAGCAGGCAGAATATGCCCAAACACAGCCCAAAAAGAAATAAAGGGATGGAAAGCAATTGACCGATAGTTAAGAAACTAAACTCGCTTACCACATTGCCCTGATGCGTTTTCAAAAATTCTGCAAAAAAACGAATTATAGCAACTCCCATACAAGCAATAGATGTAGCGAACCCAGAACCAAGACGAAATATGCAATTATAACTTAAGACATACAGAACCGTTGATAATATAAAATACGCCACACCTTCGTATAACTGTACAGGATGAACAGGCACCCCTATAATTCCCTGCATTGGATTGGAGAAAATTATCCCCCAAGGCAGCGATGTAGGAGTCCCAACAATCTCTTGATTAATAAAATTCCCTATACGAATCAAAAAAGCTGTATACCCAAACACAGATGCACACAAATCTGTTAAGAAGAAAAATGTGAGGATCGGAATTCTTTTTGCATACGCATAGCTGAATATTATTGTCCATAAAAGCAACCCAGCTATTCCACCATGACTGGACAACCCACCGTGCCAAATTTTAATAATTTCCCAGGGGTGATCAAAATAAAATTTACCACCATAAAAAAGTACATAGGCAATCCTTGCTCCAGGGATGATAAAAAGAAGGGAATAAAGACCATAGTTTTCCAAGATTTCTAGAAACCTTGCCTTAGTACAACAATAGTTCTTAGATTCTTCATAAACATTAGAGGCAAGACGCAAACCAAAAGCGTAAGCCATCAAAACACCGACTGCAAAACAAACACCGTACCAAGATATATTAACATGCCACTTATCTGATGAGTATAAAATTTTTGAGTAGTCCCAACGTATCACGGATAACAGAAAGCACATTACATAAATCCAAAAATAGAAAAAAAATAAACTCCGGCTATAATGGTTACACCAAAATAAGACCAGAAGCAATGAAAAAACAGAAATTTTTTATTCAACTACCTGCAATTCTCTGGTTCATTCCAGGGTTCAAATTGTTGTTCAAAAGCACGTATACCATCATTGACCCAACATTTCCCATCCTTCTATTCATTCCCCTGACCATGGGAGCCTGGTTTCTCTCTACAATAAAGTATCGCTATTTTTTAAGTCGGTCAGTGCATGCACAAAAAATACTGTCCGAAAAGTTGGCACAAAAAAAACTCTCACTTTCTGAATACATAATGAAATCTTTCCTATCTAAACGGTGGGCGATTTTAATACTAATGATGAGTTTCTCAATTGTTCTAAAAAATTATATCCACTCGACTAGTGTAATGTTTCTCATACAGTCTACAATCGCATGTGCATTAATCCAAACTGCCATCGCCTACCTAAAAGAATCTCAAAAAATCCTCTCTTCTCTTCAACTATAGTTATGGAAATATTGCATACCGGAATTGACATTATAGAGATTAGTAGAATCCGTGCGGCCATAGAAAGACATGGGGTCAGAATGTTAAACCGTCTGTTTACTACGCAAGAACAAGACTACTGTTTTCAGTCTACGAATCCCTATCCTTCTTTAGCTGCTAGATATGCAGCCAAAGAAGCTGTTTCCAAAGCACTAGGGACTGGCATAGGGAAAAAGATTGGATGGAAGGATATTGAAATTATTAGAACAAATGGACAACCCGAAGTTCTTCTTAACAAAAAAATAAGAGAAGAACTTCAGGTAAAGAAAGTCTTGCTTTCCTTTAGCCATAGCAGAGAATACGCGACTGCAGTGGCTATAGTCTTAGCCCAAGAAACGTTCAGCGTCTAGAGCTGCCATGCACCCACTAGCCGCTGCTGTGATTGCTTGTCTGTAATACTTATCCTGCACGTCTCCTGCAGCAAATACTCCGGGAATTGAAGTTTTTGTACTCCCCTTTTCCGTAACGATATACCCATGAGAATCTAGTTCTAACTGTCCACCTAAAAAACTAACATTTGGTTGGTGACCAATAGCAAAAAATACTCCTGCAGCTTCTCGAGTTTCCACCTCATTTGTCAGATTGTTAACGATATCAACAGAACGCACCAAATTATCTCCTGAAATTTTTATAATCTCACTGTTCCACAAGAAGGAAATCTTCTCATTAGACTGGGCTTTTTTAATCATAACTTTGGAAGCTCTTAAGACATCCCGTCTATGGACAACGTAGACTCGGCTAGCATATCTCGTTAAAAATATTGCCTCCTCCAATGCGGAATCACCCCCTCCAATCACATAGAGCTCTTTATTTCTGAAAATGGGAGAAGCTCCATCACAGACAGCGCAGGCAGTAACACCTTTTTGCCAAAATTCATCGTCCCCAGATCCAGGAATTGTTAAACGTTTGGCAGAAGCTCCTGTAGCAATAATGCAAGCATCACAGGTATATTTTTCTTCGTTAGATATAAGTACAAAAGGGTGTACACCAAAATCAACCGAAGTAATATCTTTGGGAATCACATGCGTTCCGAAACGGACGGCCTGAGATTTCATGTTTTCCATTAATTCTTGGCCAAAGATTCCTTGAGAAAACCCAGGAAAATTCTCTACCTCAGTAGTAGTCATCAATTGTCCTCCGGCAATTCCAGAAAAAAAACCCTCAAATAGAACGGGATGTAAAAGTGCTCTTGCAGCATAAATCGCAGCAGTATAACCTGCAGGGCCAGAGCCGATAATTACCACTTTAGAGTGAGTCATTTATCCTTACCTTGTTTTGATGATTTTTACGATAAAATCTAAAGCAAATAAAAAAATTTTAAGCAACAAATAGAACGAAAAATCTGCCGCAAGGGAGATCTTGCCTTTTTTAAGGTTTATATTTACACTGTCTTTTTTGACTTTGTAGTTTTTAGGAGAATAACAATAAATGCCAAAACAATCTGAATACACTTGGGGATCCAAAAAAATTCTTGATAATATAGATTGCCTCTCGGAAGACGTAGCTGAGTTCAAAGATCTTCTCTATTCAGCTCATGGAATTACTTCAAGCGATGAGGAACCTACTAGTGAGATACAACCTGGCGCCATCCTAAAAGGTACTGTAGTTGATATCAATAATGACTTTGTGGTCGTTGATGTTGGTCTGAAATCTGAAGGGGTTATACCTATGTCAGAGTTTATTGACTCTTCCGAGGGTTTAGTTCTTGGTGCTGAGGTAGAGGTTTACTTAGATCAAACTGAGGACGAAGAAGGCAAAGTTGTTTTATCCAGAGAAAAGGCTACTCGCCAGAGACAGTGGGAATATATTTTAGCCCATTGTGAAGAAGGGTCGATCGTTAAAGGTCAAATTACACGCAAAGTCAAAGGTGGACTTATTGTTGATATTGGGATGGAGGCTTTCCTTCCTGGCTCTCAAATTGACAATAAAAAAATCAAAAATCTTGATGATTACGTCGGAAAAGTTTGTGAATTTAAGATTCTAAAAATTAATACTGAGCGGCGTAACGTTGTTGTTTCGAGAAGAGAGTTGTTGGAAGCAGAACGAATCTCGAAAAAAGCTGAATTGATCGAGCAAATTTCTATCGGCGAATATCGTAAAGGTATTGTTAAAAATATTACAGACTTCGGTGTGTTCTTAGATCTCGACGGTATTGACGGTCTTCTTCATATCACAGATATGACATGGAAAAGAATTCGCCACCCTTCTGAAATGGTAGAACTTAATCAAGAACTTGAAGTTATTATTCTAAGTGTTGACAAAGAGAAAGGTCGGGTAGCTCTGGGTCTGAAACAGAAAGAACACAACCCTTGGGAAGATATTGAGAAAAAATACCCTCCAGGGAAACGCGTAACAGGCAAAATTGTAAAACTGCTTCCTTACGGAGCATTTATCGAGATTGAAGAAGGTATAGAAGGCTTAATTCACGTTTCTGAGATGTCTTGGGTTAAAAATGTTGTTGACCCTAGTGAAGTTGTAAACAAAGGTGATGAGGTCGAAGCTATCGTTTTGTCAATCCAGAAAGACGAAGGCAAGATTTCTTTGGGCTTAAAACAAACAGAACGAAATCCTTGGGACAATATTGAAGAAAAATATCCTATTGGATTGCATGTTCACGCTGAGATTAAAAATTTAACCAACTATGGTGCTTTTGTAGAGCTTGAACCGGGAATTGAAGGGCTGATACATATTTCTGATATGAGTTGGATAAAAAAGGTTTCTCACCCTTCTGAATTATTCAAAAAAGGCAGCACAGTTGAAGCAGTAATTCTTTCTGTAGATAAAGAGAGCAAAAAAATTACCCTAGGTGTTAAACAATTGAGTTCTAATCCTTGGGACGAAATCGAAGCGATGTTCCCAGCAGGCAGCATCATTTCTGGGGTCGTAACTAAAATCACTGCGTTTGGCGCTTTTGTAGAGCTGCAAAACGGGATTGAAGGCTTAATTCACGTGTCAGAACTCTCTGATAAGCCGTTTGCCAAAATTGAAGATATTATCTCCATAGGAGACACGGTTTCGGCAAAGGTGATTAAATTAGATCCTGAACATAAAAAAGTCTCCCTTTCTGTTAAGGAATGCATGAACGAAGGTCATACTTCCGAGTATAAGGAACCAACTTTGGGTGATCTAGATTTTGAAGGCATCATGAATTCAGACAGCAGGAAGAAAGGAAAGTAATATTAACAATAAAAGCGATTGTCGGTTGGGCTTTTGTTTTTCAACGTAAGCCCAATCTCACTCAACACTCTGTCCGTTTCCTTATTTACAAGAGGAGTATATGAATAAAGATCTTGTAGCTATTTTTGACTACATGGAGAAAGAAAAAGGCATTCAGCGTGCTACAATTGTAGGCGCCATTGAATCCGCCTTAAAAATTGCGGCTAAAAAAACGTTGCGAGACGATGCTAACGTTTCGGTGAATGTTAATTCCAAAACTGGAGACATTGAGGTCTTTTGTGAGAAGGAAATTGTAGAAGAGTGTCATAACCCAAGTAAGGAAATCCCTCTAGACAAGGCAAGAGAATATGATCCCGATTGTCAAGTTGGACAATATATGGATGTACCCTTTGTTTCTGAACATTTTGGGAGAATTGCGGCTCATGCTGCCAGACAAATTATTGGACAGAAGCTGCGGCATGCAGAGCGAGATGTTATCTACGAAGAATACCGCTATAGGTTAAACGAGATCATCTCTGGAGTGATTAAACGCTTTTCTAAGGGCTCTAATCTGATTGTTGATTTAGGGAAAGTCGAAGCTCTACTTCCTGCAAGGTTTTATCCTAAGACTGAAAAGCATAAAATTGGTGATAAAATCTACGCACTTCTGTATGAAGTTCAGGAGACTGAGACGGGAGGTGCAGAGGTTATTCTTAGTCGAAGTCACCCTGAGTTCGTCAAGCAATTATTTTTCCAAGAAGTTCCGGAATTAGAAGAAGGTTCGGTGGAAATTGTTAAAATTGCACGAGAGGCGGGTTATAGAACAAAGGTGGCTGTTACTTCGTCTGATCCTAAGATAGATCCTGTTGGCGCCTTTGTAGGAATGAGAGGTTCTCGAGTTAAGAATATTATTCGGGAATTAAATGATGAAAAAATAGACATTGTCAACTACTCTCCTTCTGTGACAGAGTTGTTGCAGAACCTTCTTTATCCTATAGAAATCCAAAAAATTGCGATCTTAGAGGATGACAAGGTTATAGCTATAGTTGTTCATGACACAGACTACGCTACGGTTATTGGTAAGCGTGGAATCAACGCTCGTCTCATCAGCCAAATTTTGGAATATGAACTCGAAGTTCAGCGTATGAGTGAGTACAATAAATTGTTGGAGATCCAGCGATTACAATTAGCAGAATTTGATAATCCAAGGTTGGATCAGCCTCTAGATGTAGAAGGCATCAGCAAGTTAGTGATTCAAAACCTTGAGCACGCAGGATACGACACTATCAGAAAAGTGTTGTTAGCTAGCGCCAACGATCTGGCTGCTGTTCCTGGAATCAGTTTAGAGCTTGCTTACAAGATCCTCGAGCAAGTCAGCAAATATGGAGAAGGCAAAATTGACGAAAAACCTAAAATTGAAGATTAAGAACGCTCAATTAACAAAAGCTGCTGGTTTAGATAAGCTTAAACAAAAGTTAGCTCAAGCAGGATCTTCAGAAACGAAAAGTTCCTCAGAAAAGCCTTCTGCTAAAGCTCCAGCAAAAGAGAAAGCTGTAAAAAAGGCAGTTGTTTCGACTAGTGCAGTTGCTCCTAGTGAACCTGTTTCTACGGATTCATCTCTTCGTAGGATTAGGGCGAAAAACCGCTCTTCTTTCGTGTCTGAGGAGCAGGAGTCTTCCACTTTAATCACTCCCACTCCTGAGCTAGAATCGGGATCAATCTCTCCTTCTGCAGAAGAAAGTGAAAGTCTCGAATTAAAAGAAAGCACTAATGACTCTGTTGAAAATACAGCGTCCGCGCTTGTGGATGACGAAATCGTATTAGATTTAGAACCAGAATCTCAGACGATTTCGCAGCCAGCTGTACCTCCGCCGCCGCCTCTCCCTGAAAAACCTAAAGAGCCTAGATCTGTTGTGTCGATTAAATCAAAGTTTGGGCCTACTGGTAAACACATTAATCATTTGCTAGCAAAAACCTTCAAGGCTCCTGATAAGCAAGAAAAAAGTGTTGCTAAGGAACGTCAACCCTCCTCTCCCAATAAGCCAGCAAACTCTCAGGGATCAGCAGAAAGCGTCGGGCATAAACAACACTCTCCTAATAGCAATAATCGTCCATCCTCTCCTGTCTTTCATCGTAAAGATTCTTCAAAAAAATCTGGTTCTGATTTTCGAGATCGTTCTAAAAAATCTGAAGAAAATCTTAGAGCTTTTACTGGGAGAGATCGCTACGGTCTGAATGATGGTAACGAAGATGAGAAATGGCGCAAGAAACGTGTCCAAAAAGTAAAGAAACACTATGATGAACACACCATTCAACGCCCTACCCACATTAAAGTTCCTTTGCCAATCACGGTGAAAGATCTTGCCGCTGAGATGAAGTTGAAGGCATCTGAGTTGATACAGAAAATGTTCATTCATGGCATGACATACGTAGTCAACGATATTCTGGATAATGAGACAATCGTTCAATTTATTGGTCTTGAGTTCGGTTGTACGATTGATATCGACTCTTCTGAACAAGATAAACTTTGCATTGAAAGCAATACTGTCAAAGAAGAAATACAGGCCACGGATCCTGATAAACTAGTCACTCGATCCCCTATTGTTGCCTTCATGGGACACGTTGACCATGGAAAGACTACACTTATTGATGCTCTAAGAAAGAGTAATACAGCAGCTACAGAGGCTGGTGCAATTACACAACATATGGGGGCATTTTGTTGCTCTACTCCAGTCGGAGACATTACTATTCTAGACACTCCTGGTCACGAAGCATTTTCTGCAATGAGGGCGAGGGGAGCAGAAGTTTGCGATATTGTAGTTTTAGTTGTAGCTGGTGATGAGGGTATAAAAGAACAAACCATAGAAGCTGTTGAACACGCTCGTTCTGCAAATATTACGATTGTAGTTGCGATTAATAAGTCTGATAAACCCAATTTTAACGTTGAGACAATCTATCGACAGCTTTCAGAAATTAATCTTTTACCGGAAGCTTGGGGTGGCACTACAGTGACCATCAATACTTCAGCAAAAACTGGAGAAGGGTTACCCGAACTTCTAGAAATGCTAGCGTTACAAGCTGAAGTTCTAGAACTTAAAGCTGACCCTTCAGCTCGCGCTCGCGGTCTAGTTATTGAGTCAGAACTACATAAAGGGCTGGGCGCTGTTGCTACCATTTTGGTTCAAAACGGAACCCTACATCTTGGAGAAGCTTTAGTCTTTAATGACTGTTATGGTAAAGTAAAAACTATGCATAATGAGCATAACCAATTAATGCAAGAAGCAGCTCCCTCAACTCCTGTATTAATCACTGGACTATCAAGTATCCCGAAGGCTGGCGATTCCTTTGTCGTTGTCAAAAACGAGAAAACCGCGAAAGAAATTATTGAAGCTAGGGTGGCTGGTCAGCAACGTTTTGCTTTGCTACAGAAGAAACGTCCTAACTTCGATGCAATGCTCCAAAATAAGAAAACCCTAAAGCTCATCATCAAAGCCGACGTTCAGGGTTCTATTGAAGCTTTGGCAAGTTCTATTCTCAATATAGTTTCAACGAAGGTAAGTGCTGAGGTTCTTTCCAGTGGAGTGGGAGAAATATCTGAATCAGATATACGTTTGGCGGCTGCCTCAAAAGCAGTGGTCATTGGTTTTCATACTGGAATTGAGAGCCATGCAGAATCTTTGATTAAAAATTTGGGAGTTAAAGTTGAGCTATTTAATATCATCTATCATGCAGTAGATGCCATTAAGGAGATGATGACTTCCCTATTAGATCCTATTGCTGAGGAAAGAAATCTTGGAAGTGCTGAGATTAAAGAAACATTTAAATCTTCTCAGTTAGGAGTAATCTATGGTTGCTTAGTAATCGAAGGCTCTATGACCAGAAATCAAAAAGTACGGGTTATACGTAATAAAGAAGTTGTTTGGAAAGGTAACCTATCCTCTCTAAAACGTATCAAAGAAGACGTGAGAGAAGTGAAGAAGGGCTTGGAATGCGGTATATTGTTGGAAGGGTATCATCAAGGTCAAGTAGGTGATATTTTGCAATGCTATGAGGTAATTTATCATCCACAAAAACTTTAAAGTATTATGACAGAAAACAGACGCATAAAGAAAGTTAACTCCCTGCTTCGTGAAGCCATTGCGGACGTCATCTTAAAAGATGTCAAGCATCCTAAGATTTCTAACCGCTGGATCACCGTGACTAGAGTGGTTTTGTCCAAAGATTTACATTTAGCACGTGTATATGTCTCCATTATGCCTCATGAGAACAGTCAAGAGGAAACTTTAGATGCTTTAAAAGCTTCGTCTGGATATATCGCTTGCAAAGCGTCTAAGGGGGTAGTTTTGAAGTACTTCCCTGAGCTTGTTTTTTATTTGGAAGATATTTTTTCTCCTCAAGACCATATAGAAAGCTTACTTTTGAAGATTCGTGAACAAGATAAGAACTGATATAGTCTAGGTTCTTCTTAAAGTTGAATATCAATGATATCACTATGGAAGTTGCAACAGAACTTAAAGAAGGCATTCTTCTTGTAGATAAGCCGCAAGGAAGGACGTCTTTTAGTCTCATTCGTGCGTTAACACGTCTTATTCGTGTTAAAAAGATTGGTCATGCGGGTACTCTAGACCCCTTTGCTACGGGTGTCATGGTCATGTTGATTGGTAGAAAATTTACTCGATTATCTGATGTTTTGTTGTTTGAAGATAAAGAGTACGCAGCAGTAGCTCATCTCGGCACTACGACAGATTCATATGATTGTGATGGGAAGATTGTAGGAAGATCTAAAAAGATTCCTACTCTTGACGAAATCTTGAAAGCTGCAGAGTATTTTCAAGGAGAGATTCAGCAAGTTCCTCCCATGTTTTCAGCAAAAAAAGTTCATGGCAAGAAATTATATGAGTATGCTCGTCAAGGACTCACTATAGAACGACGTTGTTCTACTGTTCAAGTCAGTTTACAAATTACTAATTATCAATATCCTCTCCTTCATTTTTCTGTGCAATGTAGTAAAGGTACTTATATTCGTAGCATTGCCCATGAATTAGGTAATATGTTGGGTTGTGGAGCCTATTTAGAAGAGCTACGTCGTTTACGTAGTGGAACTTTTTGTATAGATCAATGTATAAGTGGGTGTCTGTTGGACCGACCGGATTTTGATATATCTCCTCACCTCCGAGATGCAAATGGAAATATCCTATAGCTTATCGTCCCCTAATTATGTAATTGACTCGGTAACTATAGGTTTTTTTGACGGCTGTCATTTAGGACATAGGCGCCTGCTGTCTCGTCTTTCGTCTTATGAAGGGAAAAGCGGGGTTATCACTTTTGATATTCATCCCCAAACATTACTATCCTCTTCTTCCCCTATGTTAATTACCACAATCAAAGAGAAACTTGCTATTTTTGCAAATTTGTCTGTTGATCATACGTTTGTTCTCCCTTTCACTAGAGAATTTGCTAATCAATCGGCTGAAGAATTCCTTTCGTTAATACATAATACACTGCGTTGTAAACGCCTAATACTAGGATATGACTCGCGTTTTGGCAAAGATGGTTTAGGCAATATAACAAGCCTATGCCCCCTAGCGACGATATTAAATATAGAATTAATGAAAATCCCCCCATATTATGTAGACGGTGAAATCGTTTCTAGTAAGAAAATTAGAGAATTTCTGTCCCGAGGAGATCTAGTGAAGGCTAATGCTTTCTTAGGCTACCCTTATCAATATTCAGGAGAGGTAATACAAGGGAAACGTATAGGAAGGTGCTTAGGAGTTCCTACTATTAATATTCAGCAACAATCAGCTCTCTTGCCTCATGGGGTATATGCTTGTGAAGTTGTCCACAAAGCAACATACTATCAAGGTATAATGAACCTGGGATTAGCGCCGACCGTACAACGGGAAGGATTAGTTCTAGAAGCCCACTTATTTGAATTTTCTGGCAATTTATACGGAGAAAGAGTCACCGTTATTCCAAGGAAATTTATAAGAGCAGAACAAACTTTCGCCTCAAAAGAATCTCTAAAACAGGCTATGCTCAAAGATACTAAAGTAGCAAAATCGTTCTTTAACTCTCCTAGTTATGTAAAAACAGTATGATATCGCCATCTTGAACGATGTAATCCCTACCTTCTGACCGCAACTTCCCTGCCTCGCGGACTCCTAATCGTCCCTGATGAGCTATCATATCCTCAAGAGTAATAACTTCAGCTCGAATAAATCCCTTCTGTATATCAGAATGAATTTGACCTGCAGCTTCTGCTGCTGTAGAACCTGTAGGAATAGTCCACGCTCTAGTTTCTTGAGGCCCAGTAGTAAAGTAGGAAATCAATCCTAAAGTATTATAAGCAGAACAAACCAATCTATTCAGTCCTGATTCTTCTAAACCTAGACTAATAAGAAAATCATGTCTTTCGTCTTCTGGTAAAGACATGATTTCTTCCTCTATTTGTACGCATATAGGAACTACTTGAGCTCTTTCCTTTTCTGCTATTCGACGAACTATAGATACATAAGCATTATCATCACTTCCTATGGAACTTTCGCTGATATTTGCTACATACAGCATAGGCTTTGATGTTAGTAAAGGATAAGGTTTTAGAAGAGTCTTTTCTTCAAGAGATAAATTTAATGTACGTACTGGCTGCTCTTTTTCTAAGTGAGCTATTACCTTATCCAAAGTAAGCAGAACTTGTCCTTCTTCCTTCTTACCTTTTGATAATTTTGATAACTTACTGTAAATACTTGTCGCTGAGGAAAAATCAGAGAAAATCAACTCAAGATTTATCACATTGATATCCTCTTCAGGATCTATCTTACCAGATACATGCGTAATGTCATCATTTTCAAAACAACGAACTACGTGAGCAATAGCATGCGTTTCTCGAATATGCGATAGAAAACGATTGCCTAGCCCTGCTCCATCCGATGCTCCTTTGACCAAACCAGCAATATCGACGAACTTCATATCAGCATAGATGACTTTCTGACTATGGCTAATCTTAGCTAATGTATCTAAACGGTCGTCTATAACAGGAACAATCCCGATGTTAGGATCAATAGTGCAAAAAGGATAATTACAAGACGCAACTTGAGCTCCTGTAAGCGCATTAAACAACCCAGACTTGCCTACATTAGGCAGCCCTACAATCCCACACTCCGTATGTGCCATACATCCCTTGTCACTAACTAATTTCTTTTACTCTCAGATTTTCAAAATTAGGCTCCCGCAAGCACGAACCTTTTTAATTCGCGCCCACGGGAGTTGCAGTACCAGAAAACCCCAGGAACAGTCTGAAAGCTCCCAGTGACTTCAGTGTGATCACGAGAGAGTCTATGGCCACCTAGTTTTCTTGTCTAGCAATTTTTTTAATCGCAAAATTGAACAGATACCTGGAAAGTAAACTATCTCTGCAATTACTGAGTTCTCAGTTTTATCATACTTCATTATCAATAGTCTAGGCTTCTCTCTTGAGAAAAACACCTTTATGGAGTAATTTCCAGTTTATTCCGGTTTAATGCTATTTACTTTGGCCAAACGATGGGTGAAAAAACAGAAAAGGCAACGCCTAAACGTCTAAGAGACGCTAGAAAAAAAGGCCAGGTAGCAAAATCCCAAGATTTTCCCTCTGCCGTTACTTTCATCGTATCGATGTTTATGGCGTTTTCTCTATCCTCGTTTTTTTTTAAGCATTTAGGAAGTTTTTTGGTGTCTATTTTTAAGGAGGCCCCCCTAAATCATGATCCTAGGGTTACTCTATATTACCTTCATAACTGTTTAATTTTAATCTTAACTACGTCTCTTCCTTTGCTAGGCGCCGTAGGATTTGTAGGGATTATTGTTGGTTTTCTAGTAGTTGGCCCAACATTTTCTACAGAGGTTTTTAAGCCGGATTTAAAGAAATTTAACCCTATTGATAATCTAAAACAAAAATTTAAAATTAAAACACTCATTGAACTTCTGAAGTCAGTATTCAAAATTTTTGGTGCCGCGCTCATCTTGTATATTACGATAAAAAATCGAGTTCCTCTCATTATAGAAACAGCCGGAGCATCTCCTCTAACTACTGCCATTATCTTTAAGCAGGTACTTTATAAAGCAGTAACATCTATAGGCATTTTTTTCTTAGTTGTTGCTGTTCTAGACCTAGTGTATCAAAGACACAACTTTGCTAAAGAATTAAAAATGGAAAAGTTTGAGGTTAAACAAGAATTCAAAGATACAGAAGGTAACCCAGAAATTAAAGGACGTCGGCGTCAGATTGCTCAAGAAATTGCTTATGAAGACCCCTCTTCTCAAATCAAACACGCGAGTGCTGTCGTTTCGAACCCAAAAGATATTGCAGTAGCTATCGGCTACATGCCTGAGAAATATAAAGCTCCTTGGATTATTGCGATGGGAATTAATTTAAGAGCAAAACGGATCTTACAAGAAGCTGAAAGATATGGTATTCCGATTATGAGGAATGTTCCTTTAGCTCATCAACTTTGGGATGAAGGAAAAGAGTTGAAGTTTATTCCAGAATCAACGTATGAAGCTATTGGAGAAATCCTTCTCTACATCACTTCCCTGAACGCGCAAAATCCTGACAATAAAAATATTAACCAACCCGATACTCTATAATGAACAAGCTACTTAATTTCGTTAGTAGAACCTTTGGAGGAGATGCAGCTCTAAACATGATCAATAGATCAAGTGATCTCCTCCTAGCTTTGTGGATGATTGGCGTGGTCTTGATGATCATTTTGCCTCTTCCCCCTGCTATTGTTGACTTAATGATTACTATTAACTTAGCAGTATCTGTCTTCCTGCTAATGGTAGCCTTATACATCCCTAGTGCGTTACAATTATCGGTTTTCCCTTCATTGTTGCTAATCACAACAATGTTCCGGTTGGGTATTAATATTTCCTCTTCGAGGCAAATCTTACTCAAAGCATACGCAGGCCATGTCATCCAAGCATTTGGAGACTTCGTAGTTGGAGGTAACTATGTGGTCGGATTCATCATCTTTTTGATCATTACTATCATTCAGTTTATCGTGGTTACCAAAGGTGCTGAGCGTGTCGCCGAAGTTGCTGCGCGTTTCCGGTTAGATGCTATGCCTGGTAAGCAAATGGCAATCGACGCAGATTTACGTGCGGGAATGATTGATGCTCAACAAGCTCGTGACAAACGCGCAATGATCCAAAAGGAAAGTGAACTTTATGGAGCCATGGACGGTGCTATGAAGTTCATTAAAGGGGACGTTATCGCAGGGATTGTGATTTCTTTGATCAATATTGTAGGCGGGCTCACAATTGGAGTAGCCATGCATGGCATGGACTTAGCACAAGCTGCCCACGTTTACACCCTATTATCCATTGGAGACGGTTTAGTATCTCAAATCCCGTCACTACTAATCTCATTAACTGCTGGTATCGTCACAACACGTGTATCAAGCGATAAGAATACCAATCTGGGTAAAGAAATTACTTCGCAGTTAGTTAAAGAACCTAGGGCCTTACTACTAGCAGCAGCAGCAACTTTAGGCGTGGGTTTCTTCAAAGGATTCCCTTTATGGTCATTTGCTATCCTAGCTGTTCTATTCGCCACTCTAGGCCTTATCCTTTTAGCTAAGAAGAATAGTGGTAGCAAACAAGGAGCATCAGCATCAACAACTGTTGGCGCAGCTGGAGATAGTGCTGCTATGGCTGGAGATAATCCTGATGACTACTCCTTGACACTCCCAGTTATTTTAGAGCTAGGGAAAGATCTATCTAAGCTAATCCAGATACGCACAAAATCTGGTCAAAGCTTTATTGATGATATGATCCCTAAAATGCGTCAAGCTCTCTACCAAGACATAGGCATTCGCTATCCGGGTATTCATGTGCGCACTGATTCTCCTTCACTAGAAGGATATGATTATATGATTCTTCTAAATGAAGTTCCGTATGTACGTGGTAAAATTCCTCCACATCACGTCCTTACTAATGAGGTAGAAGATAATCTTGCAAGATATAACTTGCCCTTCATTACTTATAAAAACGCTGCTGGTCTGCCCTCAGCTTGGGTCAGTGATGATGCTAAAACTATTTTGGAAAAAGCTGCCATCAAATACTGGACCCCTTTAGAAGTAATTATCTTACACTTATCTTACTTCTTCCATAGAAATTCTCAAGAGTTCCTAGGAATTCAAGAAGTTCGCTCTATGATAGAATTTATGGAACGGTCCTTCCCTGATTTGGTGAAAGAAGTTACACGTCTGATCCCGCTACAAAAACTAACAGAAATTTTCAAACGCTTAGTTCAAGAGCAAATTTCTATCAAAGATTTGAGAACAATCCTAGAATCTCTTAGCGAATGGGCACAAACTGAAAAAGATACTGTCCTATTAACAGAGTATGTGCGTTCCTCCTTGAAGTTATATATTAGCTTTAAATTTTCACAGGGACAATCTGCCATTTCTGTTTATTTATTAGATCCAGAAATTGAGGAGATGATTCGGGGTGCTATTAAACAAACTTCTGCTGGCTCCTATCTTGCATTAGATCCCGATTCCGTAAATCTAATCTTAAAATCTATGAGAAATACAATTACGCCAACACCTCCTGGAGGACAACCTCCAGTCTTATTGACAGCAATTGACGTAAGACGATATGTAAGGAAATTGATAGAAACTGAGTTCCCTGACATCGCTGTGATTTCTTATCAGGAAATACTTCCGGAAATTCGAATCCAGCCATTAGGAAGAATTCAAATTTTCTAGAGGTTCTTTATTTCTTTTAGAGAGGGTATATGTCTGCATCTGGTGGAGCTGGTGGCTTAGGTGGGGCGCAGTCCGTCAATGTTGCCCAAGTTCAAGCAGCTGCAGCGAAAGCAGATGCCCAAGAAGTAGTCGCAAGCCAAGAGCAATCTGATATCAGTATGATTAAAGATTCCCAGGATTTAGCAAATCCAGCTGCAGCTACAAGAACTAGAAAAAAAGAAGATAAGTTTAAAACATTAGAGTCTCGTAAAAAATCTGCAACATCGAAATCTGATAAAAAAACAGAAACTACTGGAGATAAGCAAGACGCAGATCTTGCTGACAAATATACAGAAAATAATGCGGAAATTTCTGCGCAAGATTTACGCAGCCTTCGTGATTCTCTGAGAGACGATTCGTCCAGTGATGATATATTGGATCTCGTACAGTCAAAGTTTTCAGATCCTACTTTACAAAGTATTGCTCTTGACTATTTGGTTCAAACTACGCCGTCTTCTCAAGGAGCTCTTAAAGATGCTTTAATACAGGCTAGAGAACAGCATACTACACAGAATCGACAAGCTGTAGTAGGAGGACGCAATATTCTGTTTGCTTCTCAGGAATATGCTGAAGCTTTAAATATTTCTGCTCCAGGACTTAGAGAACTTTATCTCAACGTTACTTCAGATTTCCATTCCTGTGAACAATTACTAAACATGTTGCAGACCAGCTATACTTTTTCAGAAATGAGTACAATCTCATCATTTCTACTGAAAGGTATGGCTGCCGATCTAAAGTCTGAAGGTAGTTCTGTTCCGGCACCTAAACTACAAGTTATGATGTCCGAAACAAGGAACCTGCAAGCTGTTATTTCCTCATACCATTTCTTTGAAGATCAACTACCTCATATGATAAGTTCCTTAAAATCTGAAGGTGCTGCTTATCCAGAAGAGTTAAAGTTTGACAAGGTTGCTGATACATTTCATAAGATTATAAATGACAAGTTTCCAACTGCTTCAAAGATAGAGCGCACCTGTAGAGAACTTATTGGTGATGATGTCGATTCTTTAACCTCGGTTCTTAATTTATTCTTTAGAGCTTTACGAGGCACCTCATCACGATTATTCGGCTCAGCAGATAAGCGTCAGCAGTTAGGAACTATGTTTGCTAATGCTCTTGACTCAGTTAACATTAACAATGAGGATTATCCGAAAGCTACGGATTTCCCTAAACCATATCCTTGGTCATAAACAGCCCTATGCAAAATCAATTCGAACAACTTCTGGAATCGTTAGGCTCTTTATTACATACTTCGTTATCTCCAGATAAGAATCATGCTTGCCTAATTCGTTTTAGTGATTCTCAAGTGCCCGTACAATTGGAAGAAGATGGTAGTACTGGGAACCTGGCTGTTGGAACGATCTTAGGCCTTCTTCCTGATAACGTATTTAGAGAAAGGATATTTAAGGCTGCTTTATCCGTGAATGCTTCCCCTCAGTCAAATATTAAAGGTATACTAGGTTATGGGGAGATATCACAACAACTGTTCTTATCAGACATTCTTGATATGAATTATCTCGATGGAGATAAGTTATTCCAGTATCTTACTTTATTTTCACTACATGCAAAAATTTGGATGCAAGCTTTAGAAACTGGCAATCTTCCAGATTTACATGTCTTGGGAATGTACCACCTCTAGGTGATCTTTACAGTATAGCCTTTCAACCTAGTATTAGGGCACCATATGACCTCTCTATCTAAGGCTTTACGTTATATTCAAGATTCACCAGCTAGACACGCTTGGCAAACAGTGGGTATTCTTCCAAAACATGGAATATGCGTTCCCTTATTTTCACTCCATACAGAAAACAGTTGTGGAATTGGGGAATTTTTAGACCTTATTCCACTAATCGAATGGTGTAAACAACACAAGTTCCAGATTATCCAGTTGCTCCCCCTAAACGATACTGGAGAAGATACTAGCCCATATAATAGCATATCCTCTGTAGCTTTAAACCCCATGCATTTATCGCTAACTGCTCTTCCTTATGTTCAAGATGTGTCTTATGCGAATATTAAACTTAAGCGCATGCAACAGCTATGTAGTCTGCCCTATGTACATTATCATGCAGTTAAAACAGCGAAATGGGATTTCCTGCGTAGTTACTATCGCTTGGCAAAAGCACGAAAATTAAATTATGAACAGTTTGAAATTTTTAAAGAAAAAGAGAGATATTGGCTAGCACCTTATTGCCTTTTTCGAACTATCAAAGCTCGTCTCCACGGAGCCCCAATTAACACTTGGCCCACACACTTTACAGATATAAATAATTTCGCGCAGTTGCAAGAACGATTCTCTGAAGATACCACATTTTTTGCATATTTACAGTACCTGTGCTTCGAACAAATGATTCAGGTAAGAAAATGTGCAGATTCAGAAAAAATATTGCTGATGGGTGACTTACCTATCTTAATTAGTAAAGATAGTTGTGACGTATGGTATCACAGAAGTTTTTTTTGTTCTTCTAACTCTGTAGGAGCACCTCCGGACTTATACAACCATGCAGGACAAAATTGGCACCTACCTGTGTATAACAGAGATAACCTAGCGAAAGATAGTTATAAATGGTGGAAATCTAGACTAAGATATGCTGAAAACTTTTATTCTTTATACCGGATTGATCATATTGTAGGGTTATTTCGTCTTTGGATATGGGATAAGAAAGGTAACGGCAGATTTGATCCAGAACATCCCAAGGATTACCTACCACAGGGTATAGATCTGCTATCACAGTTGCTTCGTTCTTCAAGAATGCTTCCTATAGGGGAAGATTTAGGTAGTATTCCTGATGATATTAAAAAAAATTTAGAGCAACTAGCGGTATGCGGGACACGCATCCCTAGATGGGAACGTAGATGGTCTGAAGACGGTGGCTTTATTCCAATGGACCAATATTCTCCCCTATCTGTTACTGCTCTATCCACGCATGATTCTGATACTCTATCTCTATGGTGGCGTCATTCTCCCTCTGAGGCTCGGCTTTTTGCAAAATTTTTAGATATACCATTCTCCCATACGCTGTCTGCAGAACATCAAGCCTATATTCTCCAGTGTTCGCACCATTCTTCTTCAATATTTCATATTAACTTATTAAACGATTACTTAGCCATGTGCCCAGACTTAGTCTCTAAGGATCTCAAATATGAAAGAATTAATTTACCAGGAAAGGTATCAAAAAATAATTGGGTATATAGAGTAAAGCCCTCTTTAAAGGAAATGGCAAAACATGAGGCTCTTAACACATATATTAATTATATTCTTTCCAATAGCTAATTCCCCCTAAATATTATCATAGCAATGCTCGATTAATCTCTTAATTTTTATTAAAGTTTACATGTTTTTTTAAGAAAAGTTCTTCCCCATATATCAGAAAAGGTCTACTATGGGGTGTTTTCAACTGTTATTGTCTTATTTTTCGTAATAACGACGAAATTAATGTAGGAAAATCATGTCAAGAAAGTGTGCACTTACTGGAAAAAGGCCTCGTCGTGGCTATAGCTATACAATCCGAGGTATTGCAAAGAAGAAGAAAGGGATTGGCTTGAAAGTCACAGGAAAAACTAAAAGACGTTTTCTTCCTAATATGATCACTAAAAGATTGTGGTCTTCAGAAGAGAAGCGATTCCTCAAGCTTAAGATTTCCGCTTCAGCCCTACGCCTTATTGATAAACTCGGTTTAGAGAAGGTTGTAGCGCAAGCAAAAAGCAAAGGCCTCTAATTAATCTTAGAAAGGGGAATATCTATGTCCTATCTGAGACGTTTTATTTCCCTTTTTCGTTCTCAAAAAGATCTTATTGATATCTATGCTCCTGTTGATCCTCATTTAGAATTGGCAGAGGTTCATCGTCGAGTAATCGATGGTGGTGGTCCGGCTTTGTTGTTTCATAACGTTCTAGGGTCCCCTTTTCCAGTTATTACAAATCTTTTTGGAACAAAGAAGCGTATTGATTTTTTATTTGCTCAGGCTCCCAATAATTTAATACAGCGCGTTGTCGAAATATTAAATTCCCCTCCCAAGCCGTCTCTGTTCTGGAAAAATCGAGATATCCTACGTAGGAGCTTATCTTTGGGATTGAAAAGATCTCGGTTTTCTTCTTTTCCTTTTCAATCTATGGAAACTGTTGATCTAAACCGTCTTCCCATGCTTACGAGTTGGCCAGAAGATGGAGGAGCATTCTTGACCCTTCCTTTAGTGTACACAGAATCTCCAAATACGCATTCTCCTAACCTTGGCATGTATCGCATGCAAAGGTTTGATAATGAAACTCTGGGATTACATTTCCAAATCCATAAAGGCGGAGGTATGCATCTCTACGAAGCAGAACAATCCTCTCAAAACCTCCCTGTGACAGTTTCTCTTTCGGGGAATCCTTTTTTGATACTATCTGCTATAGCTCCACTGCCTGAAAATATTTCAGAAATGCTTTTTTGTTCTTTTCTACAAGGTCACAAACTGAAATATAGAAAAGATCCCCACACCTTTCATCCCCTCCTGTATGACGCTGAATTTATCCTTACAGGAGAGACTCTATCACAACAACGTAAACCAGAAGGCCCATTCGGAGATCATTTTGGATATTATAGTTTACAACACGACTTTCCGATATTTAAATGTAAAAAAATCTATTATAAAAAAGACGCAATTTATCCTGCTACTGTTGTGGGAAAGCCTTATCAAGAAGATTTTTACCTAGGACAAAAGTTACAGGAGTATCTTGCTCCTTTATTTCCAATTGTGCTTCCTGGGGTTTTGGATTTAAAAAGCTATGGTGAGACCGGGTTCCATGCACTCGCCTCAGCCGTTGTTAAAGAACGATATTGGAAAGAATCACTAACGACAGCGTTAGCAATTTTAGGAGCAGGACAACTGTCTCTGACTAAATATCTTCTGATCACAGATCAAGCAGTAGACTTAAATAAGATTTCTGATGTTTTAGAGACAATTTTATCTCGTATGCAACCTAGTCGTGATTTAATCATCTTTTCAGATACGTCACAGGATACTCTTGATTATACAGGAACCTCTCTAAATAAAGGTTCTAAAGCAATTCTTATGGGAGTAGGGAAACAAATTCGCACCCTGCCTCACAGATATATAGGAGGGCATCTTCCTGGCATTTCTGACATAGAAATGTATTGCAAGGGCTGTTTAGTTTTAGAAACAAGCCTGAAAAAATTAAATACCCATGATCTCCTGACTCAACCATCTCTCACCAAATGGCCTCTTGTTATACTCACAGATAACTTAAAAGAGACATTAGCCAGCGATAAAGATTTTCTATGGCGTGTATTTACTAGATCCGCACCAGCTACAGATCTTCACGTTCTATTTTCCGAATTTACACAGCATCGACCACATTATAGATTCCCTATTATCCTCAACTCCTTAATGAAGCCCAGCTATCCTAAAACAGTAGAGCCAGATCCGGATACCGTTAAAAAAGTATCTTCCAGGTGGTCGGAATATTTTAAGAATAAGTGAACGATTATTCCATAACAAATCTCACTCATTAAAAAGGCTCAACTGTGTCTGCTGTTGTTTCATTACCATGGAATTCTTCCAGTCCATTAAGCTCTCCCGAGAAAGAAACAATCTCTAATTTCTTTGATACTAGCCAAGAAAATATAACAGAAATTTTGTGCGATAGCATAAGCAAAGCTCAAAATAAGTTATTCCTGAGGGTTTTTTGTCTCAGTTGTCCTAAAATTATTTCAGCCATCAATGAACAATGCCAAAAATCTTTAGACACAACAATATATTGCGAGCATATAGGACATTTTGAGGGAATTAAAAATAGAAAAAACGTTCTTCTTGTCCATACAGAAGAACGGAAACACTCCATCATGCATGAAAAATGGATGGGAATCGATCGCAAACTAGTATTTGTGGGATCTGCAAACTTTTCAAGGACTTCCTTGGAGGAAAGCCTAAACCTCATTGTCACAATATATAGTGAGCAATTCTATAATGCCATTAGTCAAAAGACCTACGCATCCATAATTATAAATCACCAAAGTTTAACATACTTCCCTTTACCTAAACACAGTGATAACGGAATTAATAAAATTATTCATTGTATAAATTCTGCAAGAAAATCAATAAAAATCGCCATGTTTAATTTATCCCATAGGGCGATATTGTCTACGCTAACTTCTAAATGTTCAGAAGGATTAGAAGTAAAAATTGTTATAGATCATTCTAAAATCAAGGAAGCGAATGATGCGCTGAGTAAAATTGCAAATAGTTCGTACTTAAATGTTATGTCCCATAAATCTAACAAATGCATGCATCATAAATTTGCTTTAATCGACGCAAGTATATTCATTTTTGGATCTGTAAATTGGACAACACGTGGGCTTACTAGAAATAGTGAAAATTTGATAATCATAGAAGATCTAAGACAAGAACAATTAAAAAAAATAGAAAACATCTGGGAGAAATTATCTAACAAAGATTTGATTAAAAACATTCCATCAAATAAAAGTTAGAATTAATAAGATTTTTTAAAATGAAAAAAACGGTGAACAATTTTAAATTAAAAAACAGATTGTTTCTTATTTTAGGAACAATAATTTTATTTGGGATTTTTACCCATAACCCTTCGGGAAACACATTCCAGGATTTTTTATGTTCAGAAGAGCCCATCATCTTTTCTAATCAATGCAATGATGACCTTACTTCCGTTATTTGTAACGCTATAGATTCTGCTGATCAAGAAATATTCTTACGCATATATCGCCTTACTACTCCTAGAATTGTTGACCATTTAGCTAATCAAGCAAAAAATCAAAAGAAATTATCTATTCACTACGAAAAAATATCACCAATTGAATCCTTATCCTCCTTAGAAGATGTTCATCTTGTCCATTACAAAAACTCAAAAACTAACACTATGCACCACAAAGTGTTATCTATTGATAAGAAGTACGGATTTTTAGGATCAGCAAATTATACATCTGCATCTTTAAATCAAGACGTAAATATGATCATTGGGGTTAAAAGCAGTGAATTATGCCGTCACATCAAAGAAGAATCATCAGGAACATTTACTGTAAATAACCAGCGTGCTGAATATTTCTCACTACCTAAAGATAGTCTAGCGGCGATCAATGCATTAAAGCATAGAATTCGGTCTGCAAAAACATCAATAAAAGTAGCTATGTTTGCTCTAACCTATTTTCCAATTATTAAAGAATTAGAAGAGGCTAAAAAACGTAATGTTAGCGTGCAAGTGTGTATAGATAAAGATTATACTGACTTAACTCTTAAACAACTATCTCGTCTAGAAAACCCGAAAATGGTTATTAAATATAAAACTACCAAATATCGATTACATCATAAATTCGCAATTATTGATGATAGCACGTTAATCATGGGATCTGTTAATTGGTCAGAACGAGGTCTTCATATCAATGACGAAGATTTGCTAATCCTCGATAATTTGACTAAAAAACAAAGAAAGACTCTTCATAAAATCTGGGAAGACATAGTAAAACAGACTACAGAATTGAAACCCGATAATAATAAAACGCCGTTTGAAATGATAATACCTAGAAAAGAGGCAGCTTAATCACTGTCCCTATTGCAAAACAGTATCGAGGCCATATCTAGTATCCCCTTATTTCTTGCAATAACCCAAGCCTCTGCAGCATCAGCAATAGCCTGAGCTGCGGAGGATTTTATTCTAATCAAACGCTTGGTATTACTATCTTTAAGCTTAATCTCTCTTTTTTTTCTTTGATCATCGAAATCTATGGGATATGTTTTTTGTAATAGATCAAAATCAATTTCTAAATTTTTAAGTTGTGAAAGAAGAACACTAGCTTGTTTACGATTCAAGATCTTATATCGATGTTGTTTTTTCTTTTTTTCTTGTTCTCTATCAGCTATGGCTATCAATGCCAAACGCATAGCCTCGTTCCTAGCAATCTCTTCGGATACCTTATCCAATAGAGACAAGTTGCGCTCCTTAGGATCTTGAGCAACTCCTTGAGCAACTACGGAACCGTAGGCATCAAAAGGTAGTATACGCATACCCGTTCCTCCTAATTTAGATCCTTAGATTTTCCTTCCTTATCTTCCTGAATAAATGACTTTCCTCCTTTTTTATTAGGATTCTGGCCACCAAAAAAGTTATCACCACTCCCAGAATTACTTCCTGCGTCATTATGTACGTCAGCAGCACCGGGTTTTCCTTGAATTCCTAATCTCGAAGACGAAGCAAAAACTTTAGGCGGATTGAATATTAGAGGAGGATCTATGGCTACGTTACGATATTGGTAGATAAGAGGATCTGGAGGAGCTCCTGGTCCCTTATGCTTTTGTAAATCTATTTTGTATTCCTCATTAGATTTAGGGAGAGGAGCTAAAAGAGACACCCCTTGGTGAGATAAAAACATGTATGATGAACTAATGGTATCTGATCCCGCCGAAATCGCTGACGCATCATACTTTGGTAACGGACTCTTTTCCGGAACTAAAGAAAAATTTTGGCTTATATTTTCACGTGAACGAAACTGTGTAGAAGATTGGATTTGTTTAGTATTTGTAAATACATCCGTTCCTATTTCCTTAGGGAATCTATACTCATTCTCTGTTCGTTCACTACCTACTGAATAATTGACCCTCTTTATATCTTCATTGTAATTTGGAGAAAACACCGTACTTGGATCACTGCTTTCTATACCAACTGCTTTATGAGTTTTTTTAGGAACAGATTGGATAATAGTTCCCGAAATTTTAGGAGCTGGAAATTGTGTAACAGAACCTCCAGACCATATACTCTGACCAGAACCTAAATAAATAGTTCCGTAAGTATTTGAGGAAACTATACTCTCCATCATTTTAGCTATTGCCATTTGATCTTTCAGAAGATCGTCCCGACTTTCTTTTTTCTCAGCTTCTCTGGCGGACTCCTCTAAAATACCAGATCCTTCATGAATAGCTTCTTCTTTATTTGCATCTTTAGATTCTGATGACTTAACACCCTTTAATCTAGAGACACTCATATCAGTGCTAGAGTGTTCATGTTCCAAATCGGATAAATCAACCATACCTTCGTTTTCTATCCCTGATGCTCTACGCAATAAAGACGAAGTTTCTGCATTTGGATCGAGTAAAGTTGGCACCATTTCCCCTCCTAATCTCTCTATAGTCCATGCAGTTACAGTGGCATCTGTAATTGGGCTTATATCCTTACGTTGTCCTGAAAATGCAACAATAGAAGACAGTTGTGAAGAAGTTATAGGTGCAAGGGCTGTATCCTGATGTCGAGAAAAACTAGTAGAAGATAAATTTTCTAATTTTACATGTGCAATGCTTGAGGAACTACCTCCAAAACCTGAGGCATCCAAATAAAATCCCTGCATCTCCGGAGATATACGATTTCCCTTTTTTTTGACCATATCCATGGTACTAGGTAGCATAGACATCCCTTCTCCATTGTCCATAGCTCTTCTTGCTGAGACCCTAGATGCCCTTGTGCCAAATCCGGAAAGAAAACCTTGTAAACTTGCTCTAATTTTGCAAAATGCGCCTCTAAATTTAGATCTAGCAGATGTAGATGCTTGTGCTCTATCATATTTTCCTTTATTGATTGCCAAATCCGACTCATAATTAGCTAAAAGGCCCGAAGATGACTCAGCAACAGCCTCGTGTTTTTTCACGGATGTGCTACTTGTTTCTACGAATTCTGTCTTTCTAGAGTCTGATAACGCAGAAGCCTGCTTCTCGACAATCGCTGGGTCCCAATTGTTCAGGTTGGATGGTCCTATATTATTGTTTCCAGAGATAGACATGATATTCTATGCATTTTTTTTCAAACTAGATAACTAAATTTTAAAACAAAAAACAATTAATTAAAAAAAAAGAACTTAGAACAAATCAAAGACAGAAAACAGTAATTAAAAAAAACGCAAGATCCCGAGAGATCTTGCGTAAAAAACCTAAAGACATAGTAAAAAAGCTAGGAGGGTAGATGCAACTTAAAGTGCATACGCCTTATTCCTAGGACAAACTTAATCGTTCAAACTGCCAAACAATATTAAGATTTTGGAGATCTTAATATTGCGGCGTTACCTAGGGATCATAAATAACCCAGTCCCCCTCTACTTGTCTACGGGTTTGTCCCGTTCTGCAAGTTTTTTAAAGTTTTACTGAATATTTCCCAAAGTCGCAAATATCAGTAAAAATAAATCCATCTTTATAACTAAAAATCAAAATCTTATCGGGATTACTAGTATTTTTATCTAATATGGAATGCACTATCCTATCATACTGCTCAGCGCGCGATCTGAGTTGGGTTTCTTCCTTGGAAAGACGAAACTTAGACTTCTTAATTTTTCTAGACTTACGTAGCAACTCCTTAGATTTCCTCTCAATTACCTTTGCTAGAGCCCTATCGTCTCTCTTTTTTCTCGCCTTCGCCATAAATAAAATCAAATAAATAGAAATCCCTTAGTTCAAGTTTAATTTAAAACTCGTAATTAAAACAAAATAATTAATGCGTAATGAGAAAAAATTATAAAGAATAAGATATCTTTAAATATTATTATTAGAGTTGATAAGTAAGAAGATAAATCCTTACATTGTAATGGAAACTTAAGATCGGGTAGAGTACATGAGAAATTGGATTAATAGACAGTGTCTATGCTTCTCGTTTCTAAGCTTTTGCATATTCCCCCAATATCTGCCATCGCTATGCCCACTATTTTTCTCTCCATACTTAGTTGGAAATTTTTACCGATCTTCCAAAATTAAAGTTGTAATGTACGCGTTTTTCCTAGGGCTATTCTCAGATATAAGTTCCTCACATTTATTCGGTATGCATGCCTTCCTATATGTGATAACCTCTCTTATACTTTACAGAACGCAAAAAATATTCCTGAAGGATAAGTGGTTATCTTTGCTTATTATCAATGTCCTGTTTTCGCTAACTTTTTACTGTATTTCCTACCCTACTTTGCTTTTTTTCAACTATACAATGAACTGGACTTGTTCATCTTTTGCATCCATCATACGCAGGCTTATATTCGTGAATTCCATGTATAGTCTAGTAATTTATGTCTTGCCACATAGTATATGGATAATTACCTCGAAATTTCTCACCAAACTAAGGTTGCAGAAGTCGTATGATAGAGGGTAGTTTTGTAAATGCTGCTGGAACAAAATCGTACTAGCATTTATATAGGGAAGGTTCTCATAATGCTTCTATACCCTAATTCTTCACCGGATTATCTTTGCGCACAATCTGTAAATTCATGGTTAGTAGGATAGAGATTTTCTAAGGAGCAATAATGTTACTACAAGGCACGCCTGTTGCAGAGCGAATTTTAACCCAACTAAAAAATAGCATAGCTAACAGTTTTGTTCGTCCTGGACTTGCTGTTGTACTTGTGGGAAATAATCCTGCTTCAGAAGTATATGTGAACATGAAGGTCAAAAAAGCTACTGAACTAGGTATGATCTCTAAGGCACATAAACTTCCTTCTGATTCGACTCTCTCTGACATCATAAAATTAATAAATAAGTTGAACGCAGATCCTACAGTCCATGGTATTTTAGTTCAGCTACCTCTTCCCAAACACTTAGATACTAATACAATTATCGAAGCTATCTCTCCATATAAAGATGTTGATGGAATTCATCCTATCAATGCCGGCAAACTATTATTAGGGCAAGTTGATGGTTTTGCACCCTGCACCCCCTCTGGTATTATTGAACTTCTAAATCACTACGAAATCCCTCTTTTAGGCCGACACGTTGTAATAATAGGGAGGAGTAATATTGTTGGCAAACCGCTAGCTGCAATGTTAATGCAAAAGCATCCTTTAACAAATTCTTCTGTCACCCTACTACACAGCCAATCAGAAAATATCCCCGAAATCCTTAGATCAGCTGATATTATCGTTGCTGCAGTTGGTGTTCCATTGTTTATCAAGGAAAACATGGTGTCTTCGGATGCGGTAGTAATTGACGTAGGCACGTCAAGAGTCCCTGCAGAAAACTCTAAAGGATATGCTCTAGTTGGTGACGTGGATTTTAATAATGTAGTTACTAAATGCAAAGCAATTACTCCTGTTCCAGGAGGCATAGGACCTATGACAGTTGCTATGCTCATGAGAAATACATGGGAAAGTTGTCAAAAATTCTTCTCCTGATCAGCGTTACTTTATTATTTGCAGGCTGCTCATCAAAAATGACATGCATAGAAGGTGAGCGCATGACAATTCCATTTCGGATTATCATTGGTAAAGCTTTGTCTTCGCAAGAACATTCAAAACTAGAAGAAGAAGTTAATGCTGTCTTTAGACTAATAGATACCACCTATAATAATTGGAACATAAATTCAGAAATTTCGAAAATTAACCGAGCCCCTTCTGGAATTCCTATTCCTATTTCTAATGAATTAGTAATGTTTCTTGCTTCTGTTAATCAGCTATACTCTATATCTGGAGGACGTTTTGACCCTACAATGGGAACACTGAAAACTGTGTGGTTACTTTACCTAAAACAAAACTTACTTCCTCCCCCAGAATTACTAGAATCTTATCGTAATGCCATCACATGGGGAAATATTAGTATTGATTTTGCAAATCAAACAATAACCAAAAAAAATTCTTTAGTGCAAATTGATCTCTGTGGGACAATCAAGGGGTACGCAGTTGATTGCATTCTGGAAACTTGTAAACAAGTTTCTAAAGATAATTATGTTGAATGGGGCGGAGAAATCAAAACATCGGGATGCCATCCATCTGGAAGACCCTGGAGAGTAGCCTCTTCTGCTACTCAAAACATTCTAGAGTTGAGTGATACCGCAATAGCCACTAGTGGAAATTACTACCAACAATGGCGAGTAGCCGGGAAAATTTATACACATATCATTGACCCAAGCTCTGGAATTCCTCTAGAAGCTAACGAACAAACTATTTCCTCTGTTTCTGTGATAGATCCTTCTTGCGCTTTTGCTGATGCTATGGCGACAGTCTTAATGACGTTTAGTAGCCCAGAAGAAGCCAGAGAATGGGCAAAAAAAAATAAAATTCTTGCTTATATTAACGGTACTTCTGCTTCATAGCAGCTGCAATTTCCCGTTTCTTTTCTTTTTCTATAATTGATTGACGCTTATCGTGGGCTTTTTTACCACGGCAACATCCTACACGAACTTTTACATATCCTTTTGACAAAAACATACCTAAAGGAATCAGCGTAATGCCCTTTTGAGCAGTTTTACCAGCTAGTTTACGAATCTCATATTTATGAAGAAGTAACTTGCGTTTACGGCGTTCCTCATGGTTATTAATATTCCCGAAACGATAAGGAGAAATACTAGAGTTGACTAACCAAGCTTCTCCTTCGGAAATTAAAACATAAGCATCGGCTAGATTCCCTCCATGATCACGAAGAGACTTAATTTCTGTACCAGTAAGCACAATACCTGCTTCTAAAGTGTCCAATACTTCGTAGTTATACAAAGCTTTACGATTAGAAACTATTTCCTTACCAGCCATAAAATTTCCTATTATTTCTGTCGGTATGAGATGATCAAGGAGTATAGCAAAAAGAATTAATTTTGTTGCTTTCAAGATATACTCATCTATGTTTAGATAAAAATATCTAGGAGACCGGAAAATCTCTTTTTAGTAATATCATGCCTTATGCCTGCATGATTAGATTAAAGCTCTGGCCTTCTTGATGTGATTCTCGTTTTAATTTGGGGAGCTCCCTGTTGTTTCTGTTTATAATTTCTTTTATGTAGAAAATTTTGCATATTCAGCATACATTGCTCCTATAAAGTGTCGTTCCATCCTGAAAACCAAAAGTGGTTCGGACCTAACGGAATTAGTTTCTAGAGTTTCTTCTAGGTTAATGTAGAGAATAAAAATTGTTAGATTCACGAGTTATAGAAGAATATGAAATTCGTTGTTTCAAGAAATGAATTAGGAAATCTGATTAAAAAAATTCAGAGCGTTGTTCCTCAAAATACTCCTATTCCGGTGTTGACGCACGTTCTCATAGAGACTTGTAATGATGAGTTGATCTTCACTGCAACAGATTTAACGGTGAGCACGCGTTGCGTCACCAAGGCACGAGTTTATGAATCTGGGGCAGTCTCTATCCCTTCTAAGAGATTTTTTCAGTTAGTCAAGGAGTTAACAGAGGCAAATCTTGAAATTTCTGCTAGCAGTAGTGAAATGGCAACAATTACCTCCGGCTCCTCCTGTTTTCGGTTATTGAGTATGGGTAAGGAAGATTTTCCCATGCTTCCTGATATGCAAAATTCTGTGCGTTTCACGTTACCTGCTGATCAACTAAAAGAGATGTTCCAAAGAACCTCTTTCGCTGTTTCTCGAGAGGAAAGCCGCTATGTTCTCACGGGTGTTTTGCTGACTATTGCAAATGGCATCGTTACCGTTGTGGGGACAGATGGTAAACGCCTAGCTAAAACAGACTTAGAAGTTACTTTAGATAAAAGTTTTCTTGGAGAATACATCATCCCGATAAAGGCCGTTGAAGAAATTATTAAAATGTGCTCTGACGATGCACAGGCCACTATTTTCTTAGACCAAGCTAAGATCGCAGTAGAATGCGATAACACTCTTTTAATTACCAAACTATTATCCGGAGAATTTCCTGATTTTTCTCCAGTTATCTCTACACAAAGTAATGTTAAATTAGACCTGCACAGAGAAGAACTCATGACTTTGCTCAAGCAAGTTGCCTTATTTACTAATGAGTCTTCCCATTCAGTTAAGTTTACTTTCACTCCTGGAGAATTAACCCTTACAGCTAATTGCACTAAGGTAGGAGAAGGCAAAGTAAGTATGGCGGTTAATTACGCTGGAGATTTATTGGAGATTGCTTTTAATCCTTTCTTCTTCCTGGATATCTTGAAGCATAGTAAGGATGAGTTAGTGAGTTTGGGCATTTCAGATTCTTATAATCCTGGAATTATTACTGATTCTACAAGAAGTTTATTTGTAATAATGCCAATGCGCTTGCACGATGATTAATGGAATATTCGCTTAGTAGTTCTTCTTTTATAACGTGATGAATATTGTTTCTTTGTATCTTAAAGACTTTAGAAATCATAAAGATACAACGATTCGGTTTGCTCCTAGGATGAATTATATTTTCGGGAATAATGCTCAAGGTAAAACGAATATCTTGGAGGCACTCTACGTCCTTTCTCTAGGGCGGTCTTTTCGTACACAACGTTTGAGCGAAGCTATCGCTTTTGGTCATGACTATTTTTTTTTGAAAATGCACTTTGTGAGAGAATCTATCCCTCACACTTTGTCAATATATGTTGACAAAATTGGAAAAAAAGTTTTGTACGATGATATTCCTATTAAAACTCTTTCGCAACTTCTAGGGATTATTCCCACCGTGTTATCCTCGTCCCGGGATCAGTTACTAATCTCTGGAACACCTTCGGATCGTAGGTTATTTTTAAATTTGCTGCTCTCTCAATCTGATCACGAGTATTCTCAAAAACTTACATATTATCAGCGTGCTTTAAACCAGAGAAACGCCTTACTAAAAACTAAGCATTTGGATACTTTATCAGTCTGGAATGAACAATTAGCAACTCTCGGAGCTACTCTTACAGTTAAGCGTTATATTTGTTGTCAGAAAATAAACCTCCTACTTAAAAGTCTGTGGAATAATTCTTTAGGAGAAAATCTCCTAATTAAATTTAAAAGCTCTTGTATCAAACAGAACTCGTTATCTGAATCTTCTGTTGCAGAAGAACTCCATAAACAACTCGAGTCCTCTCTGCAGCGGGATTTAGATCTAGGCAATACAACTGTCGGTCCGCATCGCGAAGACTTTTCTCTTATGCTCAATGAGTTATCCGTTTCACAATTTTCCAGTGAAGGACAAAAACATAGCCTTTTGGCACTTTTAAGACTTGCTGAGTGCCTTTATCTCAAAGAGATTCATTCAATATGTCCCCTATTTTGTATGGATGACATTCACGCTGGATTAGATTCTCAACGAGTATCTAATCTTTTGAACCTCTATCCCTTCCTGCAACAAACGATAATTACTTCTACGAATCCTCCTTCCTATCTTCCAACGGAAAGTAGGTCTTTTTTAATCGATCAATCTCAACCAAGTTTATTGTCAGAAGTTGTTTCCTAATAAATAAACCGAAATATTTATTCTTTTATAAATAAGCCATTTAATTGTTTTTAAAAGTTCAAACAAATTAAACGTAATCGTTTTTTATTAAAAACTTTTTTAAAATAATTATATCGGTGGGAAAATGAAGAATTTTTTATTAACAATACTACTCCTAATAATAGGAGCCCCTTTACTTGCAGAAACATCTATCATTCAAACTCTTCCTTCTGGAATAGATGGGATGAAGGAAACTTCGCAACAAAAGGAATCTGTTGTATGTGTTCATGCTTTTTTGAGATCCTACAGATCTCTTAAGCCTATAGGTCATGTTTTGGAAAAGGACAATTATGATGTGTTTATCTGGAACTATGAAACTAGGAAATTTACTTTAGAAAGGCATGCTGAACACCTAAACAAACTGTTAAAACGAATAGCTGAATTAAAGCCTGGTGTTCCGATTAACTTTGTTACTCATTCAGTTGGAGGAGTGATTGTACGTGTAGCTCTAGCTCGCTCAGATTGTCCGGAGGAGGCGAAAAAAGGAAGAGCTATTCTTATGGCTCCCCCTAATGCGGGTTCTACATTAGCAAGACGATATCGATCCTTAGCAGTTGTACAATTCATATTTGGAGGAAAATTGGGAAGACAGTTGTTAACCTACTCCCCTAATAGAATGCTCAATATTGCAAAAATCCCGCCCACAGTAGATGTACTAATCCTCAGTGGAAACAAAAGAAGTAGATTTATTCCGTTCCGATTAAATGGAGAAAATGACGGTAAAGTCTGCACCGTAGAAACACAGTTAGATACTCCCCATAAGGGATATGTAATTAATACGAATCATACTTATATAATTACAGATCGAAAGTCTCTCTTTCTAATGAGAGAATTTTTAAAACATGGAAAAACAACTCCTGTAATTGAACAAGTCCCCGAAGATTTAGAACAAAAGGTGAAAGAAAATAAGCAGAAAAGCTCGAGATTAAACCCAAGCCAAAACAAGGACATCTACGTAATCCACTGTTTTGGCTCTCATCCTTATAATCTTTATGGTTTTCCAAAAACCTGGAAGCCTAGCCAACAAAAGATCTCAAGAGATCTTGGCAAGTCAGAAAAATAAAGAAGATAATTAAAAGTATAAGAAAAACTACGAGCACCCTTTCGATAACACGCATATTTAAACGACGGCGAGTAATTATTTCCCAAAGACAAAGTACTATATAACCGCCATCTAAAACCGGTATCGGCAAGAAATTTAGCACAGCTAAATTTACGCTAATTAAACCTATCCAAAACAGTGCTTCGCCTAAACCTAATGACCATCCAGTATGAAGTATTTTTACAATACCAACGGGCCCAGATAACCATTGGTGATTAATCTGTCCAGTAACTAAAGCTCGCATCGTTCTTAGACTTTCACGAATAACATAACCTACCAAATACGTCGGAGAAGGATTATACCTAACAATAGCGTCTTGGAGAGGTATACCTAAGGATAGTTTGTGCTTCTCTTCCTCTATTTTTTCTAGATAATAACGTTGCTTATCCTGATTTTTGATTTTCTTTGCTAATTCCCTCTGAGGATTCAAACGTTCCTCAGAATAAATGGAGATCCAGGGTTTGGGCTGAATAGGGGCTAAAAGACGATATTGTCCCGCTGTTTTTACTTCTTCTGAAGAACCAAGAGAATTAATAATTTTTAAAAGATCTCTAGAGTCATAAGACTCTATAAAACGAGTATCCGCTACAGATGTATCAACTTCAACAAGTTGATCAGGTTGCATTTTCTGAACAATAATAGTTACTTTATGATTCTGAACTAAGCGCAAAATATCTATACTGCTGCTAACCGGCATACTATCAATTGCAATGATACGATCACCTAGCTCTAATCTATCCTCAATATAAGGGAAAGGAGATTCGGGATCGATAGGGGCCAATTCACTTTCAACATAACCGTAGCTATTAATAGCATAAGGCAAAACATACAATGACGTCCATTTTCCTTTGATCCCTGCCTCATACTGATTATCAATAAGTTCGTTTCTAATGTAAGCCGACATACCAAGAGTGCCTGCTAAAACTCGAGGTTGACGTGTCAAGAATTCCTGCCCCCTACGCAAAACTTTAACAAGGGCATAACCTTCGTTTAGAATCTTAGAAACTTGTGCTGTTGAAAATAATAGTTCCCCATCCATCCACACTAAACGGTCATCCTTCGTCAACCCCGCATTAATCATTGGAGATTGAGAAGAAAGGGGAGCTTTATCATAAAACAAAAGATAGCTAGCACCTAAGCAAGGGACTCCTTCGCGTTCAGGATCAAACGAAACATCAACGGAGAACTCGCTAGGCGCACCGTATAAGTAACCAGGGTGCACGCCATTCAACGCGAGATGACCATCAAGCAAAGCAGAAGTAAACGCATCCTTATCTCCTAAATAGGGCTTACCGTTACAAGTATGGATCCTATCACCTAGTTTAATACCCTTTTCTTTTAAGATAGGATTTGCCCAACCGACGATCTGTGAATGTTCAGAATATGGTTTATTCCTGCCTCCAGAAAGATATAGAGCTCCAAAAGCTACAAATGCAAGTAGTATATTAGCCAAAGGTCCTGCTGCCAAAACAATAATTCGCTTCCAAGGAGACTTACTAAAAAACCCTTGAGGAATATCATAAACAGATTCTTCACTAATTTGAGAATCCTTTTTCTTATTCCTTTCCATCCCTTTAATACGGACATATCCTCCAAAAAGAATAACTCCTATACGATATTCGGTATTGCCTATTTTCTTTTTGAATAAAGACGGTCCGAAACCTATACTAAAGCTCTCAACAAACATGCCTACCGCCTTAGCCGCAAGTAAATGACCCAATTCATGGATTAATACCAAAACTCCCAAAGCAAGGGCAGAAAGAATAAAATAAATGATCGTCATAATGTACCGGCCTATATCTCCTGAGCAAGAGCTCTAGCTTCTTTATCAACTGCAAAAATATCATCCAGTGAATTACAGGGATGCACTCTATGGTTCCCCATGAGCTGCACAAGCTTATCCAGTATACCTCTCCAAGTAATTTCCTCTTTCAAAAATCTTGCTACCAATGTCTCATTAGCCGCATTGAAAAAACTTCCAGCAGACCCTTTACTCTTTAAGACCTCTTTAGCTAAGAGAATACTTGGGAAAAGCTCTGTATCTATTGGGAAAAATTCTAATACTTGCTTAGTATGAAAACTCATACCCTCAGCCGGAGCAGAATAACGATAAGGAGCAGTTAACGCATACTGTATCGGGAATAGCATACTGGGAGGATTCATAGCTGAAATAATAGTCCCGTCTTGAAATTCCACCATGCCATGCACTAAACTCTGAGGGTGCATAATAGCATCAATTTCCACGTTTTCGAGCCCGAATAACCAGTAAGCCTCTATAATTTCCAATCCCTTGTTAACCAAAGTAGAAGAATCAACAGTAATCTTAGTCCCCATATTCCACGTAGGATGCTGTAAGACTTCTTGGATAGTTACAAAATTCAATTCCTCTTTTGACTTGTTTAGTAAAGGACCACCTGAAGCTGTCAAAATAAGTTTCTTGATATCTTCTCTTCTACGCCCTTCTAAGCATTGATACAAGGCATTATGCTCACTATCAATTGGAAGAATTTTAACACCATAGGTTCTTGTCATATCTTGTATGATCTCACCAGCAGAAACAAGAACTTCTTTATTCGCTAAAGCTAAATTTTTTCTAGATCTGATCCCTTCAATAATAGCAGGAAGAGCTACCACCCCAGAGGAGGCCGCAATGATAGTATCAACATCTTCGTGTGTAGTGGCTCCTATAAGGCCATCATCTCCTAGAGCTACTTCAATATTTGGGAACAAATCACGTAGCTTTTGGTATACATCCTGACTGAAAACAGAAACATACCTAGGAGAAAATTCTAGAATTTGCTCACACAGCAACTGAGAGTTATTTCCATGAGCTGCAAGAGAAACCACACTAAACGAATCTGGCAAGTTTCTTACAATTTGTAATGCCTGCCTGCCCACACTTCCGGTAGATCCTAAAATAGCTAAACGTTTCAAATAGTGACCCTACGAAATATAAAGTAAAATCATACTCCGTCACTTACTGAGTTGTCAATTGTGTAATCAGGCTTTACTAGAAGATCTATTATAACATTTTTTTTTATGATTATACAAAGCAACCAAGCAGTAAATTGATGCCAAAATAAATACAGAAAGCCCCGCTGTAGACAAACCTATGTTAAAATAAGTTAGAAAAGCACGAGACAATGCGGGGGCGAGAAGAGCAGCAACTAAACCAAAAACTAGGGACCAAAATAGCATTTCCCTGACTGAAGTAACAAATAATTTAGAGGTTAACCCAGGTATCAAAAGAAATGCCAATGCCATAAGCACCCCAATTGCTTTGAAAGCACAAACTAGATTCGCAGAAAGCTGAAGAATCATGAGATAATCGACAAGTTTAACTGGTATGCCTATAGAAGATGAAAATACAGAGTCGAAGGAAACACATATAAAACTACGAAATGTGATGAGGGAAAGCACTAGATTACAGATGAGTATAACAAACATAGGGAAAATGTCTCCTACTGCCAATGAATCAGCATTACCGAGGACAAGTTCTGTCCCTATATGAGCGTTACGAGTTAAAAACACTAATAAAACTAAGCTCAAAGAAAATAACAAAGAAAATACTAAAGCCGTACTAGCTTCTTCTGATACCTGGAAAAGATTTCTAATAAAATAAATCATAAAGCCAGTTAAGAGAGCTGTACAAATAGAAGCTAAAGTTAGATCTCTTAGACTTAGACTACTGATTTGCTGAGTGAATAAACAAATACACACGAGACCAAATAAGACGGTGTGAGAAACGGCATTTGCATACATAGCCATTTTCTTCAGAACTAAAAACGTTCCGACACAAGCTCCAGAGATAGCCAACATTAGAAATACGATAATTTGGATATCATCAATAAACAACTGACTAGTAAATAGTTTGCCCGATAATAATCTAGAAAAAAACACTATAAAAAAGTTAATAAAAGAAACTCCATGGTATGGAGAAAATGCCCCTATCATTATTCCTCCTGATGATGTTTTCTTTTAGGTATTAGACGATTGTGGGGGTCATAATCAGGATCCTGGAGTCTTGCTACAATAGCTTCTTCTAGTTCATCCGTGAAAACATGTTCTATTTCTTCTGCAAACTGATGCACATTTCCTTTTTTGAAATCCAAGGACTCAACAAGATAAGATTCCCACAACCTATGAGCACGGACTAATCTTTTGGCCTCATTTCGTCCTTTCTCCGTCAAAGACCAATAACACTCGGTCCGTTTTAGTAATCCGCGTAACTGTAGGAAAAAAATTCTTAATCTCGGGAATGACTTAGAGCCGAAATATTCATGATATTTATAAGATTGTACAAAAGTATGTTCTTTTACTGCAGTAATATGTTCCTCCAGGAGATACCAAAATACTTTCAGTAAATGTTCTTGCTTCTTTGTGAAAGAAAAATATCTTCTCCGGATCCATCGGACAACCCATCCTGACTTAGGAGAAAATAGAAGACACAAAAAAGTAAACATGCCCGAAATAACGACAACTAAAGGGCCTGTAGGTAGAGAAATAGTAGAGATATGTTCTGCTGTCATTACTTGACAACTTAAAGTTACGGAAATATAGCAGCCTAATGCCCCAGACAATCCTCCAAATAACGAAGCCAACAATAGTATGGTACCTAAACGATTAGACATTTGTCTAGCAGCTAAAGCTGGAGCAACAAACATTGCAGCAATAAGAATAATACCTACAGAACGCACTCCCCCAACAATAACTAAAGAAGTGAATATGAGAAGGATATTTTCAGCAAAACACATCCTTAGTCCACAAGTGGAAGCAAATTCTCTATCAAAAATAGAGACCACAAGCTGACGATAGAATAACCACAAAACAAATATAGATATAAGAAATACTCCTGCAGCGACTTTTGCCTCAGAATATCCTAAAGTAGCCGCTTGTCCATACAAATAAGCATTAATACGATTATAGAGAGTTGGACAACAATCCTTGACATAACTCGCTAACAGAACTCCGCAGGCAAAGAAAGAGACAAGAATAAAGCACAAAGCTGAATCTCTATGCACTCCAAATTTGCGTTCCAAAAATATAATCGCCTTGTAACCTGATATGGATGCGATTACCCCTAAAATTATAGTAGGGAAAAGGGTATTAGAGAATACACTGCACTTACATCCAACAAGCGCTCCTAATAATAGACCCGGATAACATGCATGTGATAGGCTCTCACTAAGCAGAGGTTGCTTCCCAACAAGTAACAGAGTACCCCACAAAGCTGCTGTCATACAAATGAGAACAACCGTTAGAAAGCTGGACAAAAATATGGCATCCACAAAGACACAATTTAGCATTCTAGTATACGCCCTTCTGTCGACTAATTGATAGCTTCAAAGAATGGTCCAAAAGATCGAGTTCACAGCCGTAAGCTCGAAATATTGATTCTCCAGTCAACACTTCATCCGTAGGACCAAAACATACTAAATGCTTATTCAATAGAATCACGTGATCAAATAACTGACGTACATGACTGAGGTCATGGTGAACTACAACAATAGATTTTCCCTCATTTTTAAGATCTTTGAGAACTTCCACTACTGTCTTATATGATGCCATATCAATAGCTGAAAATAATTCATCCATGAGATACAAGTCAGCCTTTTGCATTAAAGCTCTGGCAAGAAAAGCACGCTGTTGCTGACCTCCAGAAAGCTTGCCAATCTGCCTATTAGCAACAGATACTAAACCAACACGTTCTAGTATCTCAAAAGCTTCTCGACGATCTTCTGAGGATATCCTTCCCCACATACCTTTATATCCATATGTGCCCATAAGAACTAAGTCAAGAACAGTCATAGGAAACTCCCAATCAATAGTAGCGCGTTGAGGCATGTAGGCTACATGTTGATGAACTTTTTTGAATTTTTTACCAAAAAATAAACTATGACCTGAAGAAGGTCTTATTAACCCCAAAGAAGCTTTTAAAAGAGTACTCTTCCCTGCACCATTAGGCCCGAGAATTGCGGTAAGCGTCCCTCCCTTAGGCAAACTAAAAGAAATATGACACAGCGCATCGGTGTGATCATAATTCATACAGAGATCGTGCACCGACCAAATCATTTCGTTACAGTTAATCAAAAAGCGTCCCCCCCAACTCTTCAGTAATAATTGATACGTTATGTTTAAACGTATTGAAATAATCCTGTTTCACGTTATCACTGTAAAGAGGATTTTTAGACAAACGAACAGAATGACCTTTTTTTAAACAAGCAGCAATTTTTTTCAATGCATCTTGATTAAGAGTATCTTCTGGGAATATCACCTGAACATTGTTTTTATGTATGTAATCAACAACTAGCATAATATCACGAATGCTTATCTGGGCTTCAGGAGATAGTCCTTCTGGTGAAATACAACGCTTTTTCCAACTATTATCCGCAATCTCTTCTTCGGCAGCCAAATAGCGTCGAGTAAAATAACCAAAAGCGTTATGCCCAGAAACCAGATACTTATTCTCCGCAGGGATGCTAGAGAGACACTTTTTAGCCCAAAGATCCAGACGGTACATTTCATCTAACAAAGTATCTCTATTCCTAACAAATTCGTCTTCCCATTCAGGGAACTTTTTAATCAATGCGTCCGCTATTTCTCTAACACCCTCTCTCCAGATGGATATATCTGTCCAAATATGCGGATCATAACAACCATCTTC
Source organism: Chlamydia ibidis 10-1398/6 (assembly GCF_000454725.1). Lineage (NCBI taxonomy): Bacteria > Pseudomonadati > Chlamydiota > Chlamydiia > Chlamydiales > Chlamydiaceae > Chlamydia > Chlamydia ibidis. The sequence continues at coordinate 53,387 of NZ_APJW01000002.1, read as the reverse complement.
TTGTAATGGAGAAAACGCGCCATTATTGATTAAGTTTTCTCCAATATTGATAACCTTATCATTGTTCTCCAAATGCCTACGTAGACTTGCGCTATGTTCCAAGCCTAAACCATTACAAAAAATTAATTGGCTAATTACCATTTTGTCCTCATCTCCCTTTACCATCTCATAGGCATGAGGATCAATAGAGCCATCGATCAGGACAAGAGTATGGATTTTATCTCCGACTATTCTAACCACACAATCATGAATCATACGGTTCATCGACAGCACGTACAACCCATCTGATCTATTGTTGTTACCGACAGAACGAGAGCAACTTACACATAGACTCAAAAGACAAGCACTAAAAAACAAAATTTTAACTTTTCGAAAAAAAGACATACTTATCACTTTGGTAAAGTAAGGAAAGGAAAAATTACCATCAAAAGATAGGCTACTACAACCTTGCTTTTTAGAACAACACCTCAAGAATTGGCAAAATCTCTTAATTTTTTGAACGACAAAGATTCAAAAAAAAATCCTTACCTAGTTGTCTAGGCAAGGATTTGCATGAAATTCACAACTTCTATAGTTCAAATCTAAGAAGAAGCATTTTCAACTACAGGAGTTCCTTTAATAGAAGAACTAGAGGAATCTGCCGTTGCTCCTCCTGGCACTCCTCCCAAAGACTCTTGTTCTCTAAGAGCAGATTGAATCAAGAAAAGTTTATTGAGTTTAGTCGCAGAAACAAGCCATACCCCAATAATCACAAATAATGTAACTGCCAAATAAGGGGTCATAGCACCAATACTACCACATATCACTAACAAACCTTGTTGAATCAAGGATCCACCAGACTTACCAAAACGAGCAGCAACTACGTCAATAGCAGCCTTACCTTTGACTTTCTGTTCTTGATCCAGTGGTATGTAAGCCATTTCCTTAGTAGCATCAAAAAGAGCATACTTCGTGGACTTAGATAAAATGTTTTGAATAGCACCAACTACAACAGCCAGCATCAACGGAGTTGTACCTAGCATAGCAACAATACCTGAAGCTTGATCTCTGAAAATGACCAGAGCAAAGAAAAGAACCCCAGTTAACAGAACCATGACTGGTGTTACAAGAGCTCCAGTTAACCAACCAAACTTACGGATAACGTTACCACCAATGAACAGCATTACGAATACAGATACAACGCCGGTCCAGAAGGAAAAGTTACCCATGAACTGACTATACTCATTAGCATTAGGATACTGTAACTTCAATTGGCTTTTCCAAGTTACTTCAACTAAATTAATGCAAATACCGTAACAAATCACCAACATAGCTAAAAGAAGCATATAAGGAGATTTAGCAAGATAGATGAAACTCTCTTTCATACTCATCTTTGGCTTAGATTTTTTAGCTTTATTCAGTTCTTCAGGATTGTAGAACCTTGCATCTGTCAGAACATACCTGTTCATCCACCAGTAGCAAAGCATAATTACAGCACCAGATAAAAGCACCATGGACATCAATAAGTAGAGAGATAATCCCCAAGGATCAGTTCCCTCTACAGCACTAGCTCTAAGTTTGGAAGCCCAAATAATAGAGCGCCCAGAAGCCAACAAAGCTACGTTAGCACCAACTCCGAATAAAGCATAAAAACGCTTTGCTTCGCTGATCTTAGTGATTTCATTAGCAAATCCCCAGAACATTAGAGAAAGCATAACGCTGCCCCAAAGCTCAGAGAGCACGTAGAATAAAGCGAACGTCCAGTTTCTTAACATTGCTACACATCCCATCAACCCCTGAGGGAGGAAGTCCTGAAGCCGCTCCGCAAAGTCTGTTGGATGCAACAAGTGACGAAATGGATAGATCACTGTAGGGAACAGAGCAAAGAAAATTAGGAACGGAGAGATTACTGCGTAAAATAGGGCTTGCTTACTTAAAATGTTACTTAATTTAGCGTAAATAAGCATGAAGACGACAGCGCAAGGAACAACGAGCCAAAGTTTGATGAAAGGAATAGCCTCTGCACCAGATCCGGGGGCCGTTACAATTAGAGTGTCTTTAGTATCGCGTAATACGGTATAGTTAAACGCAATACAGAAGAACATTAGGAACATTGGCAGAACTTTCTTCAATTCGTGTGCATGTATTGGCCACAGGAAAGAGCGCCATTTCCCAAAAGGTTTTTCCGCTGTTTGTGTCATATTTTACCCTCTGAAATAGCTTAGTTTATATTATTAATGAACTGTTAATTAATGAATTAATTTAAGTTTTAGGCTTATATCATACCAATTCTTTTGACCGTTGACAAGGAAAAAGCAGGAGGCAAGATTCTCAGTCCTCTGAAAATCTCAAAAACCTAATACAAGCGGCTAAAACGGACTAGCCGCGAAGTAAAATTATTATTTTACATTTAAACGAATGATTGAGAAGGTTCGAGATTAGATGAATTAGCCTTAACAGCTTCGACATAGGCGTTCCATAGATCTACGCTAACAATCCCCTGACGAATTGAACGAATAAGTTCCCTTTTGAGCGAGGGAAGAGGCTTCTTAGGACTAAAACGAGCTAAAAGATCCTTGTCCCCTACCTGTCTTGCTAATTCTAAAACACGTTCGATATCAGTCTTAGTAAAGTTAATAAAGTCCCTACGTTTTTTAGACCCTCTAGGAGCTCGAGGTTTAGGATGGATAGACCGAGGAGAATCAGACTCCAATATGAACGTTCTTAACATTTTAGAAAGTTGATCAGGAGCCGAAGTCTTCATTTTTTTGAGTGTAAAGTGGTGCATATAGCCACCGCTTGGACCTGGAAGATAGCGACAGAGATCATTTTCTTTATTTCCGCAGACCTTTTTAATAGCTTTCAAGATCAGTCTTTCTATTTCTTCGTTTATATTCGATTGTTCTACGGCCATGAAACCCACCTTTTAACTTGCTGAATCTTCGAATTAATCGACACTTACTTTAACAAATTTTATAAGAAAGAATTTGGCATACTTTCAATTTACTCATTAGAAAATAAACAAAAACCTTCTTTTATTGAGAAAGCGTAGTTTATGTTGGATTTTCCTTTTTCTGCAATGTTATTTTCTTGAAAAAGATGATGTTGTTTCATAAATAACTTTAAAAGAAACAATCATAACGAGAAGAAACCTTTAGGGAGAACATTTGTTAATTTCTAGAAAATAAAAATAGTAGATTCATTTCTATTCTCTAGAGAAACTGATATAGGAGATTATTTCTCCATAATTCCTAGTAGAAGAATGATTTTCTCACTCTTTTGAGATAAATAAGAGTCCTAGCTGATTATAGATAGAATACACTCACTCATTTTAACAAATAACTACGGGCACCGGTATTCAAATCAACAACATATCTAGGAAAAGATGAACTTTCTAAAAGAGAAGTGTAGGCATAATTAGATTCGACAGGCATAGATGTATCTATTTTTTTCTGTAAGTGCACGCACACGTCTCTTACTCCTCTAAGATTATCTGTCTTCTGCTCTCTAGATTGTCGAGTAATCAATAATAACTCTTCATAAGTAGTAAGAGATACCCCTGGGTTATAATGCGGGGAGTCTTCATTCATGAAATGATTGAGGAAGTATCTTCCGAAAATTTGAACTCCTCCACGATAATCTGCTGAACGATCTAACCAGCACCAAAAATCCCATTTATCAACGTCTAGAGCTTTGATCATCTGAAGTTGATTCCAAGAAAAGCCGTGGAGTATAGTCAGAAGAAGAATATTTTTGTAATTTTTCATAGATGTTACTTTAGACTGAAGGTCATTTAAAGTTTGATTATTAAGATCAACTTGATCTCCATCACCCAATAAAGAGTTAATAATATTGTTTACCTTGCAATCATTCCATGCATTTCTATGAACAAAATTTTCTAAAATATTGAATTGCTCATATGTTAATTTCTTCACTACCTCATAAATAGTTGTGTTAAAAATAGTTTCTCTAACAAAGTAATCGCGATTGCACCTTATAGGTAGTCCCAATGTAGAGGTCCAGTAAAGTAACATCGTCTTAGGTGTAGGAACGATACCATGACTAGTCAAACTATCTTGACGTCCTAAAGAAATAAATTTACTGAGCCAATACAAGGGACAATTTTGCAAAATAACATTATCAATATGCACATAAGGTTGAGCATTATTATACGACCTTACTCTATCTAAAAGCAGAAGAGGATCACGAAATTTTTTTCTTAAAGAAGAATTGTGAATTTCCGAAATATTGCCATGATTTTTTATAGAATCTACATAGGATAAAATCTCACGTACTTCCTTTATAGTAACTTTGTTATTTTTAATGACCTCTGAAAAAACTTCAGGGTAATGCACCTGTAAAATATTAGAAAATTTTTCTGGTATTAGTAATTTTTTTTCTTTAGATTTTTCGATTGCAAGCCTTGCAATCGAAAAAGAAATTACCGATAAAACAGCTCCAATAGAAGCTATAAGAACTCCAGTCTCAATACTTGCAGAACAGATTCCCCCTAGCAAAGCAATTACTCCCATCAAAAAAATCATAGATATGACCATCACAATTTCTATCGCTCTACCACGAGATTGTGCTATTCCTTCAGGACTTATGTACTGGGAGCCTATACACTTCTGATGTGTCACACAAGTGATACTTGAACTGGGTAACGTTGCCATAATTATAATTTTTTATACTGAATCAACAATTTTTAAAAATCTTTGAACCAGTTTATTCTATTTAGAGCTTTTTAGAGAACACAATAAATTGTGAATTAACAAAATCATATTGTTTATTTAAATCAAACCTAATGTATTATTGGTGAATATAGTTAATAAAATGAAAACGATAACCCCTTATAACGCATGTAATTTAAACTCGAACTGCAGAAGATTGACAACTAACGTTTGCCTATCTAACATAGGCTTCCATGAAACCGATAAAAGATACGTTGTAATTTGAAAGACTATAAGTTAGAAAACATTCGCAACTTCTCTATTATTGCGCATATTGACCACGGCAAATCTACGATAGCAGACCGTTTGCTTGAAAGCACTAGTACTGTAGAGCAGAGGGAAATGCGTGAACAGCTTCTAGACTCTATGGACTTAGAAAGGGAAAGGGGCATTACAATCAAAGCTCATCCTGTTACGATGACTTATGTGCATAACGGAGAGACATATCAACTAAATCTTATAGATACACCTGGTCACGTCGATTTTTCTTATGAAGTATCTCGTTCATTAGCCGCATGTGAGGGTGCGTTGCTTATTGTAGACGCTGCTCAAGGAGTACAAGCCCAAAGCTTGGCAAATGTTTATTTAGCCTTAGAACGTGATCTAGAAATTATTCCTGTACTAAACAAGATTGATTTACCTGCTGCAGAACCTGAACGAATTCGAAGGCAGATAGAAGAATATATAGGTCTCGATACAACTAATGCGATAGCATGTTCAGCAAAAACTGGCCAAGGCATTCCTGAAATCCTTGAAGCTATTATCGATTTAATCCCTCCTCCTAAACCTCCTAAAGAAAAAGAATTAAAAGCTTTGATTTTTGATTCTCACTACGATCCCTATGTTGGCATTATGGTATATGTTCGTGTAATGAGTGGTGAGCTTAAAAAGGGTGATCGCATTACATTCATGGCAACCAAAGGCTCTGTTTTTGAGGTTTTAGGTGTAGGCGCATTTCTTCCTGAAGCCACACTTATTGAGGGTTCTCTAAAAGCTGGTCAAGTAGGATACTTCATTGCTAATTTGAAAAAAGTCAAAGATGTTAAGATTGGTGATACTGTTACTGCAGTTAAACATCCTGCGAAAGAACCTTTGGAAGGATTTAAAGAAATAAATCCTGTTGTTTTTGCTGGTATTTATCCTATTGACTCTTCTGATTTCGACTCCTTAAAAGATGCATTAAGCCGTTTACAGTTGAATGATTCTGCACTAACTATTGAACAAGAAAGTAGTCATTCCTTGGGCTTTGGTTTTCGCTGCGGTTTTCTAGGTCTTCTTCACTTAGAAATTATTTTCGAGAGAATTATTCGTGAATTTGGTCTTGATATTATCGCGACAGCTCCAAGTGTCATTTATAAGGTCGTGCTTAAAAATGGGAAAACGCTATTTATTGATAACCCTACGGAATATCCAGATCCGGCGATTATAGAGCACTTAGAAGAGCCCTGGGTACATGTCAACATTATCTCACCGCAAGAGTATCTAAGCAACATTATGAACTTATGTTTAGATAAACGTGGTGTGTGTTTAAAAACAGAAATGTTAGATCAGCATCGTTTAGTTCTGTCTTATGATTTGCCTCTTAATGAAATCGTGTCCGACTTTAATGACAGACTCAAATCTATTACTAAAGGATACGGTTCTTTTGATTATCGCCTTGGAGACTATAGGAAAGGCGACATCATCAAACTAGAAATTCTTATCAACGACGAACCTGTAGATGCTTTTTCTTGTTTGGTACACAAAGACAAAGCGGAGGCAAAAGGCCGAAGTATTTGTGAAAAATTAGTTGATGTTATTCCTCAACAATTATTTAAAATCCCCATTCAAGCTGCTATTAATAAAAAAATTATTGCTAGAGAAACAATTCGTGCTCTTTCTAAGAATGTCACAGCTAAATGTTATGGGGGCGATATTACACGGAAACGTAAGCTATGGGAAAAACAAAAGAAAGGGAAGAAACGCATGAAGGAGTTTGGGAAAGTATCCATCCCAAATACAGCATTTATCGAAGTATTAAAAATTGATTAAATTTTTGGATTAGCATCCTTAACAATCCTAAGAATAAACGTCCTCCTCACTTATGTTTTAACAAAGCGAGGAGTTTTTTTATCCCACTTTTGAAGTAGTTTTTGTCCCTATCCAATCTGTATGATAGTACTCACCTCGAGGCCTATCCCTGCGTTCATAGGTATGTGCACCAAAATAGTCTCTCAATGCCTGCACAAGAGCTATTGAAGAATCTCCCGTGCGATAACCATCGAAAAAGGTCAAAGCGGCTGCTAAACAAGGTACTGGACATCCACAAGCTACAGCATTTGCTACTGTCCTACGCCAGCCAGCCTCAGAATTTTGCAAAGCTGATTTGAAATAGTTTTGTAAAATCAATGAAGGAGAATCAGGTTGTTGTAAAAATCCCTGATAAATAGTATCCAAGAACACACTTTGGATAATGCATCCTCCTCGCCATAGTAAAGCTATCTCTCCCAGTTTTAAGTCCCATTGATATTTTTGAGAAGCTTCTTGCAAGAGCATAAACCCTTGAGCATAGCTGATGATCTTAGACGCATATAAAGCTCGGAAAACATCCTCTATGAACAGCATAGGATCTATGGGTTTTTCAAATACAATAGGCACTCCAGGCAATTCGTCCGCAGCTCTGACACGGACGTCTTTCCAGACAGAAAGATAACGAGCCAGAACAGATTCTATAATCAAAGAGAGAGGAACTCCTGACTGGATCGCGTCTAACGCAACCCACTGTCCTGTTCCTTTTTGTCCTGCTACATCAAGTATTGTATCTATTACGGGAGTACCTTCAGAATCTTTTAGAGCAAGGACTTCAGAAGCTATCCTCATTAAATAGCTATCTAGTTCCCGAGAATTCCATTCAGAAAAAATCACTGATACGGCCTCAGCAGATAAATCTAAACGACTACGCAATAAACCATAGGCCTCACAAATTAGCTGTATGTCACCATATTCTATACCATTGTGCACCGCTTTGACATAATGACCAGCCCCTCCAGGACCGACCCAAGCACAACACGGGACATTATTTACTTGTGCTGCAATGTTTTGAAAAATAGGGGCAATCGACTCCCAAGCTTCAACATTACCTCCCGGCATGATAGAAGGACCTTTTCTGGCACCCTCTTCGCCTCCAGAAATACCCATACCGACGAAAAGGATGCCTTTTTCCTTAAGTTCAGTGCATCTTCTTTCCGAATCCCGAAAATAGCTATTACCCCCGTCAATGATAATATCTCCAGGCTCTAGGTAAGGAAGAAGAGAAGATATAGTTTCGTCTACGGCAGGGCCAGCCTTAATCATTAGCATGATTTTTCTTGGCCGACACAAGGACCCGACAAAATCTTCTATAGTCTCAAATCCTTGTAACTGTGAATGCCGTATATTCTCCTGAAGAAAGGTCTGGGTCTTTTCCGAAGAGCGGTTATAAACAGATACAGAAAAACCATGGTCAATCATATTTAACACAAGATTCTTCCCCATTACAGCCAAACCGATTAAGCCAATATCTGATTGGTGTGCCACCTATCCTCCTCAATGATTAAATTAGGTGTAAAATGAGTTTTTTCTTTTTACCTTGGGACAACAAAACATAGTGTCCGTAATTAATTTGTGTTTCCGTTAAAACACTCTGAAGATCAGATAAAGGTGCAGTATTTACATACAGTCCCTTCTGCTCTAACAACCTACGCACCTCTCCCTTTGATTTACAAAATCCAGTTTCTACAACAATATCAATCCAACGCTTGCCAATTACAGATTGTTTGTTCAAAGTAATACCTTGTCCTCTCCCAATAAGTTCTTGGAAATCCCCTTCGGAGAGTACTGACAACTTACCCGTATGCATGCTCTCAGTAACAGAAACAGCGTCTTCCAGTCCTTGATTCCCGTGAACTGCGGCGATAATTTCAGAAGCTATTTTCTTCTTGGCACTTACTGGATCAGATAACAACTCACGATCTAATTCGAATATGGCCTCATTATCCAATAATGTTAGAGTGCGAGCAATTTTTGGCATTTCTTGATCTGGTAGCCGTAGAAAATATTGGTACAACTCATAAGGAGAAGTCATATTTGAGTCTAACCACAACGTCCCAGACTCGGTCTTACCTATTTTTTTCCCTTGACTGTTAGTAAGCAAAGGGTAAGTTAGACCGTGGGCGTGGCCTAATCCTTGCTTACGGATAAAATCTATACCCGAAGTAATGTTCCCCCACTGATCACTACCACCACACTGTAAAGAAACACCACGATTCTTATATAGATAAGCGAAATCATACGACTGTAGTAGCAAATAACTAAACTCAGTATAACTGATACCCTCCTGAGAGTATACTCGCTGCTTGATAGTATCTTTCCCAAGCATTGATCCTAGCCTGAAATACTTACCAACATCTCGAAGAAAATTAATAACCGTATAATCATTCAACCAATCTAAGTTATTAACAATCTCAATGCCGGGGAGATATTTCGATAATAACCTAGCAATCTTATCTGTATTAGAGACAATCTCATCAGGCTGTAATAATACACGTTCTGTACTTTTCCCTGAGGGATCGCCTATCATTCCTGTAGCTCCACCTACGAGTGCTATAGGAGTAATTCCATAACTGGCCAACCTATGAAGGAAACAAATACCAATCCAGTGACCGATATGCAAAGATGGAGCAGTCGGATCAAACCCAAGATAAGCAGAAACTGTTCCTGATAAAGAATCCAATCCTTCAGAAAAATTTTCGAGTATTTCTCTATCCTGTAAATACTTGATGAAACCCTGCATAGCAAATCAATCTAGTAGAGGTAAATAGGACAACATCTTATCTATCCCCCATCTTATATGCAAGGTTAGCTTATCGCTTACGTCTAATAAACGTGATAAAACAAAATCAGGGAAGCTCGTAGCCTCTCAGCAAGACAAACAATTTGGTATTTTAACTCATATTAAGTATATCAACAATGAACTATAACACGCACTATAGAAATACTGACAAGGCTGAGCGCAATTTAATTAAAGCTTTTGAATGAATTTGAGAGACCCGGGATTCACTTACTCCCAAAATTTTCCCAATTTCTTTGAGAACAAAATCTTCGTAATAATATAAGGCCATGACTTGTCTTTCTTTCTCATCCAGCCCAGCAATTGCATTGGCTAAAAAAGAAGTAAATTCTTGTTTATCAACAATATCATACCCTGTTTCCGCACGTTCATCTGCAATACGTTCGTGCAGCGCCACTCCGTGCTCGCTATCTCCTCCATAATAAGAGTTGTCTTCGTTTAAAGAGATAAGCAATGCAGGTCTTGCGGACACAAACCATCCAGACAGCTCTGTTTGCGACAAGTTAAGATACTCACATAAATCGCCATCCGTCGGTTCTCTTCCCAAAGACTGACGTAAAGACTCTATAGCTTCTGAAAGTTTGCTTGCTTTTTGATAAACACTCCTAGGAATCCAGTCTTGCTTTCGCAAATCATCAATGATAGATGCCTTTATGATAAATAAAGCATAACCCTCAAACTTACGACTTTTTTCTGGATCAAAACGCTCTACAGCACGCACTAACCCTTCGATTCCAGAAGCATAGAGATCTTCAGTTGTAATATGCGCAGGCATACCAACGATTAATCGGTGAACAACACATTTGACCAAATGTAAATAAAAATGGATTAAGGTATCCCTATGTTCAACCGACTGCGTATCCCAATAGAGATCCCAAACTTCAGAAATATTTTGAGTATTTTGTGTTTTCACGGATTTTTTCTTTAATTAATTATCTATAAGACTAAATAAAAAATAATTTTTAAACAATAATAATTAAATTCGATCAGCATCAATAAAAAACGGAATAATCAAACTATTAAAACATCATCCGAGACTGATCCTAGAAGTGTCACAGGAATTTCTTCTGGAAGCTCATTGTGAGATAAAACTAAAAGATCAGGAAAGTGGGGTTCAATTATTTTCCTAACTTCGGAACGTAGCTCACATCCTGTTACAATTGCTCGAAAATCTTCATAACTGGTGTTTTGTAAGATCTCTTTCACCTCTCTGATCATTTTATCACACATAACGGGGTTAGATTTTGTATAAGAGCTCCCTATCATTTTCTCAACATGCCCATCTATTGTGATGACTTGAAGCGTTTCCTCTTGATTCCAGAGATTCTTACCTATAGACTTGCCAAGATACTTCCTAATTTTTTTAGACAAAGCATCATGATCCTCACCGGGAACTCCGTATAAAGAAATAGCCTCTAAGATTTTTGGGAATAATCGTAACGATATTCTTTCCTTTACCAGAGACCTAATCAGAAATACCAAAGAATTTTCTGAGATCTTTTTAGGAATCACATCATCTATGACAATAGAAAAGTTTTTCTGCGCTTCTCCCAAAAGTTCTCGGATTAAGTTGCCGTCTATATACTCACAAACGAAACTCCTGAGAAGTGACAGCACATAACTGATAGAGAACTCATTAATGATAAAATCCTCCTTACCTAATCTTAATACTAAAAACTCTTTCGTACCCCGCAGAATACTCGCATCAGGCAAACTAATAGCTAACTCGTTAAATATCGTCTTTTGTGCAGTAGCATAGAGATTCTGCAGCTGCTCCAATTGGTAATATCGGGGTGCCAACCAACAAATTTCTCTCTCTTCCTTGAACAATGGGAACTGATCATTAGTGAGCTTAGGACGTCTATGTCCTATAACAAGAGAGGTTATAAACACAAATAGAGGGCCTTTAGAAATCCCTGGGACAAGAAGTAGAGGGCACAAACACGACGCAACAATAAGAAAGTAATTTCGTATTTCTTGATAAAACTCCCATAAATGTTCAATAAGGCTTTCCTCACGGCCTACTTTAGATATCAATGTTGCAGCTGCACAAGAACTAAGTAGAGCTGGAATTTGGCTTACTAAAGCATCTCCTATTACACTACTCCAAAAATCTTGACAAGCTAACTCACTGCCTTGGGGCAAGAAAAACACGCCTATAGAATTAACTACTAACAAAAAGCAGCTGACTATGCTATCGCCTTTCACAAAACGAAAGACGCCTTCCATAGAAGAGAAAAAATCACTTTCTTCAAACAAATCTTTTTTCTTTATATCTCCCTCAAATTTAGAAATTCTTCCTGATGCTAAATCTGCATCCAATGCCATTTGTTTTCCTGGCATTGCCTCCAAAATAAAACGGGCCCTAACTTCTGCAACACGTTCTGCTCCTTTAGCAATGACAATAAAATTGACAAGCAACAGCAAACTACAAGCTGCCAATCCTGCACTTAAGTTACCTAGAGAGAAAAATTTTCCCATAGAAAAAATCATAGGAGATGCCCAACCAGAGGAAATTATCCAACGAGTAGAGGCTAAATTTAGACCCACACGGAAAAGACAAAGATATAGGAATAAAGAAGGAAATAATTTTGCTGCATATGTGTTTTTCAAAGAAAACACCCAGAAAACAAGCGTAAGAGATAAAGTAAAATTGGCACATAATCCTATGTCTAACAACACAGAAGGAACTGGAATTAGTAAAAATGAAAGAAACCCTAAAGGAAGTAGGGTTGCTCTCCACATATGCTGATGTTTGCTTGCCACGAAGCCATTCCTCCATGAAGAGCCACCCGACACTTCACCAATACGGTTACAAATCATATATCTTCAAGAAAAACTCCTCTGAACAATTCAGACCTAGAATTTCTTAATCTTTATCTTGTCGACTATTGTCTTCTGTGCTAGTATTTTTTCTTGACTACCCGTTTTTCACGGAGTATAGCGCAGCCTGGTTAGCGCGGTTGCTTTGGGAGCAATAGGTCGGGGGTTCGAATCCCTCTACTCCGAGGTTATACTTTTAGTGTTTAATTTGATATTTGGTAGAAGGCCATGGCCAAACTAGTTATTTCATCCGAAGACGAGTTACAAGAGTTTGATTTAAAAGATGGCGAGAGTATCGCGGAGTCTTGTGAGTCAGCTGGAGTTCCTTTTGCTTGTACAGAGGGTGTTTGTGGGACTTGTGTGGTTGAGGTTCTTGAAGGCAAAGAAAATCTTTCTGAGTTCTCGGATGAGGAGAGAGATTTTCTGGGTGACCCAGAGGATTCGAATGAGCGTTTGGCTTGTCAGTGCTGCATCAAAGGTGGCTGCGTAAAAATTACCTTCTAAAAGTTCTTTTCTTCCGATTTTTTCTTCTTTCTGCTTTGAACATTCTTTTGTTTTTTTTGCTTCCTTAAGTTTCTGAGTATTCGTTATTTACTTTGGGATTGAAAGAAATTTCTTACTTCTTACTCGTTCTGTCTCTTTAGGTTAAGAGAAAAAGCTAATATACCTGAGAGCTAGAATGCGGTAGAATATAAGCAGACGCAAACTCAATCAAAATGAATGAATTATATGAGCAGTAAATCAAACCCACCCCTTATAAACTCTAGGGAATCTGCTGTTTTTTTACCAAAAACACAGAGCTTACCCTCTAATAAAGTAAACGCCTCAGTATCTGCAAAGCGGATTACATTAGGGGTTATTGCTACTTTAGGTTATTTGGTAGCCGCAGGCTCCTGTATAGCCGCTATAACTATGGGTATGCCATTGTTATTTATAGCTACCGCAGTAGCGTCGATTATAGGCCTTGCCTGTTTAATTTCTATGGCATGTTTAAAGAAACGCAATTCTCTTCCAGCTACTACAACGGAGAAAATGAGTTCTCTACCTATCCTTCCTCCAGCACACACATCTCCAGAATTTTCTCCTGAAAATATTGCATCTCAACTTCCCTCTAAAAAGGAGACTAAAAGTCAAACACAGACCTCTCTTGATGTAGAACAACCTGCAACCAAATCTTCTCGCCCAATCTCCTCCCCTGGAGTCTCTATATCTTTTATAAATACGGACGCAGAAGGATTTTCAGATTACAACTCGACACTACGATCACATTGGCTATCATTATTGTCTCCTTCCGAAGCTCTCCCTGAAGCACATTTAGCTCAAAAAGATCCTAATGCACCAGCTTCATTTTGGCATCTTCCTAATACTAAGACGCTTTTGATTTCCACCACTGGAGATATTGCCTCCTTACGTTTCGCTAGCCAATGTAGAAACGCGATGATTGTGAATGCAGCTAATGCAGAGATGAGTTCCGGCAAAAGTGGAACTAATTTAGCTTTGTCTAAAGCAGTGAATTTTCAATCATGGAAAAATTCTCGTGGAGGGAAAGATAAACTTGAAATAGCAGAGTGCACATCTGGATTATGGATCCCTGCAAAACCACCTAAAACAACAAAAGGAAAAATCCCTCCTGCGAATAAACCACACGTTTATGTTCCTGGAGAACCTAAATTTCTTGCCCAATTGCTAGGCCCAACTGCTGAACAACTAGGGTCAGATTGTAATCAATGCTATCGTTTGGTAAAACAGGCTTATCGTAACTGCCTAGAAGAAGGAAAGAAAAATGGCTCCGAACTCATTCAGCTACCGTTACTTTCTGCTAGCATTTTTGCTCCTGACATCCACGAAAAAGATGCCCAAGGACGTAATAAGCGTGAGTTATGGATTAATGGAATAAGATCCGCCCTTGTTGATGCTCTACAAGAATTTGCACAAAAGAACCCTCTATATCCTCTTGTTGTTATTGTTACAAACATAGGTAGCCTACCTCTATAAACTACAAAATCTTGTGCGCATTGTTCTGCTATATGCTTGCCGTATATTCTTCCTACCCATGGGGTCATGTAGAGCAGGCGATGCGTGATATTACAATTGGTATTGTTTCTTTATAAATACTTAAAACAATACCAATACCTTAAATTCTGGAACACGCGATTCTGTAGATTTAATAATCTAAGAACCGCGTATATATATAGCAAGTTGTAAAGATGTCTTAACTCAATGCATAAGAATTCTACATTCAAATAAGTTTCAAGGTATGCTCGCGTCTTCACTACAAAATGTGATAATTTTTTTGATGATTAGTCAAGAATAGTGTAAAATTTGTTGCTCTTTTGTTTCCTATTTGACAGGCACTTCAACACTTCCTTTCCCAAATTGTAATTTTCAAACGTACATTTAGGTTTTTATGGGATCACCCTATGTTGTAAATCAGTTACTCAGACGTAATACCCATTCCGTGAGAATTGGGAATCTTTATGTAGGTAGTGAGCACACTATTAAGATACAATCTATGACAACGACTCCCACTGCAGATGTTGAAGCAACTACGCAACAAATCTGCTCTCTAGCAGAATGTGGTTGTGATATTGTGCGCGTCACTGTTCAAGGTATCAAAGAAGCTCAAGCATGTGAACATATCAAAGAACGTTTACTGAGTATAGGTGTAGATATTCCTATCATTGCCGACATTCATTTCTTTCCCCAGGCAGCTATGCATGTTACTGATTTCGTAGACAAGGTGCGCATTAACCCTGGTAACTTCGTCGATAAGCGCAACATGTTCATAGGAAAAACATTTTCAGAAGAGCAATATGTATCTAGCTTAGCTCGTATAGAAGATAAGTTTTCTCCCCTAGTAGAAAAATGTAAACGCCTAGGTAAAGCTATGCGTATAGGCGTAAACCATGGTTCCCTTTCCGAACGTATTATGCAACGCTATGGTGATACAATCGAGGGGATGGTAGCATCGGCATTAGAATATATAGAAATATGTGAGAAATTAGATTATCATGACGTTATTTTCTCCATGAAATCTAGTAATCCCAAAGTTATGGTTGCTGCTTACCGCCAATTAGCCAGAGATTTGGATGCTCGGGGTTGGCACTATCCTTTGCATTTGGGAGTGACAGAAGCAGGTTTGGGAATAGATGGCATGATTAAATCATCTGTAGGGATTGGCACTCTGCTCACCGAAGGATTAGGAGATACTATCCGCTGTTCCCTGACTGGCTGTCCTACACAAGAAATTCCGGTGTGCAAACAACTGCTCAAGCACATATCTACATACCAATCACTTTCCAAACAAGAGAACCCTTTTGCTATAGAAGATTCAGAAGATTTTGTTCGATCACCCACCAAGCTAACAAAAGATACGCCTTGGGGAAGAGTATACGGGGTTTTCATCAAGTTAATCGAAAAGCATCTTGATAATGTGTCTGAAGACAGTCTTCTACAATCTCTAGGAATTAACACGACTTCAGGAGCCAAAGATTTTACAGCTCCCGATGGAGTAGTGGTCCCTAAATCATTATTAAATACTCCAATAGTGAATGCTTTAAGTAAGTATTTTCTTGTGTTCCACCATCACGAAATGCCTTGTCTATATGACTATAATGAAGACATTTGGAATTCAGAAGAAGTAAGCAAAGCAACTTTCGTACATTGTCACGCCACCCCTCCTTTTATTCACTCAACACGCTATTTTTTTCAGAAGAAAAAAAATCCTGAACAACCCATAAAATTAGTATTTTCTAATCATTCCCACGATATTGAGGAAGCCATAATATCCACATCAATAGATTTTGGAGCTCTCTTGTTAGATGGTCTAGGGGATGCTGTTGTTTTAGATCTCCCTAATATTCCTCTTCACATTGTACGTGAAATTGCTTTCGGCACCCTACAAAGCGCTAGCGTGAGACTTGTTAAAACAGAATTCATTTCTTGCCCTGGTTGTGGACGCACATTATTCGATCTCCCCACAGTGACAAAACGCATTCAAGAAAAAACAAAACATCTTTCTGGTTTAAAGATTGCCGTTATGGGTTGTATTGTTAATGGTCCAGGAGAGATGGCTGACGCTGACTTTGGATTTGTAGGATCAAAATCAGGAATGATAGACCTCTATGTGAAACATACTTGTGTTAAAGCGCATATTCCTATGGATGATGCAGAGGACGAATTGATTCGACTTTTACAAGATTATGGCGTATGGAAAGACCCGGAATAACTGATTACCTGTATCGCTAATGTCTACAACTATCTTACATAAACTGACTTTCCCAGAACTTGAAGAATTCCCCTTTCTTGTCCACGGCCTTTTTCCTAAACAAGTAGACGCCTTCGGGGTAGATCATCCTCCAACTAACGAACAAGTACGTATAGCAATGGGCGGGAAAAAATTTTGCGATTTACAGCAAGTTCATGGCACAAGTTTAAAGCATATCTCTATCACAACGGCTTCAGGATGTCCTTCTGATGGTTTGTACACTGAAATTCCTGATATTTCTTTGCATATTCGCCATTCTGACTGCCAACCAGCTATCTTTTATGATCCCGAGAAACATATTGTAGCTAATGTCCATTGTGGGTGGCGCGGATTGGTGGGGAACATTTACGCTGTTACCGTTGCCACTCTGAAAAAAGTATACGATTCAAAACCTAGAGACCTTACTGTTGTAATCGGTCCTTCTATAGGCCCTGACTATGCTATTTATCCTGATTACCAAACACTCTTTCCACCAAGTTTTTTCCAATTCATGCCCAAAAAAAACCATATAGATTTTCGAGCTATTGCTCGCAAGCAGCTATTGGATTTGGGGATCCAGAAAAATAAACTCACCATTTCTGATCGTTGCACTTATACTGAGCATGACATTTTCTTCTCTTCTAGATACCGCAACCATAATAGAGATCCAATCATTACTGGAAACACAAAGAAAAAGAAGAACAACGTCACAGCTGTTCTCCTTTTACCTAGGGATTAGATATCAAGCAAGCTGCCAGGCTGCTCGATCATGTCTTTGATTTTGACCAAGAAACCTACTGCCTCCTTACCATCAATAATACGATGGTCATAACTAAAAGCGACGTACATCATGTCTGCGGCTATGATCGAGTTATCAACGACGACAGGTCGTTTTTCTATTTTGTGCATTCCCAAAATCCCCACTTGAGGTGGATTAATAATAGGCGTAGATAACAATGAGCCGTATACTCCTCCATTAGTAATTGTAAAACTCCCCCCTTCTAATTCTGGAATTGTAATAGCTCCTTCTCTGGCACGACTAGCTAAATCTGTTAGCTGTTTTTCTATATCCCCACTGGAAAGAGTATTACAATTCCTAATAACAGGGACTACTAAGCCACGTTCAGTGCCCACGGCAATACAAATGTCATAGTACTCACGATAAACAATGTCACTACCATCGATATATGCATTAACTCGTGGATATTCCTTAAGCGCAGCAACAACGGCTTTTACAAAAAATGACATAAATCCAAGCTTGACACCATGACGCTGAGAAAATTCATTTTGTTTCTCCTTTCTCAGATTAATTAAAGGAGTCATATGAATCTCGTTGAAGGTGGTGAGCATTGCAGATTCATGAAGAGCAGAAACTAACCTGCGAGAAATCGTCTTACGTATAGAAGACATTTTTTCTCTAACTTCATTTCGTCCTTCTATAGAAGGTATTGCGGATAACTTATCCTTTAAAGGAACAAAAGTTTTACCAGTATTAGGAGGTGTATGCCCGGGAAGATTGCCTGGGAATGAGATGATTTCAGCGTCAGTACATATATTCGGCATTTCCTCCTTTTCTACAACTGACAGAGTTTCAGAACCTTCTACATTAGTATCGTAGATTTTGCCTACAATATGACCAACAGGGACCGTGTCTCCTTCAGAAACCTCCCAAACGATCCTACCCCCAATCGGGGCATAAATCAACTGATTGACTTTATCACTTTCTATTTCTAATATTCCTTGATTCTCCTGAACAGTTCCTTCAGAAGGCACCAATAAAGAAGATATTGTCACCTCACTAATAGATTCTGCGATATTCGGGATGCGAACTTCCGTAATCATACATTACCTAAAGAAAACAGAGTTTCCATTAATATTAATAATTCTTTTTGACTTAGACGTGCAGATCCCGTAGCTGTTGAACTACTTCTAGGTCGGCTAACACAATGAAGTTTCTTTGGAAAGATATCCTGTGTCGCCATAAATATGTAATCGAAAGCACCCATATTTCTAGGTTCTTCTTGCAGCCATACATATTGTTTCACCTTAGGATATTTACCAATCAACGTCAGAATATCTTCAAGATATAGAGGATATAAGTTTTCAATACGTAAGCAGGCAAATTGTGCTTTAATAGATTCCTTCTTTAAAGCATTTTGGTAATCATAATATACCTTGCCACAACATAGAACTAGGGTGGTAGCATCATAGTTTGGCTCACTATCTTCAAGGACAGGTCGAAACCCACCAGGAATTGAAAACTCACTAATATTACTGGTACATTCGGGAAGCCGTAATAACATTTTGGGAGTAAATACAATTAAAGGTAAGGAAAGATCACGTCTAGCATGTTCCCTAAGCAGACGAAAATACTGCACAGGAGTTGAAGGAATAGCAACTTGGAAGTTCCAGTTGGCAGCTAGTTGTAAATATCTTTCAATACGACCGGAGGAATGTTCTGGACCTTGACCTTCATATCCATGAGGTAATAAAATTACCAAATCAGAATGTAAATCCCATTTCTGTATTGCTGATGAAATATATTGATCAAAAATGATTTGTCCACCATTCGAAAAGTCTCCAAACTGAGCTTCCCAAATTACTAATGCATTTTTAGCTTGCTGAGCATACCCGTACTCAAATCCTAAAACAGCATATTCAGATAACGGAGAATTATACAATCCCACAGCTCCTTGATCCGGAGCTAGATGATAAAGAGGCGAATATGTATCTCCTGTTTTTATGTCACTCCACAGTAAATGTCTCTGGCTAAAAGTTCCACGAATAGAATCCTGACCCGACAGTCTCAAAGAAAATTGCTCAATTAGCAAAGAGGCAAAAGCAAGTTCTTCTGCCATGGCCCAATCATAACCTATTTCGCCATGTGCCATTTTCATTCTCTTATCCAAAAGGGATTTAACCTTAGGATGAAGGGTGAAGTTATCTGGAACTCCACACAACTTGGATGTAATATGAAACACCGTAGACTGATCTAAAGAAACATCTATCTCGTGCATAAGGAGCTCACCAAGATCCATACGATCACAATGACGGCAATCACCTTTAGGTAAAAGGATATCCTCTTTTAGAGAGTAAAACTCCCGATTTAGCGTTTCGTAAACACTATTTTCAATCTGTTCGAGATTCTGTTCAGAAATTTCACGAGAAGATTTTTTTAAAAGATAGCTTTTAAATATTTCTCTGACCGTAGTCTTTTCTTTGATCTCCTTGTACAAAATAGGAGCCGTAACTGAAGGATCGTCACTTTCATTATGTCCGTATTTCCTGTAACAGCATAAATCAATAATTACATCACATCCAAATCTCTGACGCACCTGTACAGCATAATTAATAGCACGCAAGCAAGCCGATACGTCCTCACTATTCACACGAAATACAGGTATCCCTAACATCTTTGCGATATCTGTGCAGTATGGTGTGGATCGTGACTCCCTAGGATGAGCTGTAAAACCAATTTGGTTATTCACGACAATATGTAGAGTACCTTCGGTTGAATATCCAGGTATTCGACTTAGTTGTAATGTTTCATACACAATACCTTGCCCAGAAAATGCTGCATCTCCGTGGACTAAGATAGCCAGGGAAGATTTCTCCTCTCCAGATTTGCCATCCTGCTGCAGAGCGGCAACTACTCCTTCAATCACAGGATCCACAGCTTCAAGATGACTAGGATTTGGTAGCATAACTACCATGTACTGCTCATCATTATCCTTATGTTCCCTGTAAACGTAACCTTTATGATATTTCACATCGCCGACATGGTCTACCCCACGTTTTATAGGATCATCTTCAAACTCCATGAAAATATGGCTATAGGGCTTCTTTAAAACGTTAGTAAGAACATTGAGTCTTCCCCGATGTGCCATACCTAAAATGTAATTATGAATCTTCTGATGTTTCCCATAGTCAACCATATAGTTTAACATAGGAACTAAAGACTCAGCGCCTTCTAAAGAAAACCGCTTTTGTCCTGTAAATTTAACTTGAAGAAACTCTTCAAAGAATGTTGCTTTGCATACTCCCTTATAAGCATTTATTAGATCTTGCGAAGTAAGAATATCGTATTGGGTTTCCATGAGCTCCCAGACATAATCTTGTAAATCCGGAGGACACGTTAGAGTTTCTACTGCTATATTTTGACAGTACTGCTCTTTTAATTTTTGTATTAAATCCCGTACTGACACCTTAGATTTAGGCAATAATCCTAGGGAAGGAACTTCTTCATTCAAATCGATATTGCGGATTTTTTCTTGTATAAATGAGGATTCCTGTGACGAAGAAAGCGGAGAGATTTGGCTCTGTAGATACCCATAATTGCGATATATCATGCGTAGAAACTGAGCTTTCCTTTTCTGCAGTTCTTCTTTAGCCTCTCCGTGATTAGAAGATGAAGTATCTGCTCCTTCTTGGCCTAATTGATACCCTTCAAAAAAATATTTCCATGAAGGATCTAAAGCTTCGTGATTCAGAAACCTCTGAAACATAGACTCAATCCAATCCATATCAGAAGAATGGACTTGTCCAGCAAACTCAGAATTCATATGATGATTGTTCTCAATAGATGCGATCTGAATTTCGTTTCATAGCAAATTTTTGTTTTTCAAAAAAATATTCTTTGTCTTTTTTCTATTATTGCAAAAAAGCACTGGATACAGTACATCTGCTCTCTAGAATATAGGATGGTAACCATTAGATGAAAAGTGAACGTCTAAAAAAACTGGAATCGGAATTAAATGATTTGAACCAGTGGATGCAGCTAGGTTTAGTTCCCAAGAATGAAGTTGATAGACATAAAGAAGAAATGCGAACCTTGGAGATGAAAATTCATGAAGAGAAGGAACGTCTTCAACTTCTGAAAGAAAACGGCGAAATTGAGGAATATGTCACTCCCCGTCGTAGTCCTGCCAAGACAGTATATCCCGATGGCCCTAGCATGTCGGATATAGAATTTGTAGAGCCTACAGAAACAGAGTTGGATATTGATCCAGGTGAGACTGTAGAACTAGATCTTAGCGATGAGGATCGTGAAGAGGGTGGAGCAGAAATCGATTATTCTTCTGAAGACGATGAAGATCCATTTAGCGACCGAAACCGCTGGAGACGAGGTGGAATTATAGATCCCGATGCAAATGAATGGTAGGTCTCCACTAGCTCTTTACATTCATATTCCCTTTTGCACGAAAAAGTGTCGCTACTGTAGCTTCTATACAATTCCTTATACCTCAAGTTCTTTGGCATTATACTGCGATGCTATCCTTGAGGAAGGAAAACAGAAGCTTGCTTCTCTCAAAGACGAATATTTCATTGATACTTTATTTTTTGGCGGAGGGACTCCCTCATTACTTCCTCCTCATTATATTCAAGATCTCATTACAACCCTCGCTCCCGAAGCTAGAGAAATCACATTGGAATCTAATCCGGAAGATCTTACCACGGATTATATTCGAGAACTTTCGCATACCTCTGTAAATAGAATTAGCATAGGTATACAAACTTTTGATGATCCTCTTCTTAAACTTTTAGGTAGGATCCACTCTTCTTCTCGCTCAATAGAAGCCGTTCAAAGTTGTTACTATCACGGATTTCATAATATTTCCCTAGATTTAATCTACGGCTTACCTAACCAATCTCTAGAAAATTTTTTGTCTGACATTTATAGAGCTTTATCTCTTCCTATTTCACATATTTCTCTTTATAATCTTACAGTAGATCCTCATACCTCCTTCTATAAGCATAGGAAAATCGTTCTTCCCTCAATAGCCGATGATAATATCTTAGCTAATATGAGCCTGTCGGCAGAAGATATATTAGAATCTCATGGATTCTCCAGATATGAGCTAGCCTCCTATGCCAAACCCCTATGTATGTCACAACATAACCTTTATTATTGGACAGATCTTCCCTTCCTAGGCTTAGGGGTATCGGCATCGCAATATCTTCATGGAATACGATCTAAAAATCTCTCTAAGATTTCCCACTATCTACGAGCAATTCGTAAAAATCTACGCCCTATAGAATTCGTAGAATCACTCCCACCTCAAGAAAAAATAAAAGAAGCCCTAGCCCTAAGATTACGTCTTACTCAAGGAGCTTATTTGAAGGATTTCCCTAATAATCTGACAAGTTCTCTCCTCTCGTCACAAAAACTTCAAGGCCTTATTGATCACAATGAGGTTTCTATTTTCCTAACTAAGCAGGGTCGGTTATTTCACGACACCATTGCAGAAGAAATCATGTCTTTTTCTTTTTAACTTAAATAAAAGGTAGGCTTTTTGTTATTAGACAATATAAAATGAAACAATTAATTGTTGTCTAAATAATGAAAGATAAATCTAATAAAAACAAAGATATTCCATCAAATAATCCAAAATCTTGGATGTTTCCAAGAACAACTGCTCCCTATACAAATGACGGGAATCAAGCCATATTTACGGTTTCTGAACAAAGCATTACATCTATGAAGCCTGTAAATATGAATAAAAATAAAATCACTAATATAAAAGACCCCACTGATCCTAAAGATGCTGTAAATAAAAAGTATCTCAATACTAATTGTGTGTCTGTCAATATTAGCGCTAAAGCTACAGGATTCCTACCCACCACTGGTGGTACCATGTCCGGTAATATTGTTATGAATAACAATAAAATTACCAACGTTTCCTTAGCTACTACTACATCACCAACTCCGGAAGGAGGTGCTAGATCTGGTGAGACGACTACCACTATAGATCCGAACTGCTTAGCAACAGTTGATTATGTAATTCAAAAGGCAACAGAGATCCAAAACAATTCACAAATATCAGAAGCCATAAGCGCTATGTCTAGTATCAGCGGAAGAATAGCTGCTCTAGAACAAATGGTTGGTATTGCCCCTCCTCCTCCTCCTGGAAGCGAAAACCAACAACCTCCACCATCAACTCAAGAAGCTCCAGAACCTGTGTTTGTCAAGGTAGCCGGAGATACCATGACGGGGAACTTAGATCTAAGTGGCACCCAATCTATGCTGAACCTAGAAACGCCTACTAACGATGAATCACAGACAGTAGCAAACGTAGAATATGTCCAAGCTAAAATTACAACACCACAAGTAGGGTTCGCTAGTAATCTAAATGGCAAGAAAAAAGAGAAAGAAAACTATTTTGTTTGGATGTCAAACAACAACGATGTTAGACAAAATCCAATATCTAATACATGCTTTACTTTAACTTCTGAGGAAAAAACACTTCAAGTGCTTAAACCTGGTATTATGTTTCTTTCCTTCCTTGTAGACTGGACAGAAGCTAGCGATGCACCTAACAAACTCCAAGGCCCAATAGGCGTTCAGGTAGTATCTGTGACTAGTACAACTGGGCCATCTACATTAGCTACAAGTGAACAAGAAACTGTTCTCTATGACTTCAAAAACATGCCTAAAAAACAAACTCTTTCAGTACAAATTCCCATTAGTGGACCTTGTGGACTAAGAATTAAATATCATGGTGTAGACCCATCATCAGGATCTAGCACTACAAAAGCTCAGTACGTAGAAAATATCAATGTAGTGAAATGGATTTGGCAACTCGTATTGATGCCCACGAAGATAAGTCAAACGACATATAGTGATGCACTGATAAATTGAAAGAATCTTATCACACATAATATGTACTATGCATTCGCAAAATAAACCAATTAGATTATATTCAATTAATAAGAAAATTCAAAAGTATTATGAATAAAGAAATAAACTCTACACAATCGGCAAAACGTATTTATAAAATGCGCTTAGCAGCCGCTACTGATTTATCTAGTGTATTTACTGTCGGCAATAAACAGATATCATCTAATAAAAATATTGACATGGGAAACCAGAAAGTAACCGGTCTACCAGATCCTTTACAAGATGGTGAAGCGGTTAATCTGGGATACTTAAATAGTAACTACATATCAGTCAACGATGAAAATAGTGGCTACCTTAAATTATCAGGCGGTGATATGTCTGGGAAAATTGATATGGGAGGACGTTCAGTTACCCAACTAAGCACACCGATTGAAGGTAATAGCAAAACTTTAGACCCTACACAAGCTGTCACAGTCGAGTATGTGGACAAGGCATCCACAGGAGCAATCAACAAGGAAAATATAACAACAGCATTAAACAAGGTCAAAGGTATCACGGATCAACTTGAAGTTCTTGAGTTAGCAGTAGGAATTCAGCATCCGGATAATAACCAAGATAACACAGATACCTCTACCCAAGAAAACACCGCAAAATTTGTTCTTAAGATAGGAGATACAATGTCTGGTGCTTTAAGCATGGGTTATAAAAAAATTACACATGTAAAAAACCCCAATGTCGCAGATATAACACAAGCTGCTACTGTCAATTTTGTGAAATCACAATCCAGTTTACCTACTCTAGGCATGTTAGGGAATACCATGTCTGGGAATATTACACTAAATAGTGGCATGTTTCCCTGGATGCAATCTAGTTTCCCTGCCTCTAAGAAAACTTCTCCTAAAACACTTACAGACGCTATAGAGAACGAAGATTCTAAAGAAATAGACGAGCTTTCGTCAGTTCCTAGAGGTTCCGCAGATGGTTCAGTGGGTCCTGGAACTGATAACGGAACAAGCGGAGGAACGAATGGTTCAAATAGCAACACAACTGTACAAGACAATATTAAAAAAACAGATGCTGCAGACAAATGCTTTAAAATAAATGGGAATGGAGAAAAAACTAAATTAAAAGTACTCTTCCCAGGTCTTGTAATCCTTATGGCAACATTTTGTAAAACTGAGGCACAGACCACCCCTGCTCCTGCATTAGAAAATGATTCCGAAAATACCAATAATATACCAGAAATTGAATTCTTAGCTGGATCAAATACTGGGCGCCGACAAGAAAGACCCGATCCTGATTTTGAAATTGATGTGATTGTATCTGAACCAACTACTATACCTGCTCATAGCAAACAAACTAATCCTTCTGAAAATACGATGTTCAAACTGTATGGTGTCTATTCCGGGCAATCAGTTGTTTGTCAGATCCCTATAATTAAAGCGAATTCTGAAATACAACTAACATTTAACAAAGCGAAACTAGAAAATAATGTTACATATCCAACAAATATGAATACACCCATTGCTTCTTTATCCTTTGCAACTTGGAATATCACCCTTTTACCTACATCAGATATAAAAACACTAAAGGGGCAGAACAATGAACAACCAAAAGATATCTCTATAAAACCTCAGACAACTTAAGGCTAAGATTTCTTAGCCTCTTAATAACCTGCTCCTAGATAAGATATCGCAAATAGCCCTTCATAAGGGGTTTGCTCAGCAATATCTACAAAAATCTCGATATCGACAGCTGCCCCCCCACCCTCAGCCCACATATACATATTACCTACAAAATCATAAGATCCCCAACACATTGTCTTAATGAACGAATTTTTCCTTTGCGTCTGAATTACAAAATGCCAACAATCTATGACGCTCCTATAAGCATAAGAAAATAAGTATATTCCTCTGTGAAGAACAGAAACTACATTAGCATGTACTCTACTCGCATCTGACAACCTAAAATATTGATCGGCATCATCTGATTTGTATAGAGTATTATTTGTATTTATTATCTTGGCTGCAGGATTACTAGGTGCTGTCCCTGGTTGTTTCATGTAAATAAGAAAAGGTACAGTCATGCCCGCCCAATTGGGATATTTATTCTGTGTAGTAGAGTTAATACCAGCTATAGTCTGTAAAACGTCTTGTACGGCAACTCCTTGCTGCCATTGAGAGTTTGGTGTTTTAGTAGTGATTGCTCCAACTACTTGTGATGAGGGTTTACTATCTGTTCCTACATAAGTACTACCTGATGTCCCGCTCTTATTGATAAGAATATTGGTAACCGTTGGATCTGGAGAAATAATATTCCCTTCTTTCTTCTGGAAACTTAAATCCCCCTTCATTGCATTCGTACCATCACGCAATAAAAATTGAGCTTCACTAGGTTTGGTAATTGTTACATCATTAGTACCGTTTTTCTGTGGAGTGCCCAACTTTGTACTAATTGCACTTATCCTCGTGTTACTCCCTCCTTCATCAAACGAATTAATTGTGTCTATAGCATGGTTGAGGTTTTCAATAAGCCCCCCTACTTGTTCATTGACTAAACCAACAGAAGCTCCATCTGTTCCACCTATGAACGCATTATTAAAAGATGCTGGCAACCCAGTAATAGTATGGCTGTTATTCATGTCAATATTACCAACCATTAATCCACCGGATGTCTTAAGAAACTTTCCTGATATAGATTTAGAACCTTTTGGGAGATAATTTACCAACTCACCTTTAGTAACAATATCTCCATCTGCAGAGGATTGTGGTAAATTGGTAAGTCTTTGTCCTGATACATCCCATGTAGTCGTAAACTTGCTATTCTCACCTAAGGAAACCTCTGGCTCATTATTGGCTGCGGATGGTGGAGTAACTCCTCCTGCACCACTCCCAGAAGCACCTGAGTTAGGATTACTAGTGCTTACATCTGTACTTCCACTCTCTGACGTAGCACCATCACTACCGGCTCCAGCTTCAGTTCCAGAGGTCCCCACACCATTTGATACTGCAACACCACTATCAGAAAGATTTGGCTCTTTATTTTCCTCAGAGCCTTCAACAGACGTATTTCCAGTATTTTCATTGCTATTTGATGCTTCATAGCTATGATCGGATGAACTATTTTTATTAGGATTTTCAGATTTATCACTAAAATCTGAAGATGTAATGTGCTCAAAAGGATTTTCAGAATGCGTAGTATTCATCCCCTCTGGAATAGATGCTCTAGAGTCCACATCAATACTATTTGTATGTGACGGATTAGAAAAGGTCGCACTACTATTAGATTGGTTACTATTTTCACCAGTAGATGAAGAAGAAGGCGTAATGCTATTCTCAGTACTAGGCGTATTATCAGAAGAGACAACTTCTTCCGTACTTCCTTCTTTCTTTTTATCCCAGAAAAACCAACCAGAAAGAAATTTATAACCTGCAGATTTATTTTTATTTAATTTTATTAATTTTTTCATTCTAATTCTTTATAAACGTTTATCTATCAATTAATAAAAATAAATAGAATAAAAAGCTTATTAAATAAAATAAAAACGAAGAAATCTAGAAATAAAGATCGTTTTGTATAACACGGGCAGCGAATAAACTGCCCAACTGTGAGATAATCTTACTTAGGAATGTAGAATAAGAAAATCGTAGGAACCTTAGTAAGTTTTTTATGGATTTCAGAGAGATCTGAGGAATGCTGCCAAGAAGCCACCGATCTCGTAGAGATAAATTCGTGATCACCATCAAGGTCTATACCAACACACAATTCAGCAAAACTAGGCAATGTATCAAGTAGAGCCTGAAAAGTATGAACATTTCTATAGGGAGTTTCTATACAAATTTGGGTTGTGTGTTTACCAACACATGAGCGAATACATTTGGACCTATCCTTTGGATTTTGCGGTAAATAGCCTAAAAATGAGAACTCTTGGCCTGGAAGTCCAGACAACATCAACGCTAAGGTTATAGAACAGGGACCTGAAAAAGCTTTTACGGGAATGCCTAACACACGCGCTCGTCGGACTAAACTGGAACCAGGATCAGCGATACAAGGCAGCCCAGCATCAGAAATTAATCCCCAGTTTTCTTGTTTTTTTACGATAGGTTCTAGATAAAAGTCCCAAGCCTTCGTAGATCGGTCATTCTTACTAAGAACAGCAAGAGGAAATCTATGGGGTTCAGGAACTTTCCATAAGCTAAGGAAAGCCCTACCTCCCCGGTCACTCTCAACAATCAATCCTTGAATCTTAGGTATCACATCAGCAATGGCTGATGGGAGAATATCTACCTTCCTATTGCCTAAAGTGTTTGGGAAAATATACAACGTCATGATCGCGTCATCCTAATGATCAGTGTTTCGACAGCTATTATAGGATCTTGTTGATTATTCTTAATGATACTTTCAGCATAAAAAAGGTTACTAAGTGCCTGATGCAATCTATCAGAACCGTAAGAAATAAAATTCCGAAACTTTCTATCTTCCTGCCCTTCTTCTAGACTACGCAGGCCAAAAAGACACTGGCTTCTTAGGAAAGCTATTAGAGAAAGAGGATCTTCTCCTTGTTCATGGATCAAAGCATGTAAACAATCACGGCTCTCAAGCAAATCACGCCTAAGCAACGCATCTCGAAATTTCCATAGAGATACCTGCTCTCTCTTTTCTGTAAACTTTTCTATATCTGCATATTCTAGAGTTTGTTTCCCTCCTATATGACATAATAACTTATGAAACTCTCCAAGAATATCGTGAATAGCTGCTTGGGGGAATTTTTTTAAAAATACAGCCCCTAAAGATAAAGGACAAAATACTCCTAAAGATTCTGCCTTTCTAGACAATAAAGTAGAGAGGCGCTTCTCTCTATCAGATGACCATTCTCCGTATAAAGAAAGAGCAAGTACACGCATTAATTGCTTAGCGAGAGATTGGAACACTGAAGACTTCGTCGTAAACAAAAGAATCTTTACATGAGGATGAGGATTTTTAGAGTAACTAATAAGAAAATCTTTAACAGAAGAGGATAGTTTGTCTACCTGAAAAATAACCACATATTCTCGATTACCAAATATGCCATAATTTTCTGTTTTTAATGCGAGATCATGAATCGTTAAGACAGATCCATCAAATTTAGCATATGTTTGCGAGATAAGAAGCTCAGGAATAACCTCCCTATCTTCCTCAGTCCCTGAGCCAACTAAAACAAGAGGGGGAGACTTATCCAAATATATTTGGGAAAACTCTTGGAAACATGTAAGATATTCTTGCATAACCTGATGCCTTGGCCACTAGAACTAATAGATTACTATACTAGCTTATTAGGTATATAGTACAGGTCGGCTGAAGAATTATTGCGACTATCTAGCAATAAAAAACGGTAAAGGCACACATACCTTTACCGTTTGCATACAAACAGAAAACTCAAGGAGAAACTCGAGTCTATCGAGCAACAAGCTTCATTAACTGCTGACGCCAGCCATGAGCTGTGCGTACTCGACCCTTGGAACCACTCCTTCTTTTTGCAGAAGACGCACATACACGCTTACAAGCTGCTGTATGTTTATGATGCTTTTGACAACAAGCCATAGCAGCAGAAGAGGATGCTACTTTTCTTGTTATGCTCTTGCGAGCCACTTTTTTAGCAGCAGGCTTCTTAGCCGGTGTCTTTCTGACAGCTGTTTTCTTGGCAACCGCTTTACGAACAGCTTTCTTGGCTGTAGCTGTTTTCTTAACTGCTGTCTTGCGAACTGTCTTTCTAGCTGTAGCTTTCTTTACAGTACGTGTAGAAGCAGCTTTTCTAGCGACTGTCTTCTTAGCTGTAGTTTTTCTGACAGCTGTTTTCTTGGCAGCCGCTTTACGAACAGCAGGCTTTCTCACAGCTTTCTTGGCTGTTACTGTTTTCTTAGCTGCTGTCTTGCGAACTGTCTTTCTAGCTGTAGCTTTCTTTACAGTACGTGTAGAAGCAGCTTTTCTAGCAGGCTTACGAACAGCTTTAGTAGCTGTTTTCTTGCTGCTACTCTTTTTTTGTACTCCTAACATTTTCATTCCCCTAATTAGACAGGTAATTACTTACCAAATCTATCGGCAGGGAATTAGAAAACTTTAGCAAAATAATCGATTTATTTTTAATAATTTAAAAAATTCAATCTATTATTAACTCGAAAACATCTATAAAACAATTACTTAGACAAGAAATGTTCTATATAATGAATTATACAACGCACTCCAAATCCAGAAGCATATTTTGGAAATGGTTCTTCTTCCTTTTCACGATATGCCGTTCCTGCAATGTCTAAATGAGCCCAGGCAACAGGTTTGTTTTCAAGAAAACGTCTTAAAAAAAGTGCGGCTGTAATTGATCCTGCACGGTTATTTCCAATATTTTTCATATCGGCGATATCCGAACACAAAGCTTTATCGTACTTTTCAACAAGAGGCATTCTCCACAAAGCTTCACTTGTTTCCAATGAAGAATCTAAAAGATCCTGTGCCAATACATCATTGTTAGAAAAGAATCCTGCAACATCGTCACCTAAGGAAACTACCATAGCACCTGTCAGCGTCGCAAAATCAATAATTCTCGTTGGTTTACAGTATTTTAGCGCATAGGTAATGGCATCAGCAAGAATAAGACGTCCTTCTGCATCCGTACTACCAATTTCTACGGACAAACCAGACATTCCTACATATACATCTCCCATTTTATACGATGCCGCATCAATCGAATTCTCAGTAGCAGGAATCAACCCAGTAACGTTCACTGGAAGTTCCAAAGCCGCAAGAGCTGAAAAAATACCCAAAACAGTGGCGGCACCCGCCATATCTTCCTTCATAGTAAGCATAGACTTACCTGGTTTCAAATCTAGTCCACCAGAATCAAATGTTACGCCTTTGCCAATAAGGACAGTACGATCTTTGGATTTGGGTTTCCCCTCATAACTGAGAACTATAAACCTAGGATCTACCGAAGCACCTCTAGAAACAGCTGCGAGTAAACCCATCTTTTCCTTAAGGATTGCATCTTTTTTCAAAACTTTAGCTTGAATACTAGGGAACTCTTTGGATAAGCCCAAAGCAATAGATGCTAACCTATCTGGAGTGATTTCATCAGCATTTCGGTTAACGAGATCTCTGGTCAGATAGACTCCCTCAAAGATATTCTCCTCCCTCTGAAAAATACGTTCTGCAATCTTCGGAACGATACCAATAACAGAGACACGAGTAAGCACAGTATCAGCTGCGGAATCGTTCTTCGTATACTTGGGGTACTGATAATTCAAAGAAAGAATACCTGCAGAAAGATTCATTAAAAAGTCTTCAAGAGGCAAGCGTAATTCTGAAACTGTTGGAAGAACAATATTTACAGTAGAACACTTCGCTTTACGAAGTACACGCGCAACTTTGGCATATATTTCCAATACCTCCGATGCTGTTAATTCCTCATTTTTCCCCAGTCCTACAAGTAAAATACGCCTTTCTTTACTTTGACCGTGACTGTAAAGAAGCTCGGTTTCTCCTTTTTTCCCAGAAAAAACATCTGATGTTACAGAAAACAGCGCATCATATTCCTGAGGAATAGAAGCAGCACACTGCATCCTATCCCGTAAGTTCCAAAAAGGAATAACCACAACGTCCGACTTAACGCGCTTACTCCAAGATGCTTGAGAATCAAATAAAACCACGGCCACCTCTATATATTATTCTGCATTTTCCATTTAGAAAGGGACATCTTCACAAACATATTGCTGATCCTGTCCACTACCAGCGTACATGTCCTTATCTGCTACAATTGCAGAGTCTAAAGCTTCGCCATCAAATCCTATGGATATAGACTCAGTTTGACTATCTACAGTAGAAGAACGATTTTCACCTCTAATAAAAGGACTAAATTTTAATGTGTCAACACTAATAACTAGGGAAGATTGAGGGCTCCCGTCCTTACTCATATAACTTTCTATCGAAATATCTCCTGCTACAATAATTCCTGATCCTTTCTTAAGATAAGGTAACATTTTATCATAGCGGTTATGCCAAAGATTACACTTACACCAAACTGTTTCATCTTTGTTTCCAACACGAGACTTAACTCCTAAGCGCAAGACAACGACACGCTTACCTTTAGCTGTCATTCTTTCTTCGGGATCCGCTCCCAAGAAACCAACAAAATAACCGAACATCATAATGAGAACACCTAATAAGAATTATTTAGAAGTAGCGACCTACCCAAGCATAAAGAGGACAAAAGGTGCCCCCCGCGTTTCTAGATGCAAGGAAAAAGTAAGAACTACCGACTACCAAGGCATGATACACGGAGAAAAAATGTAGAGCAAGATACTTAACAACTAACCACATTTTTTCTTCGTGTTAAGAAATAAAGAAAGCAGGCCACCTTAAGTCTAAGAAACAACAGAAGGCAATCAGCCCGCCTTACCCTTAATTAGACTAAAAGCTATGCGCGAATTCCTGTAGGAGGAGGCTGCATACCACCGCCACTAGACTGTGGCATTTGCGGCATTGTATCGACTGAAGGCTCTCTACCTGCACAAATATCTGCACAAACAGTTCGCCACTTAACAACAGTTTCAATAAAAAGCTGTGCAAAAGCTTTTAATAAATTAGTCTCTGCGTACTTCATATCGAGAACGCAGTGCATGAGGATAAGCTGCTCTTTAGTGGCAACACCCACTCCACCTCCAGCCATCTGTCCCCCCAACATGGAGCCTTCTAACAACTTCTCATATAGGGCTAACTTTCTCTGTGGATTGTCAGGCAAACCATCAAGTAATGGAGCATAAACATACAGCCGATCAGAATGCTCTTCATAAGTTAGGTGTAAGGAAAACTCACCATCAACAAACAAAATGCACGTATTGTTCTGATCAAAAGCCACATCAGGAAGTTTCAATTCCTTAGCAAAATTTTTTAGATTTTCCTCAGCATTTTGCCTAGACATGCGGGAATCTCCTTGTAATAATTAACCTTTTTCTTATTTTTTCAAGTTAACACATAGTAGATTTGTTCGTAAACGATTTCAGAGACTTAAAACCAAAAACTTTCTTGTGTTTCTCTTGAGTTTGTGTTATTCGCTTGGTAATGGCCAAAATTAACTTCTATCCAGGTATTCCTTCACCTTTAGGAGCGACTCAGCTTTCTCCATCACGATTTCGCTTTTCCCTTTACTCCTCACAAGCAACGGAGGTAGTTTTAGTCCTTGCAGATCAACAAGGCCAAATATACGAGCTACCTTTATCCGCAGATAAAAACCGTACTGGCAATATCTGGCATATTGAAATTACAGGCATTGCAGACACATGGTCTTACGCTTTTCGGATTAATGGCCCAGGACAAATCGGAGCATCTTTCAATTTTGAAAAATATATTGCCGACCCCTATGCCAAAAACCTCCACACGCCTCAAACCTTTGGCGCATCAAAAACACAGGGAGACTATGCCTTTAGTTATTTAAAAAATGAAGAATTTTCTTGGGATGGAGACGCCCCACTAAATATACCTAGGGAAATATCAGTTATTTATGAAATGCATGTACGATCGTTTACCTATGATGCGTCTTCTAAAGTTAATCACCCAGGAACGTTTTTAGGAATAATTGAAAAAATTGACTATCTAAAACAACTCGGTATTACAGCCATTGAATTACTACCGATTTTTGAATTCGATGAAACTGCACATCCTTTTAAAAGTTCTTCCTCTCTGCCACTTTATAATTATTGGGGATATGCCCCAGTAAATTTTTTTTGTCCTTGCCGACGTTATGCATACGCATCTGACCCGTGTGCTCCCCAAAGAGAATTCAAAACGCTAGTAAAAGAGTTACACAAAGCAGGAATAGAAGTTATCTTAGATGTTGTATTTAACCATACAGGACTTGAGGGAACAGAATGTCCTTTACCATGGATTGATCTCTCTTCATACTATATGTTAGATTCTGAAGGAAGACACGTAAACTACTCAGGTTGTGGAAATACTATCAATGCTAATCACACTCCGACAAAACAATGGATCCTAGACATACTACGCTACTGGGTTGAAGAAATGCATGTAGACGGCTTTCGATTTGATTTAGCATCCGCACTATCTCGTGATCCTTTTGGATCTCCCCTACCTATCGCACCAGTACTCAAAGATATTGCCTATGACCCATTGCTAGCAAATACGAAACTTATTGCTGAACCCTGGGATGCAGCAGGCCTATATCAATTAGGTATGTTTCCTACAATATCTCCACGATGGAGCGAATGGAATGGCTCTTACCGCGATACAGTCAAAGCATTCCTGAATGGCTCCCCCAACTTAATAGGTTTATTTGCTTCCAAGATCTCTGGATCTCAAGATAATTATCCTAAAGGATCTCCCTGCAACTCTGTTAACTATATCTCCGCACATGATGGATTCACTCTTTATGATACTGTTTCTTATAATGAAAAACATAATGAAGCAAATGGCGAAAAAAACTCAGATGGAACAAATGCGAACTTTAGCTATAACTTTGGAATAGAAGGTCCCACTAATGATCCAAAAATACTGCAGGCAAGAGAACAACAGGTAAAAAACTTCTTTCTAATTCTAATACTATCTCAAGGCATTCCTATGATTCAATCAGGGGATGAATATGGCCATACTGGGCAAGGGAACAACAACCGGTGGAGTTTAGATAACCAGGCCAACTATTTTCTATGGGATAAATTAAAAGAACGCTCTTCGTTATTCTCGTTCGTAAAAGAGCTTTTGAATTTTAGAAAAGCTCATCAAACTATTTTCAATAAAGGCTTTTTAACTACGGAAACAATTACTTGGTTAGATTCAGAAGCAAATCCTATTTCATGGCAACCCAGTAAATTCTTAGCCTATGAACTGAAAGACGAACAGCACAGCATATATATAGCTATCTCTACACAAGAAGAGGAAATAACCATCAAACTACCGAAACCGAGGGCAGGATTCACTAACTATAAGAAAGTAGCAGATACATCCAAGGGATTCATCGAAGAAAATCTAGAAGAAATGACACAATTAGAAGCAAGAACTATCCTAGTTGCTATTAGTGATGCTATTAGAACTTAACTCAGATCGCTTCTTTCTTCTTCCCAGGATTCTATAACAACAAAGTCTGCGTCTTTATAGAACCTTTCTAAAATCTGGCGTGCATTATATCCTTCAACAGCAAGCCGATCTACATTAGCCTTAATCAAACCTTCAGCATCTATGATTAAGCCATCGGGATTATCAACTATCAAGCGCGACGTCCACTCAACAGCCTCCTCTACACCATAGAATTGCTTCGTGGCTCCATACCCAGCATAGTGATCTTCCTCAGCAGTGACATGCCAGAAATTCTGCGAGCTTCTAGCCAATAATCTTTCATACAGCGCAGTACGTTCTAAAATAACACAAGCAGACAAAGCTTCTTTATCTAATTCCCTCAAATACTTTATTGAGAGAACAGACTTTAGGTAATCCTCAACAGTTAACTCATTTGTAACGATAATACAGTTCCTGTCGGTCTTATGAATATACAGGGCACCCTGATATTGTATCCCATTCACGAAAAGCAAAGCACCACTATCAACAGGTTCGATTTTCAAACAATGTGCTTTTGAGAAATTTTGTCCCCAACGAATACCATCATATAACGCATGAGCCGCACATCGTATACCTTGAGCAGAAGTATACACTAAAGCATTATCAACATATACTCGGTAAGCACCCTTAGATTCAATCAACGCAGTAGTACTCTCATTAAGAAGAAGAACACGAACCTTAGGTTCGCAAACTACTGTTTGTTCTATGAAAGTGTCGGATACTTTAACTTCTGTGTATCCTACCACGCTCATACTACAGGCAAAACCTAAAAGTATGTGCTTCAACATTTTCACTATTCTTCTCCTGGAATACGTAAATTACTCGAATCCCTATTTAAATGATCATAGGCTAACTTAGTAACCATTCTACCTCTGGAAGTTTTCTTAATTAATCCCTTAAGTATAAGGAATGGCTCATAAACATCTTCCAAAGTCTTCACATCCTCGCCCACAGCAACGGACAAAGTCTTCACTCCAACGGGACCGCCCTGATAATAATCTATTATTGTAGTGAGGAGTTTAATATCAATCTCATTTAACCCCCAATCATCTATTAATAGCATAGCCAAAGCTTTTTTTGCCACGTCACTATTGATACAATTACCCTCACGCATTTGGGCAAAATCTCGAACCCAACGCAAAAGATTATTAGCTAATCTTGGTGTTCCTCGGGATCTCTTAGCAATCTCATGCAGCGCTGACATTTCAGCCTCTATACCTAATAAACCAGAAGAACGAATTAAAATACTTGTTAAATCATCATCGGAATAATAAGAAACCCTACCACAAAAAGAAAAACGTGTACGCAAAGGTTCACTCAGCATACCAGAGCGTGTTGTCGCTCCGACCAACGTGAAAGGAGCGAGATCAACACGCACCGATCGAGCTCCTGGACCAGAATCTATGGTAATATCAATTTTGAAATCCTCCATGGCAGAGTACAAATATTCTTCAGCTACCTTACCCATTCGATGAATTTCATCGATAAAAAATACATCCCCTTCTTGCAAACTGGTTAACAATCCCAAAAGATCTGATGGTTTAATAAGCTGCGGCCCAGAAGCAATAACTAAACCTCTGCCTACCGTATAGGATACGATATGAGCTAATGAAGTTTTCCCCAATCCTGGGGGGCCAAAAAACAAGCAATGACCAGGGACCTCCCCTCTTTGTAAGGCTGCTTGAAGAAAAAGATCCAGACGATCCGTTAATTGCTTTTGACCACAGAATTCTTGTAATCCTTTAGGACGCAAAGATATATCGAACTTCTTATCATTGTGCAACACAGAAACTTGATGTGTCATTATGAGCCTATTAAGAAAGAAAAAAGACTTTCTGACATACCATCAATCCTAAAGTCAAGGGGTTCTTGATGTACTTCTACTAAATTCATAGAAATCATCCAAATAGTCTCATATTTTTCATCTATAAACAAAAAATATACTTGTCCCCTTGAATCTACTAGAGAAAAATACTCACATAAAAAAATAAGATTTGCCTTTTTCCTATAGTATTATCTAAGATCGCCATAAGGTTACGCTTACAGGCGTGTTACTATCACGCAAGTGCCAATGATCTAATTACATAATCCTCTTCGAGGGTTCCTCTTTTGTGACGGCATATAACTGAGTTGTTTCCTTATTTCTTGTTAAGAAGAAAATTTTTTAGATAGAAAGAATCGAGACTTAGGTCTTGAAAAAGATAAGTACTTATCACTATTGATTTCTTTAATCTTGAAAAAGATACGAATTGAGCATAACCTATCAGTTCGTTTTTATAGATTCCTCTATTAAGTATAGTAGTGGTAGACTCAAATAACAAACGTTCATTCAATCTAATGAATAAGGTTTCTGAATGAGTATTAAAGAAGATAAATGGATCCGTAGGATGGCTTTAGCACATGGGATGATTGAGCCCTTTGTTGACTGCCAGGTAAATATCAACGAAACAACTGGAGAGAAATTGATTAGCTATGGTTTGTCCAGCTATGGCTATGATTTGCGTTTATCTCGAGAGTTTAAAGTGTTTACAAATGTTTATAACTCCATTGTAGATCCTAAACACTTCACTGAGGATACCTTCATTTCAATCACCGATGATGTTTGCGTCATACCTCCTAACTCCTTTGCCCTAGCGCATAGCGTAGAATATTTCCGCATTCCGAGAAATGTTCTTACAATGTGTATTGGGAAATCTACGTATGCACGTTGTGGACTCATTGTAAACGTTACTCCTTTCGAGCCGGAATGGGAGGGATACGTAACAATAGAAATTTCTAATACGACTCCGTTACCTGCAAAAATTTATGCTAATGAGGGTATTGCTCAGGTCTTATTCTTTGAGGCTGACGAGATTTGTGAGGTCTCTTATGCCGAAAGAAAAGGTAAATACCAAAAGCAGCAAGGGATTACAGTGCCTTTTGTTTAAAGTCATAATATGCGAAAGATACTATGGCTAAGATGTTTTGAAGAGATCATTGTTAATTCTTGGTGGTTGATTCTTTGCATACTTATCGGTAGATTTGTGTATGATCGCGCGATTGGGAATTTGCATCAGGAAGAGCAGCGCCTAAAAAGTCGGGTTACGTACATTCAAGGGCAAATTCTTCGCGCTGAGGAGAAACAAAAAGAATTGCGTCTTCACATTCAACATTGGGATGACCCTTTAGTTATAGAAGCAGCGTTAATTCAAAGGTTAGGTTTAGTCCCCAAAGGGTATACTAAAGTATCTTTTTTTTCCCCCGAGGATACGAATCCAGGCACATAGATGATCTCTACTATTCTGACTTTCTTGATTATTTTATTCACCCTCTGTTCAGGATTTATCTCTCTATCGCAAATCGCGTTATTTTCTTTACCGACCTCGTTAATTTCACATTACAAGCGTTCAAAATATAAAAAACAGCAATTGGTTGCTTCTCTCCTATCCCACCCACACCATTTGTTAATTACATTAATTTTTTGTGATATTGGCTTAAATATTGGCATCCAAAATTGCGTTGCTATTTTAGTTGGTGATAATGCTTCTTGGTTACTCACTGTTGGTTTCCCCTTAGCCTTAACTCTTATCTTATGCGAGATTCTTCCCAAAGCTGTTGCATTACCTTATAATGCACAAATTTCTGGTTCCGTAGCTCCTGTAATCCTCATTTTTACAAAAATCTTACGTCCTCTACTAGATTGGGCCATAAGCGGGATTAATTATATTGTTCAGAAACTTCTTGCTAACCAGCAAGTAGACATCATTCAGCCTCAAGAGCTCAAAGAAGTTTTACAAAGTTGTAAAGATTTTGGAGTTGTTAACCAAGAAGAAAGCCGTCTTTTATACGGCTACTTATCCTTAAGCGATTGTAGCGTGAAAGAAAGAATGAAACCGCGACAAAATGTCTTGTTTTACGACATACAAATGCCTATTGATAACCTTTACAATTTGTTTTCTGAAAAACACTGCTCTCGTGTTCCCGTCTGTAATAATAATCTTCAAAATCTTTTAGGTATATGTACTGCAAAAACCTTGCTTCTTTACGGTCGACCTTTACAATCTTCTGACGAACTACTACCTTTACTTAAAAAGCCCTATTACATGCCGGAGACTATCTCTGCAAAAACCGCTCTTTGTCACCTTGCTGCAGAAGACGAGACTTTAGGTATGATTATTGATGAGTATGGTTCTATAGAAGGTTTGATTACCCAAGAAGATCTATTTGAAATAGTTTCTGGAGAGATTATTGATCAGCGTAAAGAAAAAGTTCTTTATACGATGTCAGGAAAAAACGTTATCATTGCAACAGGCACGTTGGAACTAAGTGATCTTAGTGAGATCTTCAACATTAATTTACCTACAAATAATAATAGCGCAACTTTAGGAGGGTGGTTAACAGAACAAGTAGGTTCTATCCCTTCAACAGGAACTAAGCTCT
Source organism: Chlamydia ibidis 10-1398/6 (assembly GCF_000454725.1). Classification (NCBI taxonomy): domain Bacteria; kingdom Pseudomonadati; phylum Chlamydiota; class Chlamydiia; order Chlamydiales; family Chlamydiaceae; genus Chlamydia; species Chlamydia ibidis. Next base: position 13,611 of record NZ_APJW01000002.1, on the reverse strand, counting down.
CTTGGAATAATCTAGTTTTCCAAATATTAGATGCTGCTCCTAATCGTGTTCGCCGAGTATATATAAGGAAGATGCATGATTAATTCTCCTTTCTTCTGGCTTGCCATCAACGTGATCTGTGTCATCTTACAAGGTTTTTACTCAATGATGGAAATGGCTTGTGTTTCCTTTAATCGAGTACGCTTACAATACTACCTAACCAAAAATCATAAGAAAGCCCGTTATATTAACTTCCTAATACGTCGCCCTTATCGGCTATTTGGCACAGTTATGCTTGGTGTCAATATTGCCTTGCAAGTAGGCTCAGAATCCTCGCGACATTGTTATAAGGCTTTAGGAATTTCTCCAGATTATGCTCCGTTCACCCAGATCTTCCTTGTCGTGATCTTTGCCGAGCTTTTGCCGCTCACAATATCACGCAAAATCCCTGAAAAACTCGCTCTCTGGGGAGCGCCTATTCTCTATTATTCACATTATTTGTTCTACCCGCTAATACAGTTCATTGGAAGTCTCACCCAAGGCGTGTATTACCTACTTAAAATCAAAAAAGAAAAACTGAACTCTACATTAAGTCGAGATGAATTTCAAAAAGCTTTGGAAACTCATCATGAGGAACAAGATTTCAATGTCATTGCTACAAATATTTTTTCTTTGAGTGCAACTTCTGCAGAACAAGTATGTCAAACATTAAACCAGGTAGTGATGCTGCCATCGTCAGCTAACGTAAGAGATTTATGTGAGATTATTAGGAACACTGATATTGAGTTTGTCCCCGTCTATCATAAAGTGAGAAAAAATATCATTGGTATCGCCCTTCCCAAAGACTTCGTAAACAAAGACCCAGATGATTCTCTAATTCACCACTTACATTCCCCATGGTTTATTACTGCAAAGTCTAAGCTTATCCGTATTCTCAAGGAGTTTCGAGATAACTGCTCTAGCGTAGCTGTAGTCTTAAATTCCTCTGGAGAACCTATGGGAATTCTAAGCCTTAACGCGATTTTCAAAATCTTATTTAATACTTCAAATATTGCACAACTAAAGCCTAAAACTATCTCTTTAATTGAAAGAACTTTCTCCGGAAATACCCCGCTCAAGGAAATAGAAAAAGAATTAGGCATTCATCTCTCTCAGTATGGGGTAAATACTCTAGCTCAGCTCGTTTTGCAGCTACTCGATACACCACCAGAAATAGGAACATCTGTGATTACAGATAATCTACTATTAGAAATCAAGGAAATATCCCTATACGGAATCAAGAGTATTTCTATTAAGAATTTGCTATCATAACCATGCATGTTTCAGCTGATCAGACACCCTAACAATAATGTCTACAGCCCGATTAATATCATCGAAAGTCAGAAGATAGCTAAACGAAAAGCGCAACGTTGATAAAGAGATATTGGGCTCTACTTGCATTGCCACTAACGATTTAAAAGCTGTGGTAGCTCCGGAAGAACATGCTGAACCGTAACCACAAGCAACTCCAGCAACATCTAAAGCAATTTGCATTACTTCTCCCTCTAAAGGAGGAAATGCTATTGCCGATACATTATTGACTCTTACTTTGTCCTCACAATGGATAATTACTTCTGGAATTTGAGATTTAACACTTTTTTCAAAGTGATCACGATAACTGGCTATCTTTTCTGCTATTTCTTCCTGTTTTTCTTTTAAAACATTAAAAACATATAGAAGAGACGCTATCCCCCAAAGATTTTCAGTGCCGGAACGGAGTCCATTTTGTTGACCTCCTCCCCACAACATAGGTGTGATTTTATTTTTAGGTGTAATAAGTAGAACTCCTATTCCGGACATTGCGTGAAACTTATGTCCGCTAAAGATAGTCATAGTAACACTCTTAGGAATTACTATTTTTTCTCTTCCTACAATAGCTGTAGCATCTACTATAAAACATAAGTTATGCTTACAAGCGATTTCTCCAATAGCAGTTATATCAGTTTTTGCACCAATTTCGCTATTTGCCCATCCCAGAACAATGGCAGAAGTTTGTGGTGTAATCTTGTCTTCTATTTGTTTAGGAGTAAGGGCACACTGACCAATTTCGGGATCCAGATAGGTCACAGAAAGATTCGCGTGTTTCAGAGTCTCTATAATAGCTGGGTGCTCCATACTTGAAGTAATGACATGACTACCCGGCTTTAAACTGGTAATAGCCAAATTTAGACTTTCAGTAGCTCCAGAAGTATAGAGAACCTGACCTGAAAATCCTAACACTTCTTGAATCAATTCCGTAGTCTCACGAATAATCTGCCGAGAATATTTCCCAGGACTATGAACACTTGAGGGGTTAGCAAATACCTGCCTATCAGAAAAAAGCTGGTGCAAGAACTCTAGAAGACCTGGCGCTAGAGGAGCCATGGCATTATTATCCAAATAAATCATGACAAAGTCCCTTAGGAAATACTATTGTACTCGGACTAATACCACAGTGACGTTATCAGATCCCCCACGACTGTTAGCTAAAGAAATGAGAATGTTACTACTTTCTTCTAATGTGGAGGGCTGAGTTAAAATCTCTCTAATATCTGCATCAGAAACCATGTTGGTTAGACCGTCAGAACAAAGCACATATAGATCTTCTTTTTCGTAAGTGATTTCACGAATATCTGGAACAATATACGGACGGCTTCCCAAAACATTAGTCAGAATATGACGGTAAGAATACATCTTATCTGATTGTTTAGGAAGTTTATAACGATTTTTCAACCGATTCTCTAAGGAGTGATCTTCTGTCAAACAGGACAGAACCCCATTACGTAACCGGTATATTCTACTGTCACCTATATGGAAAAGCCAGGCCTTGTTCTGAAGGAAATGCATAAAACTTAATGTGGTGCCCATTCCTCTTAGATGAGCTTCTACAAGACTATGCTCATAAATCAAGCCATTAACTTTTGATAAAATCATTTGTAAAGCTTCTTTATACTTTTCATCTTCGAGATCTTCTAAATTCTCGTGATACGCGTTAATCATTTCGATTAATCTAACTACAGCTTCATAAGAGGCTACTTCTCCACCTAGACGACCTCCCATACCATCAGCAATTGCTACAACGCGAGAATCTAGGTTTACCTGCCAAAAATCTTCATTTCGCGTACGAACCATGCCAATATCACTTAGACCAAAATACTCAAGCTCTACAGTTTTTTGCATAGAAATCAAATTAACAACTTTGGGAATGAATTGCTGTGCAAACCTATGGGCGTACACTAATCACAGAACACTGTTTTTTAATGTGATATAACAAAATAGTTATATTTAAAGAAATTATTTGCTGAGAATCCGTACACATCTCCCTTATCCTAAAGACACAGTAAGCAAGAAAATCCTTTTATTAAAAAATTTAATATCTCACTAAGATTGATAATTTATTTTTACTACAACAAAATTACTATTGAATTTCATACGATAAAAGACCGAAATCGTTTAAAATAAACTATGAAACTATTATGCAACTAGAAGGCTATTAAAAATTATGACCTTACCTGAATCTGAAGGTTCCTCCAGTACCAATAGACCGTTAGTTTATCCTAAAGAGTACCCAATTGGCGCTGAGTACAATCAAAAACTACGTTTAGCACGCGTCTTAATAATTGTGGCTATTGCTTTAACTGCAATCACAATTGCTGCCTCTGCTGGTGCTGCTGTAGCCTTTTCCATACCTGCTCTAGCTGCTATTGGATTAGCTGCGCTAGTACCTCTAGCTATCGCTGTGATCGTTGTATACAAATACGTACATCCTAAAACTTCTCCGGTACCTATAGGTTTTTCTTATTTCGATCCCGTTGAACAAACTCAAGAACCTATTTAGAATAAATTTCTGTTAAACTTCTGGTAGTTATACGACTTTAGCGGCATACGCCGCTCAAATTCATATTGACTTACGGTTTTGTTTTTCTTGCAGTTTGGCAAGTTTCCAACTAGCTTCTGCCTCTTCTAAGGATATCGAATTATTAGGGTCAAAAACATGAGGAGATCGACGTTCTAGCTTAGCTATGGTTTCTTCTATAACTGTTGACACGGAACACAGACCCTCGCGTTCGAGTAAAAAACATAACATTAATGTTGTTGTCAACACATCCCCAGCCTCCGAAGCTATATCTAAAGGAGATTGACCCTCATTAATAGCTTCAATAAATTCACGGCATTCGTTGACGATATATTCTGTAATGCTATGAAAATCTTGAGTATCTGCCCAGGGGCAGATACGTCTAACAATCATATTTTCAACAACATTAATTAAAGGAGCAAAAGCATCATGCGTCATGACTACACACCTCGGAAATCAAAAGGCTTTCATAATTATGAAGATTCTCTAATATCAAATTTTTTATTTTCCTGTGCCCTGAAGAAAACGGTAGAGAATCTATAGAACTGATAGGATATAAAGAGCACAATTTCGGTAGGGATAGCGCTTTCAAAATCTTAGGAACAAGTCGGACTCTATAATGAGTGAACGACTGCTTTTGTTCAGCAAAATCACCACACAAAGTTAAGCTGGCACCAGTAAGGTTTTCCATTTGTCCTATTAAGGCTTCGGTATCAAGTAGATCTTGAGAAGTATTTACTTCAATATAAGGAAATTCATAGAGCCCCGCCATGATTTCTTCAGGTTTTCTTTGCTCAAGAACAATACTATCTCCGTAGATAATCACGGCAACCCATCGGAACAATGTAATAATTTTTTTCCTTTCATGACGTATAGGCAAAGATCTCTGCTCACCCTTCTGATAAGCGCCACAAATACTACGCAGTGGACATTTTTCACATAGTGGAGCACGTTTACATATGCAGGCTCCTAATTCTATTAAAGCTTCGGCAACTAATTGAGGATCTTTTTTAGGCAAAATAATCTGGACAATACGCGAAATCCAAGTTTTTGTAGACTCTAAATCAATAGAAGCTTCTATTAAAAAAACTCGGCTCATTACTCTTAAGACATTGCCATCTACAGCTGCTGTTCTTTGTTTAAAAGCAAAAGCTAAGATAGCATGGATAGTATAAGGGCCAAGTCCTTTGATTTTCTTTAACTCTACAGGATCACTAGGAAGATTACCTCCAAAGTTTTCCATAACCAAACGTGCTCCCTCAAGAAGATTGCGAGCACGCGTATAGTAACCTAATCCTTCCCAAGTCTTAATGACTTCTTCTTCTTTTGCCTTAGCAAGAGCTTCAATTGTAGGGAATAAATCCATCCAATTAAGAAAATATTTTACAACAACCTCAGCTCGAGTTTGTTGAAGCATAACTTCTGAAACCCACACATAGTAGGGGGAAGGATTATCGCGCCAAGGGAAACTACGTTTGTTTTCAACAAACCATTTTTTTAAATCTTCCAAAGGAAAATCCTTTAATCTTTCAGAAAAAGCTATCTTTATCATAGGGATTCTCGTAAAATTTACCGATCCACCGATGGACAGGTAGTATTTATATTGTTTAGGGTATATGCAAGAGTTTACATGGATTGCGGATTGTGAGATGAGGTTATCATCTTTTCTTCGTTCCCATCTCCCTGATCTTAGTAAGCAGGCTATTGCTGCGTCTATTCGTTATCATGGTTGTCGAGTAAATGGTTCGATAGAGAGATTCGAGTCTTACAAAGTAAATCGAGGAGATCATATCACGCTATCCTTGCATACGGGGTCAAAACCAAAGATTCTCTACGAATCCTCTCAGTTTTGTATTTATGATAAACCTTCGCACTTATCCACAGAGGATCTTGCGAAGATGGTACGTTTACACATTGTTCATAGATTAGATAGAGATACAACTGGCTGCATTCTATTTGCAAAGACTATGCAATCTGCTGATCTCCTCATGCATCTATTCAAAAAGCGAAAAATACATAAGCAGTATACAGCTTTAGTCTTTGGCCATCCAAAAAAATCTTCAGGAATAATCACTTCATATACCGCTCCTAAATCGCGTCGTTGCGGCGCAGTACTTTTCGGTAATACGACTAGAGAACTTGGGAAAATTGCTATCACGAAGTGGTCGGTGTTGGACACCTATAGGGGTTACACTTTAATGAAATGTCTTCCCATTACAGGACGGACTCACCAAATTCGTTTACATATGCAGACGCTTGGTTGTCCAATTGTTGGTGATATAGATTATGGTCCTAAACAACAACCTAAAAATATTTTCCGTCCTCTTCTTCACTCGCATTTGATAAAATTCGCATGCCCTTTTTCTGAAGCTCCTATTAAAGTCTCTGCTTCACTATCCGGGGACCCTAGAACTATAGCCCCCTTTCTTTGTCGCCATAAGGGCTAGCTTGCATTAGTTGTCGTAAAACCTAAATTGTGTTATCAAGTTAAGGGTAAGCTGGGGACCTCTTAAGAAAAGGCACCTGTGAACCGGGTCAGGACTGGAAGGTAGCAGCCCTAAGCAGGGTTCTCTTTTGCTAAGGGTGCTTCTCCGGCTTACTTTTCTATGCTGTCTGCAATGATAACATTCCAATATTTGTCATGTTAAAGAGGGTATGTAAGATCAGTGGCGCTGCAATGTGACGCTCTTTTTCATATAGAAATCCTGCACACAAAGAGAAGATAAATAGCAAGGGAACAAAAACCAGGCTCCCTAATGAACGCTCGACATGAGAAAGAGCAAAGATAACGGATGTATATAGAAGGGCATATTTCCTCCGCATTTTGTTTTTTAAAAAAGTTTGTAGAAAACCTCTAAAAAACACCTCTTCTGCAAAAGGAATTAATAAACCTACGCTGAAAATAAACGCTACATTATACGCTGCAGGCAAGTCCTGTTGTACTTCTTGAGTTAGATGTTGTGCCTCCAGTAAATCTGAAGATACAAAGGCGCCAACAAGTTTATTTAAAATAGCTCCGAATATCTGTGTCAAAGCAACAACGATAATCCACATACGCACTGCAGGAAACAGACATCTAACAATTGTCGTTGGTGTCTTTTCTCCTGAATAAAGTACACCACGGGTAACACTAATAGGTAGACCTAATAAGTAAAAAAGAAAAGCTGTTGCTAAAAATATCCCATGGAGAGAGCACAAGGTAATATCTGAGTATGCAGGCATGAAAGACAGCCCCAAACTGGCAAACAAAAACAGAGAGGCTCCAGCCAATACATGCACCAACTCAATAGGAGTCTTATCATTAGGACAAGGCCAAACAAAAAAACGCCTAGACGCGCAAAGAGCTAAAACAATCAATATTAAAAAAAATAGCCAAGAATGTAACATACCTTATGAGTAGTTAGCGCAAATGTAACCTTCAACTCTTCCCACAATATCACGAAACAGTCGATTATGCATTAGGCCCATAGGCGTTGCATCGAAATGTTTTGTGGGCCATCCATAACGATAGTAATCGCTCGCGGCAGCCGCTATTGGCTGAGTAGACTCAATAATTTCCTGATAAATTAAAGAAACCCTATTATGACGAATATCGAATACACGTACACGTACAGAAGCAGTTATAGAATCATGACCAAACACATCCCCCGAAGACTTTTGCTCAAGAATCTCTGTAGCAACTATAAACTCTGCAGGTAGGAAAGACGTTATGGACTCTGGAGAAAACTGTGTTACGGAAGGAGCATAAAACTGGGAAATAATCTGGGGACTAGCATTATGTTTGATAAGGAATACCTTATCAGAAGCATACAATCTTTTACTAATTTCTTCGGTAAATTCGGTTTGTAAATTCCAAGGCAACACATCCAAGGACTTTCCGGAGCGGTAGAAAACTGGCAACATAGCCACTACCCCTTTTGCTTTGCTACCAGAGGTGTATAATTTAGGATGATAACTCCCCCCAGGGCAGAAAGAACAGCCAGGAAGAACCAGCGCACTTAAAGACACAAATCCACAAGAAGCCAACAAAAATAACTTTCGCATAACCGCTGTCCTTATATTTTTATTATGTAGTTTTCCTCTACCTATAGAGAGATTACCATCCAGGAACCTAGCATTCTTTTCAAGAAACAATTCCCTAGATAGAATGCAAACCCACTGTTGCAGCTACGTTATAACAAAGAAAAAAATAAAAACAAGTGCAGACTACAAACTAAAGAACAGTAACTTTGTATTACTATAATCACGAAGACAGACTATCTTAATTTTCCAACACCATCATCGTAATTATAACAGATCATCACAGATTATCTAGTTAGAATCACAACTAGCTCTCTGTTCAACTACATGTTCGTTTGGAATTAATGTACAACCAGGCAAAAACAAAGTAACATAAGAAAACAACAACGCAGAAAGAATGCGTTTCATGATACCTCCCATGAATAAAATACTTTTCCTACATCCATAACTACCCACATCCTTTTATGCAAAGATTTTAATCACGAGATCCGGTACTACCCATTAATGACATAGCGATCTCTGCAAAAGGATTATTTGGCCCTATGCTACGGGAATCCTCTGTCTGTAAGTTGCTATCCAATTGCGTAGAAATACAGGCCATCAATGAAGAAATATCCTCTCTTTCTTCTAAACTTGAAGTACCAAAACAACGCATAGAAGTCACATCACATCCATGCCAAAATAGAATGATTACTAGTAGTTCCAACAAGGTACGAAAATCTACAACTATCTCTTGGTTCTTCTCTACTGCTTTAGTCAAAACGGCACCCAAATCATAAAGAACTCTAGAAACTAAAGATACACCCAAAGGATTTGCGCAACCCCTTTTATCTTCTATGCAAGTAGAAAGATTGACTAAAATAGCAGCGACCATCTCCATATTTAATGCAGCACTGAGACGTCCAGGAATTCCACGCATAAATACTTTCTCTGTCAACATCTGAGGAGATACCTCTACATTGACACTTGATAGACCTTCTAACAAACACTCTCTCCATAAGGTATGCGTCGCTACAAATCTACTTGATGTTGCTGCCGCACAGAAAACATCTAATGTGCAGAGATCACATATTTTGCTCAAAAGCCTAGATACATCCTGGCACGCGAATTGTATATTCGAAATACTAGGAATGGCCACTTTTTCTGCTGCTAGCAACGAATCGATATTCACACCTAGTATTTCTAATGCTAATAGAAGTATTAAGTTACCCCATTGAGTTTCTAAACCGTTTATATTACTTTCAAAGTTTAATCTATCCTCGCTATTATCGGTAATTTGGTTTCTCTTAAAAATACTAGCAATCCTATTCAATAACCCTAGACAGCACTCTGATCCACCACAACATTCTGAGTTATCCTCAGGCTGAGAGTACTTAGCGTTATAAATCAAAGTAGACAGGACCCCAGGAGCCATTCCTAGATCAACTCCTTTCCCAGAATTACTACCACCCTGTACGAGACAAAATAACTGTAATAAACCCTCATCTTCTTCTGAAGACTTAGATCCTAATAAAGTTGCAACGAAATCTCTTGTATAAAAAGCACGGGAATTAGAAATACACAAACTCAAAGGTGCCCAAATAGTATTGAATAGACGAAAAAGGTCTGGATAATTTCTCTTCCAAGGACTTTGACATATGCTTAAATCGTCATAGCAAGTTGATACTGCCTGTATTTGACTCCAAACACTTGTGTTGGATAAGGTACGCCTTAAGATACACGGATTGCACACACCATTAGATGCGGGATTGTCAATACCTAAAACTGATAATGCAACAGAAGATGCTCCTCTAGAATCTCCGGCGGCACCCTCATCATCACAACACTGATATCCAACATTGTCAACCCCAGATGCAGTAGAGATATCTCCTTCACCTCCCGCATTATCACTGATCAAGCAAATCCGAGAAGTACTATCACTACTGCCAATAGGAAATGACATCAAAACCACCTAACTTGAAAATTACAAAAAAATAACTACAGCCCCAAAGAGCCGTAGTCATTGAGAATCAGAAAGTAATAGAGGAATTACAATAACAAGAAGAAAAGTTTATATCAAATTTTTTAAAACAACAAAAACCTGAAAATAAACCACATAGAACAACGTTATGCCTAATTAAACCGTGAAAGGCAACAAACTAAGATCCTAGCTTAGTCGCAATAACTTCATTAACGGTAGTTAAGGTAAGGTTATTAGTTTCTTTCATACCAATACCACGACTAAGGACTAGGATTCTATCATAATTTGATAAAATGCCTTTTTCTATACCATAGATACAAGCTTCGTGTCTCCAAACTACACGATCAGGATCCTGTGTTAGCATAGGATAAACTCCCCACTCTAAAGCTAATCGATAGTAAATGTCTAACTTAGGAGTGACAGCAATAATGGGTAACTTAGGACGATACTTAGATAGAAAGATCGGAGATCCTCCAGATTCTGTATAAACAATGATAGCTTTAGCATCTGCTTTTTCAGCAATTTGAATTCCAGATAATCCTATAGCTTGTAAGTAAGGTGACACTTTTACTTCACTACTACTATCATCAAAATTTAAAAAATTATGGTAATTAATATGCTTCTCAGTTTCTTGAATTACTGAACGCATAATTTTTACTGCACCTGTGGGATAACTACCTGATGCTGTTTCTCCAGACAACATCACAGCGGATGTACCATCATAAATAGCATTAGCTATGTCGGAAACTTCGGCTCTGGTTGGCAACATATTACGAATCATAGACTCCAACATTTGTGTGGCAGTAATACAAAAACGGCCAGTCTCCCGAGAAACTTGAGCCATCATCTTTTGTAAATTAGGGACCTCAACAACAGATAATTCAATACCTAAATCGCCACGCGCAATCATAATTCCGTCAGAAACCTTAGCAATTTGTGCAAAGTTTTCAACCCCTAAACGATTTTCGATTTTCGCAATAATAGGCAAATCAGGGCGCCCATAACTTTCAAGACATTTACGTATGGTCTCTACATCTTCAGGATATCGGACAAATGATGCTGCTATGACGTCTATACCCTGCTCCACACCGAATCTCAAATCAGCAATATCTTTATCAGTCATAAAGGGAAGGGCTAAATCAATATCGCGTATGCTCAAGGATTTGTAAGACTTAAGCTCCCCTGAATTCAGAAATTCTATCTCTAATTCTTGCTCACCTACGCCAGTAATGACAGCTTGGATATAACCATCGTCTATTAAGACATCCACACCCTCGCGTACGTAAGGAAAAATACATTGAGGATGGAGAGTTACCCCCCTTTCTAATGATCCATCTATCTCTTTTCCCGTAAGCGTGATTTTTTGACCCCGAGAGACTTTAATAGGCTGTGGAATATTTCCTAAACGAACCTCTGGGCCCTTAGTATCCAACATAATAGCTAAAGGAACTTGCTTCTTTTCTCTTAATGCTTTAAGAAGCTTGATAGTCTCTCCATGGCTTTCATGTGTACCATGACTAAAATTCAATCGTGCAACATTCATCCCTGCATCTAAAAGATTTTCTAGCATTTCAGAACTATTGGTTGCTGGTCCTATAGTACAAATGATTTTAGTTCTTGTGATCATAGATTTTTAACCTCAAGCAACTTTCCAAAACACAGCTTCGTGCCCAGTGCTCTAAAAGTTAGCAGCAGAATTTTACACATTAAATTTTTCAGAATTATCCCTCTATGCTATATAAATAGAGAAATATAACGCAATGACAACAGAACTCTTCTGCTTCCTTTCTTAACAGCTCTATTTCTTGATTTTTAATTATTTTTTTGATCCATTAAGGATATCTCAATTTACCAAGAGCTATATATGAAACGTTTAAATCTCTGGTTGTTAATGTCATCGACATTAATTACCACGAGTCAACTATGCTTTGCACAAGCGCAAAACATAGGACCATCAAATGGTTGTAGTGGAAGCAGTTCATTTACAACATTAAATGCCAATGAATATAACTGCAGTGGAGATATACATTTCTCGAATCTATCGTTAACTTCTTCAAATAATAGTTGTTTTTGCCCTACTACAACCTCTTCAGGGCTTACTTTAACTGGCAATGGAGGCTGTTTGTGCTTCGAGTACATTACTAATGCCGATACATCTAAACCAGCTGCTATTGAAGTAGGTGGGTCAAACCAACCCCTATCCGTATCGGGCTTCTCTAATTTCGTCTGCATGTATTGTCCTACTACAGCAACTAATAAATGTTATGGAGCCGTTAAAGTTTCTGGGCAGGCTACTTTCAATAATAACACTGCCATTAAATTCCAGAACAACTGTTGCTTAACGTCTTCGCAATGTGGTGGAGCAATATGCTGTGCAGGACTAACCTTAAAAAATACTTCAGATTCTGTTGTATTTGCAAATAATAAAGCTGAACAAGATGGGGGAGCCATCAGCTCAACTGCTGCCATGACTATTTCCAACAACAACAGTATACTTTTTGCTAATAACATAGCAAAAACCAGTGGAAACGGTGGGGCAATAAATTCGTCAGACTCTATCACTATTTCTAATAATGGAAATGTGATTTTCTCTGATAATGATGCTTCTCAAGGTACTTCAGGAAAAGGAGGAGCGATATCCTGCATAACTTCCTCAAAAACTCTTAATTTTTCAGGCAATTCTGGATTAACCTTTGCAAATAATATAGCTAAAGAGAAGGGCGGAGCTATTGCTACTGATAGCCTCAATTTGATTGCCGACGGCCCTACTTTATTCACTGGAAATACCGTAATAAACACCACAGAAGGTTCGGGAGGAGCTATTGCGATCACTGGAACAAATGGAACTTGTACCCTACATGCTCAGGCTGGTGACATCATATTTGACGCGAATACTTTAGTTAAAACAGGATCGAGCTCATCTAAAAAAAGAAACGCCATTGATCTGAGTACTTCTAATGGAGCAGTAACTCTAAAATCTAAAGAAGGTTATGGTATTTACTTCTATGATCCTATTAGTGGGACAGGGACAGGAACTGTAACAATCAATGATGCATCCCACACTGGATCTGTTGTATTCTCAGGAGAAAAACTTTCAGCAGAAGAAGCTAAAGTCGCTGACAACCTAAAATCTTCTTTAGGACAAGCAGTTACTTTAAGTAAAGGCACCCTAATTCTCAAAGACGGAGTTACTCTACAAGCTAAAAGCATCACCCAATCAGATAATACTTCGACAACCATCATGGATCTTGGTACGACTCTAATTGCTACAGATTCTGGTTCTTCAAATTCTGTTCTGTCTCTTCCTAACTTAGCTATCAATATTGCCTCATTGGGGGGGGGGGGGGTGCCTCCAAAGCTAGTATCACAGCAAGTAGCGCATCGAATTCAAGCACCCAACCTTCTGTAACTTCTTTGTCTTTAGTCGATGCCGATGGCAATGGCTATGAGTATCCCATTTTTGGAAAAAATCAGTCACAATCTAGAGTAGTTATTACAGGTGGGTCTAGCCAAACAGTCAGCGCACCAACTACTAATAACACTACCCAAACTCCTCACTATGGCTATCAGGGAAATTGGACCGTCTCCTGGGCTCAGGGATCGTCGGGAGCTCATGAACAAAATGCTACTTTCACGTGGGAAAAAACGGGCTATATTGCTAATCCCGAGCGTGTGTGTGCTTTAGTTCCTAACACCCTATGGGGAAACTTCTCTGACCTCCGTGTTATCCAAAATCTTATGGAAGTCAGTGTAGATGGCGCCGAATGTCACCGAGCCC